>CAZMKG010000006.1:0-30168 GCA_964567015.1 uncultured Gammaproteobacteria bacterium | reverse complement strand
ACAAAAGCCTTTACCGCCCAAGTGGCCGCTTTGCTGTTATTGGCGCTTAATATTAAGCAATCATCCGGAGAGAAATTGGATAAAAAATTATTGGCGGATTTAGATAATCTTCCTTTAGTTGTCAAAGAGACGTTAAAAATCGACCAATCGGTTAAAAGGCTCGCTAAAAAGTTTAAAAATATAAATAATTTTTTGTATTTAGGGCGCGGTTTAAATTTTCCGGTCGCGCTTGAGGGAGCTTTAAAATTAAAAGAAATTTCATATATCCATGCCGAAGGTTATCCGGCGGCGGAAATAAAACACGGACCGATTGCCCTTGTCGATGCGAAGATGCCGGTAGTTTTCTTGGCGACGAAAAATGATTTATCCGATAAAATAATCAGCAACATGCAAGAGATAAAAGCGCGCGGCGGAAAGATTATCGCGGTTGTCGATCAAGAATATGAGAATATTGAAAAGTTGGCGGATTATATGATTAAGGTTCCGGTGGTCAGTAAATTTTTATCGCCGATTGTAAATGTGATTCCGCTTCAACTTCTCGCCTATCATATTGCCGATAGCAAAGGACTGAATGTCGATAAGCCGAGAAACCTCGCCAAGTCGGTGACAGTTGAATAAACAAATTTATCGATAAATTTGGAAATTAAAAAAGACCATTCGAACGGAATGGTCTTTTTATATCTTTTATTTTATCAGTCCGAGCACTTCATCGCGTTTTTTCTCCATTATTTCCTGGCTGATAGCTTCAAGGTTTAAACGGATTTTCGGTTCAGTGTTCGATCCGCGGACATTAAACCAGAAATCGGGATATTCGACCGAAACGCCGTCAAGCTCGTTTATCTTTCCGTCGGCGTACGTCTCTTTAATAGTTTTAAAGACCGCGCTTTTATCGGCAACCGTCCGATTTATTTCTCCGGAGAGGAAATATTTTTTATATTGTTTTATCTGTTCGGAAATTGATTTATCGCTGGCGGAGAATAAAATCAACAGTTTTAAAATCATCAGGCTCGGGAATTCGAAACAACCAATCGGGCTATTAAAGAAAAAGTGCCCGGATGATTCGCCGGCGAAATAAATATCTTCTTTTAACATTTGCTCTTTAATCAACGAATGTCCGACGCGGGTGACAACCGGAATCCCGCCGGCCGCCGTTATCATATCAGGCGTTATTTTTCCGGGACGGATATCATAGCCGATTTTTGCCCCCGGGTTATCGGCCAGAAAAGATTGGGACAGTAGTCCGCGGATAATCGCCGGGCTGATAATTTCGCCTTCATTGTCGACAAAAAATATTCTATCGCCGTCACCATCGGTTGAAATTCCCAAGTCGGCGCGATGTTCTATAACTGCTTTTTCTAAGTCGACCAGATTTTCTTCTTTTAGCGGGTCGGCTTCGTGCGCCGGGAAAGAACCGTCAAGTTTAAAATTAAGCGGTATTGCCTCGCCCGGTATTTCTCTTAAAATAGGTTCAAGGTAAGTTGCGCCCATGCCATTGGCCGAATCGGCGACAATTTTTAGATTTTTTATTTTTTTTATATCGATTAGGCCGCGAGTGTAATTAAGCTCATCTTGCAACGAATCATTATTATATAAAATTTGTCCGGGTTTTTCCGCCGGCAGAAAATGATTCGCGAGTATCTGTTCTTTTATAAACTCTATGCCGGTTTCGCCGCTAATCGGCACGCTTTTGGCTCTAACCATTTTAAATCCGTTCCATTCTTTCGGATTATGCGACGCGGAAACCATCAAGCCTCCGTCATATCCGTATTTGGCGACGGCGAAATAAAAAGTCGGCGTCGAAACTAAGCCGAGATCGACAGCGTCGGCGCCGGCAGTTATTAATCCTTCGATGAGCTTATTCTTTAGCGCGGGGGAAGAAAGACGCATGTCGTAAGCAACAGCTATTTTTAGGTTTTTGCCGGGTTGATAATCCAGGTCGTTCTTTCGCAGTTCGACAAAAGCCTGGCCTAATAAATAAGCCATTTCATTATCAAAATCGGTTCCGTAGATGCCGCGAATGTCGTAGGCTTTAAAGATGTTTGGATTTATTTGTAGCATAAGCAAAGGTTCCGCCTAGACCAACCCAGGCGGCGAATAAGCCGATTACCCAGCCGATATAAGGGATGGCAAATAGCAACCAGCAAATAACCACGCCTAAAATTAAAGACCAGATTAACTTCGGGTTATTTTTTTTATTAATATTTTTTAAAATTAACGAACCGATTAAAATAGCCGCAAATACTTTTCCGATATAAATCCCCATAAACCAGACGGCAAGCGTTATTAGGGCTAGCGGGATGCCGATTATGCTAAATAACAGGATAAAAGCGGCTAGAGGCAGGGAGACGAATAATATCAAACCATAGATAGAACAACGCAACGGGTCTTTTTCTACTTTCTTTAGAATATTCGGCGTTAAATTTTTGCCTAAGAAAACAAGAGCCAGACCGACAGCTAGCGCTCCGAAAATAGAATACAGTTCCGGCCAAACCCAAGCGGAAAAACTTATTTTTTCCGGGACTTTTTGCCCCGCCTGTTTTACGGCGCCGTTTATTTTCGCTTCCGTAGAAATTTCGGCAGTCTTCTCGGCGCGATAAATAATCGCGCCGGCGATTTCCGCTTCGGGAGAAACAGTTAAAAGTCCGTCTCCGGCTATTTCTACATCTATATCTTTACCGTTTTTGCCGGCAAGCAGAAGGTGTCCGAAGTTTCCGGATAAGCCGCCCTCTATATTTCCTTTCAGTTCCATGTTTTCGCTCGCCGCCAAAACATCCCAGCCGACTTTGCTTTCGGGACCAAAAATGGCGCTGTCGCTAAGAAGGTTAATGTTCCGGGCGATTGACCCGTTTACGGTTATATTTGATCCGACGACGCGCATATTTCCGCCGACACTGCCGTTTATATTTATAGTTTTAGCGATAGCGATTATGTCGCCGCCGACACTGCCGTTTATATTTATAGTTTCCGCGATAGCGATTATGTCGCCGGTGATATCTCCGTCAATTGTGGCCGTTTCTCCGGCGGCGTAGAGATTGCCGCTGATGATTTCGTCTTTTGGAACATAAATTGAATCGCCGGTTTTGGCGTCAAAAGCCTTGGCCGCGCCAAACGGCAGCAGCAACAAGCCAAAGACTAAAAGAAGTTTTAAAGCTTTGTTTTTCATATTGATTTTTATCTTAATGATATTGTTAAACCGCAAAAAATGGTATATTGTTAGATAGCTTATATCAATTATAACAGGAAACATATGGTTGAAGCAATAAAAGATTTATTGATTAATTATGCTAAAACAATAGAAAATCGCGATGATTTAGAAATGGTTAAACGCTTAATTTGTAAAAAATACAAATTAGCGGCGATTTTAAATTCCGATATTTTGCGCGAATATCGGGCATTGATTAAAAATAAAAAAATTAAATCAATAGAAACTCTGGAAAAGATATTGCGTAAAAGGGCAATTCGAACCATGTCCGGAATCGCGCCGGTGGCGGTGTTGACGAAATCATACCCTTGCCCGGGGACTTGCGCCTATTGTCCGCACGAATCTGATGTCCCGACGAGCTATTTATCTAACGAACCGGCAGTAATGCGGGCGATTCGCTGTAAATACGATCCTTATGTTCAAGTCGCTTCTCGACTAAAATCTTTAGAAAATAATGGCCATCACCCGACAAAAATCGAGCTGATTGTTATTGGCGGCACCTGGAGTTATTTGCCGACAAAATATAAATATTGGTATGTTCTAAATTGTTTTAAAGCGGCCAATGATTTTCAAAAAAAGAAAGTTGACCTAAAAGATTCTTATAAAAAAAATTTAAGCTTAGAAGATTTAAAAAAGGCTTTAAATAAAGAGCAGAAAAAAAACGAAATAGCTAAATATAATATTATTGGAGTTACATTAGAAACTCGCCCGGATTATATTAATGAAAAAGAGTTGCGAGAAATGCGCGACCTTGGGTGTACGCGTGTTGAAATCGGTGTTCAGGCGATTGATGATAAAATATTGGCTTTGAATAAGCGCGGTCATGGCGTTAAAGAAATTGCCGCGGCGACAAAATTATTAAAACAATTTGGTTTTAAAGTTACCTATCACTTAATGCCGGCTCTTCCCGGAGCAACGCCGAAAAAAGATTTAGAATTATTTAAAAAATTATTTAGCGACGAGAGATTCCAGCCGGATCAAATAAAATTTTATCCGACCGTGGTCACCAAGGGAAGTTTATTGTATAAATGGTACAAACAGGGCAAATATCAGCCATATTCCGACAAGGCTTTGCAAGAGCTAATAATTAAATGTAAAGAATCAGTCCCGACTTACGTAAGAATTATCCGTTTAATCCGCGATATTCCGGCGGAGTCGATTATTGCCGGCAATAAGATTACAAATTTGCGCCAAGTGATGCAGCAGAAAGGAATAAAATGCAATTGTATCCGTTGCCGCGAAGCAAAAGATCAGCCGATAAAAAAATATCAGCTAAATATTGTCGAATATCCGTCTTCCGGCGGACAGGAATATTTTATTAGCGCCGACAGCTGCGACGGGAAAATATTGTTTGGTTTTTGCCGTTTAAGAATTGATAAAAATAGTCCAATTGCGCCGGCGATTATCCGTGAACTTCATGTTTATGGAGAATTAGTTACTGTTGGAGAAATAAAAAAAGTCCAGCATAGCGGTTTAGGAAAAGAATTATTAAATGCGGCCGAAAGATTGGTTAAAGCGGCAGAAATTAATAAATTGGCGATTATTTCCGGGGTGGGTGTCCGTGGTTATTATAAGAAATTAGGCTATAAATTAGAAAAAACCTACATGCAAAAAAATAAATAATGCTTTTTTGACAAAAGACCCTCTCTAAACTAAGATAAAGATATAAAATAAGAGCAAAAAACATGAAATACGACCATCTAAAACAACAAGACCCTTCAGTCTGGGAAGTAGTCGAGAAGGAAGAGGAGCGGCAAAATAACGAATTAGAATTAATCGCTTCGGAAAATTATGCTTCTCCGGCGGTTTTAGAAGCGATGGCCACGGTTTTAGCAAATAAGTATAGTGAGGGTTATAGCGGCCACCGTTATTATGGCGGCAACCATAATATTGATGATATTGAAAATTTGGCGATCGAACGGGTCAAAAAATTATTTGACGCCGAACATGTTAACGTTCAGCCTTTGTCCGGTTCGCCGGCCAACGCCGCCGTTTATATGGCTTTTTTGGAGCCGGGAGATAAAGTGTTGGGATTGCGATTAGATCATGGCGGACATCTTTCTCATGGCCATAAAGTTAATTTTTCCGGACGTTTATATAATTTTGTCCAGTATGGTCTTAATCCGGAAACGGGCGTGATTGATATGGATGAAGTTCGCCGGATTGCTTTAGCCGAAAGACCAAAAATGATTGTCGCCGGTTTTTCCGCCTATTCCCGAGAAATAGATTGGCAGAAATTTAAAGATATTGCCGATGAAATCGGCGCCTATACTTTCGCCGATATTGCTCATATTGCCGGTTTGATTGCGGCGAAAAAATTAAAAAATCCCGTGCCGATCTTTGATGTTGTCTCAACCACTACCCATAAAACTCTGCGCGGCCCGCGCGGCGCGATTATCATGTGTAAGGAAAAATATGCCAAGAAAATTGACAGCGCAGTTTTTCCGGGCATGCAAGGCGGACCTCATGATCATATAACAGCCGCCAAAGCAGTTGCTTTTGGTGAAGCTTTAACTCCGGAATTTACGGAATATGCAGCCCAAATAATTTCAAATGCCAGAGTAATGGCAGAGGAGTTTATTTTACGCGGCTATAAAATAATTTCCGGCGGAACGGACAACCATTTGATGGTTATCGATTTATCGAACAAGGGATTAGCCGGCAAAGAAGCGGAGAGAGTTTTGGATTTAATCGGAATTTCTGTTTCTCGTTCGACAATTCCTAATGATCCGAATCCGCCGATGAATCCCTCGGGGGTGAGAATCGGCACACCGGCGGCGACCACTAGAGGAATGAAGGCGCCGGAGATGAAATTAATTGTCGAATATATTGACGAAGCTTTAAATAGACGCGAAGATGAGGAAAAATTAAAGTCGATAAGACAAAAAGTTAAAGAGCTTTGCGCAAAATTTCCGATTCCGACAAAATAAAAAATGAAATTTTATAAATATGGTAAAAAATATTGACGGCCGCGCGATTGCGGAAAGAGTAAAGGATGATGTTGCCAAAGAAATATATGAATTTAATGGACCAAGACCGAACTTGGCCATTATTTTAGTGGGTGAAAGGGAAGATTCTAAATTATATGTCTCGCTTAAAGAAAAGGAGGGGAAAAAGGTTGGCATCGATACCCATCTATATAAATTAGCCGCCGATACTTCGGAAAAAGAAATTTTAGATACGATAAATTTTTTAAATGTTGATCCGCTCGTCGACGGCATATTAATTCAATTACCCTTGCCGGCAAAATTCGATAGCGACAAAATTGTTAAGGCGATAAATCCTGATAAAGATGTTGATGGCTTTCATCCTGAACATCCGGATTTTATAGTTTCCCCGGTGATTGCCGCAGTTTTAGCGTGTCTTGATGAAATAAATTTTGATTATGAAGGCAAAACGGCTTGCGTTTTTTATAACTCAGATATTTTTGGGAAGGGCATTAAAGACGTTCTTGAAGACAGAGGACTGGAAATATTGCCGCCGGACAAATCCGACGAAGCCGATATCTTAGTGAGCGCTTTGGGCCTGCCGCACTCGATAAAAAAAGAAGTAATAAGAGAGGGCGCTGTTATTATCGATATCGGGACCACTAAAGTTGACGGAAAAGTTTTAGGAGATGTCGACTATGAAGATGTGAAAGATAAGGCAGAATATATAACTCCTGTCCCGGGAGGAATCGGACCGATGACCATCGCCTTTTTATTCCAAAATGTTTTAGAAATATTTAAGAGAAATCGAGATGATCGCTAAGCAAAAGGAACAACTCAAAGAGCTTTTAAAGATCCATTTCAATTATGGATCTTTTCGTCCTGGCCAGGAACGAGCGATTGATAATATTTTAAAAAAGAAAGATACGTTAGTTGTTTTGCCGACCGGCGCCGGCAAATCCTTAATTTATCAACTGCCGGCTCTAGTTTTAGAAGGTATAACGATTGTTATTTCGCCTTTGATTGCTTTAATGAAAGATCAGGTCGATTCTTTGGAAAAAGTTGGCATACCGGCCACATTTATTAATTCCTCAATTTCTCCGGACGAAACGCAAAGACGGTTGGCGAGAATTAAAAGTGGATTTTATAAAATTGTTTATATCGCTCCGGAACGTTTTTATAATCAAGCCTTTCTCGCTGAGTTAAAAAATATTAAAGTCTCTTTATTTGCCATTGATGAAGCCCATTGTATCAGCCAATGGGGTCATGATTTCCGGCCGAGTTATATGCGCCTTAAGGAGGCAATTAAATTTGTCGGTTCGCCGGTAGTTGTCGCTTTGACGGCCACGGCAACTCCGGAAGTTAGGGACGATATTATTAAGCAATTGGCTTTAAAAGACCCGGACGTGGTTATCACCGGATTCGCGCGGCCGAATTTGCAGTTTGCGGTTATGCCGGCGGCTAACGGGAAAAAAATTGAAAGCATTGTCGATTTATTAACTTCCGACTCTAATCTTGGTTCGGGTATAATTTATGTCGGAACGCGCTCTAAGGCGGATGAACTAGTCGAGGCGTTAACCGATAATGGCGTCAAAGCGGTTGTTTATCACGCGGGGATGGACGCGGAAAGCCGCAGCTGGGTTCAGGAAAAATTTATGACCGGCGAAGCGCAGGTAGTCGTGGCGACGAACGCCTTTGGTTTAGGCATAAATAAAAAAGATATTCGTTTTGTTATCCACCACGATTTACCGGGAACGATTGAGGCTTATTATCAGGAAGCGGGACGCGCCGGCCGCGACGGCCAGCCGAGTTTTTGTCTGCTTTTTTATCATCAGCAGGATCGATATTTAAGAGAGTTTTTTATTAAAGGCGATAATCCGGACCCGAATATTATTTTAGAAATTTATGATTTTCTTTTGCGCCGAATTGATTTAGAGGTTGATACGAGCGCTTCCATTCTAGTCACTTACGCGGAGATTGCGCAGAGTCTTTCCGACTCCGTTCCGGAAATGGCTATCGGCACCGCGTTAAAAATTTTAGAAAAAGAGGGTTATATTTCCCGGCCGAATGAAAAAACGTCAAATTCATTTTTAAAAGCAAAAAAAGACTGGAACGAAATAGCCTCTTCAATCAGTAAGCGCGCCAAAAGCCAGATTGAGATTGTGGAAAAATTAGGGGAGAAATATTCTTCAGAGTTGGCGGCCGGTTGGGAGTTTAGTCCGGAGGAAGTCGCTGTCGTTTTGAAAGTTAAAAAAGATTCATTGCTTCGCGTGGTTAAGAAATTGGCCGAAAAAGATTTGATAGAATATAAACCGCCTTTTAGAGGAACGGAAATAAAAGTCTTAAAAGCGGTTGAGTCGGGAGATGTTAATCTTGACTTTAAAGCCCTAAAAGCCAAAGCGGCGCGCGCTTATGAGAAATTGGACGAGATGGAAAATTATGTTTATCACCTCGGCTGCCGTCAAGAATATATTTTAAGATATTTCGGCGACGAAACGGCTAAACCTTGCGGAAAGTGCGACAGCTGTTTAAAAGTTAAACAGATAAAAGATCGCGGCGGCAGGGATTATACTAAAAAAGAATATTTAAGCTGTTAAGATAAGCTGCTAAACCGCCGTGATTAAGCGATTAATATGAAGAAAGAGAAGGTTATAAAATTATTGGATTTAGTTCAAAACAATTATCAAGATATTGCGGCTGATTTTGACGCGACGCGGAAAAAGGAAATTTGGCCGGAGATAAGAACATTCGCCGAGAAAGTAAAGAACGGCGACAGAGTTTTGGATTTAGGCTGCGGCAACGGGCGCCTGCTCGAAGCTTTAAAAGATAGAGAAATAGACTATTTAGGCGTTGATAGCAGTTCGGCGTTAGTTTCTTTGGCGCAGAAAAATCATCCCGCGCAGAAATTTATTGTCGGCGATATTTTAACCCTAGACGGACTCAAAGAGACCCCCGATAATTATTATGATTTTATTTTTTGTCTGGCCGTTCTCCAGCATATTCCGAGCCGAGAGTTAAGGATAGCGGCCTTAAAAGATATGGCCGTTAAGTTAAAAGATAGCGGAGAAATAATTATCAGCAATTGGAACCTTTGGGCCAATAGAAAACACCGCTTAAAATTGGTAAAAAATTATTTTTTAAAGATAATCGGCCGCTATGAGTTTGAGGCGAATGATTTGGTCTTTCCTTGGAAGAATTCCCGCGGCGAAGAAAAAACCGACCGCTATTACCACGCGTTTACCGCAGGCGAATTGAAGAATCTCGCGCACGCGGCTAATTTAGAAATCTCCTTTTTTAAAAAAGACGGATATAATCTGTGGCTGGTTCTGAAAAAATAGCAAAATTTACCTCGGCCGGATTTTAGTGTATAATAAACATACAAAAATAATTAAATAATTTTATGTCACAAGCTCTAGAAGTAACAAAAACTAACTTTGCATCTGAAGTTCTAAACTCCGATTTGCCGGTCTTAGTCGATTTTTGGGCTCCCTGGTGCATGCCTTGCAAGATGATGGCGCCGATTTTAGATGAATTATCTGCCGATATGGCCGGTAAGATAAAAATCGTTAAATTAAATACCGAAGACGGAGAAAATCAGGATTTAGCTTTAGAATATCAGATTCAAAGCATCCCGAATATGAAATTATTTAAAGGCGGAAAGGTTGCCGGGGAATTTATCGGTCTGCGCAACAAAGAAACTCTTAAGGGTGAAATTGAAAGCCTGCTTTAATTTTTAAAAGACAAAAAAAGATATAAAAAAAGACTGTCGATAAATGACAGTCTTTTTAGTAATTAAAGTATTTAATTAGTTGCAGCCGCCGCTAGTCGAGCCGGAAGTTGTTCCGGAACCGAAACCGGCCGAAGGAGACGCGCTGGAGAGAACGGTTTGGCATTCCGAAGGCTGTTCATTAAAAGCGCTGCAGATAGTCGCCAGTAAAGAAGCGCTATCGCGGTTGCTTTGGATGTCTTCGCCGTTGATAATTAAAGTTGGCGAGCCGCCGACACCATATTTTACATTATCGTCCTTATCGACATTAAAACTCGGGTAGCTTCCTTGGTAATCGGTTTGATTTTTAAAATTTTCCGTTATCTTAAATTCTTTGTCGGTGCTGGTGATACATTTATCAATTGTTCTGGCGCCGATACCGGCTTCAGTTAAACAAGAGGCTGAATCGCCGGCCTCCAAGAAACAAGCTAAATAAGCATTTAATTTCTTTGGTTCTTCTTTCTGGATGCAATATTGCGTCAAATTTTCTTTTAGTTCTTTCTCGCCGTGCATCGCATAGTTACAGAATTTTAACTCAAAGTCGATCTTGTCTCCCAAGGCTTCAATCGCCGGGAGGATGCCTTTTTCGATTTGCGTGCCGTAAGGGCAGTAGCTCATAACAAAAAGTTCAACTACCGGCTTATCGCTTTTTTTCGTAACTGTGGCGCTCGGGGTTTGCGCGGCGCTCTCCTGGTTTCCGGCTTGAGAAGAATTGATTTCAGGAATATCTAAAGCCTGAGGGAAAAACAGTCTTCCGTCTTTAGTAATATAAGACTCAACCACATCGCTGGTTATATCGATGCTTAGTTTATATAGGCCATATTCGGTCGTGATATCTTTGATAGTCGCTTTGCTGCCGGACTGCATCAAATATTTATTGATAAAGTCTTCAGCGGTTGCCTTCGCTTCTTCGACGCTGATATTTTTTCCGGGTTTAATCGCATTTTTTTGCGCGCCGCGGTTTTTAACTAACGACAGAGAAGTTATTACTCCGGCGATAATCAGGACGATTATAATAACTCCGACCGCCAACCAAGCCTTTTTTTGTTTCAAGGCAGAAAGAAATTTCTTCATATTGTTATTTTTATTATTAACTTTATATAGACTACTTAATTATAGTAGAAATTTGACTGGTCGTCAAAGAAAGAAGTCAGGTTTATTTCGCTGTTTTCGGTCTTATTTTATTATTTTTAAAAATTCGGCTAGTTCCGTCGGCATTTCCAAGGAGAAATCTTTTGTTTCGCCGGCGCGGTCTTTAAAGCTTAATTTATTGGCGGTCAGGAATATTCTCCCTAAACGGTTTTTTTCGTTTCTGATTTTTGCTTTTTTATTAAAATAAAGCGGGTCGCCGACGAGCGGATAACCGAGAGCAAAAAAATGGACTCTAATTTGGTGAGTGCGTCCGGTTTTAATTTTAACTTGAGTCAAGGTGTAATGGATAAAGCGTTTTATAACAGTGTATTCGGTAATCGCTTCTCGAGCCTTGAACATGCCTTCAAGATTGCCTTGGTCGCGGTCGGTCGGATTCCGGCGGCTTAAGAGATCGGCGGTATTGTGAGGCATGGCCGCCATCTTATAGCCCTCCCGCGAACGTTTTATCGGAAAATCTATCTCGCCATAATCGTTTGGCAGTTTGCCGTTAACCAGAGCGATATATTCTTTGTGGATATCGCGGTCTTTAAATTGATTTTTTAAATGCAAAAAAGTTTCTTGATTTTTGGCGATGACCATTAAACCGCTGACTTCTTTATCAAGCCGGTGAACAATGCCGGGGCGGACCGGGTCGTCACCGACAGTTTTGATTTTCGGATAGCGTTCGATTAGCAAATCGGCTAAAGTCGTATCCTTGATATTTCCGCCGCCATGAACAGCCAAACCGGCCGGTTTATTTATCACTAAGTAGTCGTCGTTTTCGGAAATTATTTCGGGAAAATTGATTATAGGCATATTGTTTAAATTTTATTCGTTAACCAAATCCGGTTTGTTTAAAGATTGGTCCCTGGGTTATAGGTTTCTCCGCCGCCTTTGGTTTGCTTTTTTAAAATCGACTTAAGATCATCTGTCTTTATTCCCCCGACCAGATAAAGGAAAACAAAATATATGATGCAGGCGGCTGCGATAATTAAAATCAGTCGGCCGATACTCCGGTCGGCGTAGCCGGCGGAGAAATAAAGAAAGCCGCCCATAGCCAGACTGGCCAATAAAGATTTTAGGCTAATTTTTAAATTCGGCAAGAAGCGCGTGTACTTAAAGATATAGTAAGCCGAGAAAAAAGCAATCATCGCTTCGCTATAGATTGTAACGGCCGCGGCGCCCATATATGAATATCGGGGAATCAAATAAAAATAGGCGGCCAGAGCGCTGATACTGGTAAATACGTAAAAGCCGATCATTTTCTTTTGGCGGTTGATAGCGATAACCGCGTGGGAGAACATTGCTCCCAAGAAAATGGCGGCGACGGCGTAAATTAATATCTTTAAAATATCGCCGGCCAGAACGAAATCGCGTCCGGCGACAAAAGTCATTACCGAGCGTCCGAGAAATTGCGCCCCGATTACCAGAGGAATCGCAACAATGGCCATAAAATCAAAAGATTTTTGCAGAGTTTTTTCAAAATGATTTTTATCGCCGCCATTCCAAGAGGCGGTTAATATCGGCAGAATCAAACCGGCGAACATAAAAGGAATCGTGGTTAAAACATCGATTATTTTATAAGCGGCGCCGTAAAGTCCGACCACCTCCGGTCCCTTAAATAATGAAAGTATCAGGGTGTCGGCCCGCAGATAGATAAGATTTAAAATGATTGTAACGGCCAAGGGCCATGAACGTCCGATAATCTGTTTCCATAAAGACAAATCGAACTCAAGTCTGATAACCGCGAATTTTACGGCTAAGATATAATGGAAAATAAAGCTGACAAGACCGGAGGCGACGGTTGCCACTAAAACGCCGGTTAATCCAAGATTGAATCTCTGCGTAATAATAATCCCGATAAGAAGAGCAATACGGCTGATAACTTCTGCCAGCGCCGATCGACCCATACTTAATTTTTTTTGGAAGAGACCGATGATAACTTGGTTGAGAGCCGGAAAAATAAAGGACGCGGCCGCTATTAGAACCCCGATCTTTACCGCGAGGCTGTAAGGGAAAAAAATAACGGAAACAGGCGCTAAGCCGATAAATAATAAAGCGGATACTAGACGAAGGCTGAAAAGATTATTTAGTATTTTATTTTCATCGTTTCGTTCGCCGCTTATCATCTGAACGGTGATTAGCGTCAGACCTAAGTCGGCGATGGTGGCAAAGAAAGTCAAGAAAGTGATAACTGTCGTATATTCGCCGTAACCGGTCTGCCCTAAATAACGGGTAATAAGCGCCAACGAAAAAAGGCCGAGAACGGTGGCAATAATCTTCCCGGCAATTTGAACTAAAGTATTATGGGCAATTTTTCTGGTTAAACTCATTTTTCTTGTATTTTTAGGGGCAGTTTTATATAATAAGAATAAGGCTTTGTTCCCGCAAAGACAAGCCGCAAACATAATTTAATTATATCATATTTATGATAATCTCCAGAAAGCGCATCTTTTCCTTTATTTTTCTAACAATTTTCAGTTTAATGTTGGTTTCAATCGCCGGTCCGGTCTCAGCCGACACTTCTTTAGTTGGCAGCCAAGTCGGAGTATCGGAGATTGGCTCCGTCTATGGCAACAACAAGCTTGATATCAGAATCATTATTGCTCGGATTATTGTTCTGGTCCTCCAGTTTTTGGCGGCTATTTTCTTGGGTCTAACGCTCTTTGCCGGATTCCGTTATATGACGGCCGCCGGCAACGAAGACCAAGCTAAAAAAGCCGTCTCCCAAATTAAAGATTCGGTTATCGGTTTGATTATTGTTCTATCTTCTTGGGCTTTAGCCACCTTTATAATAAGAACCCTGGATTTATCGATAAAAGGCTATAACATTATTTTTTAAAATTGGCATTGGCGCGGAATACAACAACGGCATTTTATTTTTGACAAAAATAATAAATGTGGTATCATATAATAGAAAGCTAGTTGTTTATTACAATTAGCTTTTTCTATAAAAATAAAAAAAATATATGTCTGAAATCAGTACAGCAATCAAACAATTGTGCGAGGAGAAAAACCTTGATTACCAATCGGTGATTGCGGCTATCGAGCTCGCTTTGGCGGCCGCTTACCGTAAAGACTTCGGCGAGCGCAACCAAAACATCCGCGTTAAATTCGACCCGGCCACCGGCGGTTCGCAGATTTTTGATGTTAAAACAGTCGTCGATAATTTACCGGAACAAGAAGAAGCGGAAATGCTCCAAAATCTTTATAATCCGGCTCCGGCCGAAAAACCGAAAGAGGAGTTTAGGGAAGATACCCGCAGTTTCTATGTGGTTGAAGAAGAGGCGAGCGAAGAAGAAACTAAAAAATTTAATCCGAAAACCGATATTCAAATCAAAGAAGCGGCAATTTTAAAACATGACGCTAAAATCGGCGACGAAATTATTACCGATTTGCCGATTCCGGAAAGTTACGGTCGCATGGCCGCTCAAACCGCCAAGCAGGTTATTATCCAAAAATTGCGCGAGATGGAAAGAGATATGGTCTTTGGCGAATTTAAAGGCAAAGAAAAAGAAGTTGTTTCCGGAATTGTCCAGCGCCGCGAAGGCCGCTTCGTTTTTGTCGATTTAGGCAAAGCCATCGGTATCTTGCCGGCCGAAGAGCAGATTTTTAGCGAACGCTATAATCCGAACGACCGCATAAAAGTTTATATTAAAGAAGTTTGCGAAGGCCATAAAGGCCCGGAGATAATTTTGTCCCGCCGCAGCGAAGAAATTTTAAGAAAAGTTTTCTATTTGGAAATTCCGGAAATTGCTAACGGTTTAGTCGAAATCAAAGAAATCGCGCGCGAAGCCGGTTCTCGTTCGAAAGTAGCTATTTGGAGCGACGCGGAAAATGTCGATCCGGTCGGTTCTTGCGTCGGACAACGCGGCAGCCGTATCCAAACTATAATTAATGAATTGGGAGGCGAAAAAATCGATATAATCGAATGGAGTGAAGACGCGGCAAAATTTATCGCTAACGCCTTGGCTCCGGCTAAAGTTATTTCTATCGATCTTGATGAAGCCGAACACAAAGCGGTCGTTAAAGTCGATTCCGATAAGTTATCTTTGGCAATCGGCAAAAATGGGCAGAATGTCCGTTTAGCCGCTCGTCTAACCGGTTGGAAAATCGATATAATCGAAGCCGCCGAAGACGGAGAGAAAAAAGTCTTGGAAAGTGACGGCGAAAGTATGAAACTGGCTGAAGAAAACGAAGTTTTGGAAGAAGCCGGCGACAAGACGACAGCCGAAGAAGCTGAGGAAATAATTGAAGAAGAAAAAGAAGAAGCGGATGAGAAAGAAGAAAAAAAGGAAAAGAAAGCAAAAAAAATTAAAAAATAATAAAAATAAATATAATCTAAAACACTATGATGATGACCCTATTCATTATCGGATGCGCGCTTGCCGCTCTTGTTTATGGCGGTATCGTGATTGCATCTATTTTGCGTCTGCCGGAGGGCAACGACAAGATGAAAGATATTGCGAAAGCAATACAAGATGGCGCTAAAGCTTTTTTAAATCGCCAGTATAAAACCGTGGCTATGGTGGCCGTTGTTTTATTCTTAATTATCGGTTTCATTCCGGAATTAGGTTGGACAACCGCTTTAGCTTTTATAATCGGCGCCGGCTTATCGGCTTTGACCGGTTATATCGGCATGTTTGTAAGTGTTCGCGCTAATGTCCGCACGACCGAAGCCGCCCGCGGCGGATTAGGGAAGGCTTTAAAAGTAGCTGTTAGAGGTGGCAGCGTGACCGGCATGCTCGTTGTCGGTCTAGCTCTTCTTGGTACAGCCGGTTTTTATTTCTTAACTCATGATTTACACGCCATTATCGGTTTCGCTTTTGGCGGTTCTTTAATTTCTATCTTCGCGCGCTTGGGCGGCGGTATTTATACTAAAGCTTCTGATGTCGGCGCTGATTTAGTCGGTAAAGTCGAATCCGATATTCCGGAAGACGATCCGCGCAATCCGGCCGTTATTGCCGATAACGTCGGTGATAACGTCGGCGATTGCGCCGGTATGGCCGCCGATTTATTCGAGACTTACGCCGTTACTTTAATTGCGGCCATGGTTTTAGGCTCATTAACTTTCCCGGGTAATAATAATATTCTTTTATTCCCGTTAGTTCTCGGCGCCGCTTCAATTATTGTTTCGATTATTGGTATCTTCTTTATTCGTTTAGGCAAGAAGAATAAAATCATGCAAGCTTTGTATAAAGGATTAATTGCTTCCGGAATTTTAGCGGCTATCGCTTTTTATCCGATTACCAAATATTTAGTTGTCGGCGGATTAAGTTTAAAACTTTATTTCGCCAGTTTAATCGGTTTGGCGGTCACCGGTTTGTTAGTTGTTATTACCGAATACTATACTTCGACCGCTTATAAGCCGGTAAAGGGAATCGCGGAAGCGTCTACCACCGGAAGCGGCACTAATGTTATCGCCGGTTTGGCGGTTTCAATGAAATCGACAGCTATGCCGATTATAGTTATTTGTTTAGCTATTTTAGGCGCTTATTCTTTAGCGGGTTTATACGGTATCGCGATTGCGGCTATGTCCATGTTATCGATGGCCGGAATTATTATTACTATCGACGCTTACGGTCCGATTACCGATAACGCCGGTGGTATTGCCGAAATGGCCGAACTCGGAGACGATGTCCGCGATGTTACCGATCCGTTAGATGCGGTTGGTAACACTACTAAAGCGGTTACTAAAGGTTATGCTATCGGCTCAGCCGCTTTAGCCGCTCTGGTTTTATTCGCTGATTTTACCTTTAAGATAAAAGATGCCGGCGGCAGTGCTCAGTTCTTAATCGATAATCCATACGTTCTTATCGGTCTATTCATTGGCGGCGCTCTGCCATATTTATTCGGCGCGATGGCGATGAAAGCGGTCGGTAAAGCGGCCGGTTCGGTCGTCGAAGACGTCCGCGCGCAGTTTAAAGAAAAAACCGGTATTATGTCCGGCACCGAGAAGCCGGATTATGGTCGCACTGTTGATATCGTCACTAAAGCGGCGATTAAAGAAATGATTTTGCCTGCTTTAATTCCGGTAGCCGCTCCGATTTTAGTCGGATTCATATTTAATATGATTGCTCCGGGACGCGGCATTGAAGCCCTAGGCGGGTTGCTTGTCGGTTCAATCGTTACCGGTATTTTTGTTGCCGTTTCCATGACTTCCGGCGGCGGTGCCTGGGATAACGCTAAAAAATATATTGAAGCCGGCAATTTTGGCGGCAAAGGTTCCGATGCTCATAAAGCGGCAGTTACCGGCGACACCGTTGGCGATCCGTATAAGGATACTGCCGGCCCGGCCATCAACCCGATGATTAAGGTTTTAAATATCGTTGCCTTGCTTATTGTCGGATTGTTGCTCTAGTATAAAAAAGCTTAAAATAAAAACCCTCGGATTATTTCCGGGGGTTTTTGTTAAGGGCAACGATGAGGTGCGGTTCTTGTTCTTTGCCGGGCTCAAATAGATTGAGGGGGCAAAATTACCCGTTTAGCAGGATTTCCTGACCTTTATCGTTTAATTAGAACTGTAAAATTCAGCAATCACTTCGGCGTGGATTGGACCGACGAAGGCTTTTAACTCATTAATGCTTGTTTTCAGACCGTTGTTTTTACAGTTCAGTTCTTTCGCAACCTTACCAAATTCACGCTTGAAATTTAGTAGAGATACCGAAATTTCAAGTAAGTGTAATTTAGCAGCGGCTTTTATAACCGCATTCTCTTCCTCTTGGGGGATACTGTGAGATTTGTTCTCTCCGGCAATCCGATAACAGGAATTGATAATCGCTATTCGTAGCGGTCCGGGTTCGCATTTCATTTGAGAGGCCAAGTTATGTAAATCCTGGTCATTAATACCTTTGTCAGTGACGACAAAATCTTTTTCAATCATTTTGTTTGAAACAAAACGATCAAAGGCGGCTAACGCAATACGCCGCCATCTCTCAGGTGATAAATTCGTTTCCATTACTCATTATTTTTAAAGGTTCACGGACAATACCAGTTTGATATTGTTAATCTATTTTGGTACAAAATGTTAAAAAAGTCAAATGGCAATTTTAGGCAACTTGATTTTTATCCCATAAATGTTATAGTATTAACTTATAAAAACAGCGTTTATATTAAAAATAAAAAATTATGCAAGTAACTAAAAAGGACTTAGAAAAATCACAAATTGAATTAACCGTTGAACTTAGCGCCGAGGAATTTGCGCCTTATATCGAAAAAGGAGCGCAGAAAGTCGCCGAGGAGGTAAAGATTGAAGGTTTTAGAAAAGGGAAGGTTCCGATGGATATTTTAAAACAAAAAATCGGCGAGATGACTATTTTAGAAGAAGCGGCCAATATCGCTATCCGCAAAACAATCGACGAGGCGGTTGAAAATAACACTGCCGATCGCCAAGCTGTCGGTCAACCTCAGGTTAATGTTACCAAACTTGCTCCGAATAACCCGATGGAATATAAAGTTGTTGTTTCGGTGCTTCCGACAATCGCTCTGGGTAAATATAAGGATTTAGGTTTGAAAGCGGAAAAAACTGAAGTGAGCGATAAAGACATCGAAGATACAATTAACGAACTTCGTGATATTCGCGCGCAGGAAGTTTTGGTTGATAGAGAAATAAAGAAAGGCGATAAAGCGGTTATCGATATAAAAATGTTGCAAGACAATGTTCCGCTTGAAGACGGCGACCATAAAGAATTTGCGATGTTGGTCGGCAAAGATTATTTTATTCCCGGCTTCGACGAGCATTTAATCGGCGCGAAACAGGGTGATGAAAGAAAATTTGATTTAATTTATCCGGAAAATCATCACCGCAAAGATTTAGCCGGCAAAAAAGTTGATTTTATCGTTAATGTTAAAAGCGTTTATCAGAGAAACATTCCGGAATTAAACGATGAATTCGCCACTTTTTTTCAGCTTAAAAGCCTTGAGGAATTAAAGAAGAGTTTGAAAGAAAATATTGAACATGAAAAACAGCACCAAGCCGATATGCGAAGCGAATCGGAGTTAATCGGCAAGATTGTTGAAGATACGAAATTTGGAGATTTGCCGGAAGAGATAATAAATAGCGAAAGCCGCAATATGATGGCGGAGCTTGAACAGAATGTTATCCGCCAAGGCGGAAAATTTGAAGATTATTTAAGCCATTTAAAAAAGACAAAAGAGCAATTAATTTTAGACATGATTCCAAACGCCATTAAGCGCGTTAAATCCGCCTTGGTTATCCGCGAGCTCGCGATTATCGAAAATATCGCCGCGACCGAAAAAGAAATTCATGAAAAAATTGATGAGATTAAAAAGCAATATGCCGGAAACGCCGAGATTCTAAAGATGGTTGAAGAACACGGCTACCACCACTACATCAGCAATATTTTAACTAATGAAAAAGTTATAGCGAAATTAAAAGAATGGAATTATGCCCCAACTGGCGATAAACAAAAAAGCTAGTTTTGATTACGAGATCCAGGACAAATATGAAGCGGGTCTAGTTTTGTTTGGCCACGAAGTTAAGGCGGTCCGCGCCGGGCAGGTCAGCTTGAAAGGAAGCTATATCAGCGTGCGGACAAAAAGCGGAAAACAAGAGCTATATCTTGTTAATTGTCAGATATCGCCTTATAAAAACGCCGGCGCCTTGTTGGGTTATGACCAGTTCCGGGAACGGAAGCTGCTGCTTAAAAAGGGAGAAATTAACCATTTATTAGGCAAGAAATTAGCCGAGGGCTTGACACTAATCCCTTTGAAAATATATACTAATCATAGTTTTCTCAAGCTTGAGTTTGCCGTTGCCAAGGGTAAAAAAAAGTATGATAAACGGGAAACAATCAAGAAGCGAGACGTCGAAAGACGGCTACAGACTTTAACAAAGAGAAAATAAGAAATTAATTTGATTGGGGATGCCAGGCATCGACAGTCGGATCTTTTTCTGAATATTCAAGGCGCGCTTAGCTAGCCGCGTTAAACTGGCTAAAAAAATACAAATGCCAAAACGGCAAGAGCATTTACTTGGGCAACCCCGAGTTATGCTCCAGTTATGGCCTAATAAATAAGGCCTTAACCATCGGCGGGCTGTGAGTCTTCATAGCGGTCAACCGGTGTTATAATCATGAAGATAGATATTGTTTGCTCCTAACGAATAATTTCGAAACAAAATTAGGATCGTTTCAAACGCTTTTGTCCGGTTTCTGATGTTTGAAGCTAAAAAATTAAATCGGCCTACCCTTGTAAATGTATTTAGAAAAACCGATTGGACATGGGTTCAACTCCCATCATCTCCACAAAAAATCAAATAAGCCGCGGTGGCGGAACTGGCAGACGCGCTGGACTTAAAATCCAGTTGTAGCGATACAGTGCGGGTTCGATTCCCGCCCGCGGCACAGTTAGAAAAAAGTTAGTAAAAAAAAGATTGCGGGTATCGTATAGTGGCTATTATGCGACCTTGCCAAGGTCGAGAGACGGGTTCAATTCCCGTTACCCGCTCAAAATAAAAAACACAGACATTGTCTGTGTTTTTTATTTTGTTTGGCAACGAACGGGAATCGAACAGGATTGAAGTGAGCTAGATATTTGCCAGCAGGCAAATATCGCAGCGAACGATCGATAAGCATCCGGGGGATGCTTATCGCAATCCCTGGACAACGAACGAGCGAGCGACGGCGAGCGAGTGAGGCGGAATTCCCGTTACCCGCTCCAATAAAAAAAACATCGCGCGAGCGATGTTTTTAAATTCTTGTCCCCTAACATTAATCGAGATAGCGGATTAAGTCTTCTTTGGTGACGGTTTTTAGCATAATGCCAACCGCTTGGCCGCAAACTGCCTTTTCAACTCTGTTGTGCCAGAGCTCTATCCGGACAACTTCGTCCAAAATAGCGTTTTGACCATTAGCTTGGATAGCGACTTTATCTCCGGTGGAGATGCCGCCATTTTTTACTTGCCCAATGACCACTAAACCATTTGGCTTTTGCATTACATAGTCGACAATAACGACTATCTCGCTGTTTAGTTTCTTTAGGTTAAAATCAATTTTCATTTTCTATATTTTTAAGAACTAGCCATATTATATATGGTGTTTCTCGATTTTGTCAATTATGTGTTGACAGCGTTTTATTTTTGTGCTATAATTTGTTATGCAGTTCTTTGAGAATATATAACCAAAAATAATATAACAAATGGAAAAGTCTTTAGTTGTATTATCTTCTCGCAAGACTAAGGTCGGCGAGAAGTCTCTGGTCATTGAGAAATTATCAATGATCGTGGTGTTTGCTGCCATCTTTTGGCAGATTCAGCTCACCGGGCAGTATGCTGCTCTTTCTATCCTATTTTTTCTTTGTTTTTGTGCGGAGTTAATTTTCTGCAAGGTCATGTCCGGTATATATGCAGGACAAAAGAAAGACCTCAACGGTGAGGCAGAAGAAAACGCAGAGGCAACAAAGAATGGCCCAAAATTATTTGCCATTGTGCTATTTATAGCACTGGCCTATAATTTATTTTTGGCCCTGGTTTCTTAAAAGAGACCACGTTCTTTCTAAATATAAAAACCGCTGTCTCCTTGAGATAACGGTTTTTTTCTTTTTAGCCATTATTGACAATCCTTAAATATTAATTTATACTTTAGTTAATCAATTAAATAAACACCTATAATAAATTTTCCGGATTTTATGGCGTATACGCCAAGGTGGCCGGAAAGCTCAGTCGCAAGACGGGGTTTAAGAAAACTTTTTTATTATAAAAAAGGTTTTAAATATTATGGAAGATAAAAAAACGGAAGAAATGAGCGAGTTTGAAAAACTGCTCGAAAAAGACACAATTAAAATTCCGCAAGCCGGAGATATCGTCAAAGGCAAAGTTGTATCCGCTTCAAAGTCGGAAGTTATGTTGGATATCGACGGTGTTTTGATGGGTATTGTCCGCGGTCCGGAGCTCTATAACGAAGTTGAGGAGTTCTCGACTTTAAAACCGGGAGACGAAATCGAGGCGGCCGTTATTGATGAAGAAAATGAAAACGGCGAGCTGGAATTATCTTTCCGCTTAGTCGGACAAGAAAAAGCTTGGAAGAAATTACGCCAGGCCTTTAAAGACAAAACTACCGTTAAAGTTAAAATCGTTGACGCTAATAAAGGCGGATTACTCAGCCGTTATTGCCAAATCGATGGGTTTTTGCCCGTTTCTCAATTGGCACCGGAAAATTACCCGCGTATTTCCGGCGGCGACAAGAGCAAGATTTTAGAGAAATTAAAATCTTTTGTCGGTTCCGAGTTTGAGGTCACTGTTATTACTTTGAGCGAAGAAGACAATAAAGTTATCTTCAGCGAAAAGGATGTTTGGAACAAGAAACAAAAACCGGCGCTTGATAAATATAAAGTCGGTTTGCAAGTCGAAGGAAAGATTACCGCGATTACCAATTTTGGCGTTTTTGTCATGTTCGGCGACAATGACAATATCGAAGGCTTAATCCATATTTCCGAATTAGCTTGGCAGAGAATCGACTCTCCGAGCGAAATGTATAAAGTCGGCGACAAGATAAAAGCGGAAATAATCTCCATCGATGGCGCCAAAGTTTTCTTAAGCGCGAAAAAATTGTTAACCGATCCGTGGTTGGAAGCCAGCGCTAAATACAAAACCGGACAAATTGTCCCGGGAACAATCTTAAAAGTTAACCCGTTCGGCTTATTCGTTAAATTAGACGAAGAAATCCACGGATTGGCTCATGTCAGCTTGTTAAATATCGACGCGAAAGATAAAATAACCGATTTATATCAACCGGGAGAAGAGAGAAACTTCGAGGTTGTCAGTATTTCTCCTTCCGAACATCGCTTAGGTTTAAAATTAGCCGGTGAAGGCAAGGAAGCGGCTAAACCAAAAGCAGAAAAAGCCGCTAAAGCAAAAAAGACCGACGATAAAGAAGAAGTAAAAGAAGAAAAGAAAGCTAAAAAAGAAAAAGTAGAAAAAGAAGACAAGGAAGAAAAAGCCGAAAAGAAAGCTAAGGCCGTAAAGAAAGCTAAATAAATCTTCGATTCGAAAATATATAGTAAAAGCGCTCGAATAATTCGGGCGTTTTTATTAGGAGAAGAGCAGTTTTTAAATTGCCAAAAACCGTTTTATAGCCTATAATATAGATACTTAAATAAAAAATCACTTCCAAATACAATGAAAAAATTAATGAAAAACTTTTTAGTTTTATTTATCGCTTTTCTGATGATAAGCGCGCTTTTCAGTTATATTTTCGATGGCTCTTCCAAGCCGGAAGTTGTCGGAATTGAAACCCTGATTAGTCAGATAAATAGCGAGCAAGTCTCGGAAATAGTAATCAGCGGCAATAATATAACGACGACGCTTAAGGATTTAAAGAAAGAAAAGACCTTAAAAGAATCGAGCGAATCTTTCTCAACTTTGCTAAGCAACTACAATGTCGATCCGGCAAAAGCGATTGCCATAAAAATATCCGTGAAAGAAGAAACGGCCTGGGATTATTTCTTGGTTAATATTCTGCCGTTTCTCTTGCCGTTTGTCCTTGTCGGTATTTTCTTTTTTCTCATGATGCGCGGCGTGGCCGGCGCTAATTCGAAAGCGATGAGTTTCGGGCAGTCGACCGCGAAAGATTTTAAGCCGGACGGAAAAAATCGCACGACCTTTAAAGATGTGGCCGGCGCCAAAGAAGCCAAAGAAGAACTGAAAGAAATTGTCGAGTTTTTAAGATTCCCGAAAAAATTTCATGATTTGGGCGCCAAGATTCCGCGCGGCGTTTTATTATTAGGCGCTCCGGGGACGGGAAAAACATTACTCGCGCGTTCAGTTTCCGGTGAAGCGCAAGTGCCATTTTTTCATATGTCCGGTTCGGAGTTTGTGGAGATGTTCGTCGGTGTCGGCGCGTCTCGCGTCCGCTCTTTATTTGAGAAGGCAAAAAAAAGCGCGCCTTGCATAATCTTTATCGATGAAATCGATGCTGTCGGCCGCCGCCGCGGTTCCGGGCTTGGCGGGAGCCACGATGAACGAGAACAAACCTTAAACCAAATTTTGGTCGAGATGGACGGCTTTGAACCGACGCAAAATGTTATTGTTATTGCCGCCACTAATCGTCCGGATGTTTTAGATCCGGCCTTGCTTCGCCCGGGCCGTTTCGATAGACGCGTGATGATTGATTTGCCTGATTTGCAAGATCGCGAAGATATATTAAATGTTCATGCGCGCAAGAAACCGCTCGCTAAAAATGTTGATTTAAAAAAAATCGCGCAAAGAACCGCCGGATTCTCCGGCGCCGATTTGGCCAACATTTTAAACGAAGCCGCGATTTTAGCCGCTCGAGAAAATAAGAAAGAAATTGTTAATGAAAATTTATTTGAAGCGATTGAAAAAGTGATGATCGGTCCGGAAAGAAAGAGCCGGATAATAACTGAGAAAGAAAAGAAAATTACCGCTTATCACGAAGCCGGGCATGCGCTTGTTTCCCACTTTTTGTCCAATACCGATCCGGTCCATAAAGTTTCGATTATTTCTCGCGGCTCAGCCGGAGGATATACTCTGCAAGCCGCTTCCGAGGACAAACATTTTCATCCGAAATCGGAATTTATTTCCGACCTTGCCGTTCTATTGGCCGGCCATTTGGCGGAAAAAACTATTTTTGGCGAAGTAACGACCGGCGCCACTTCCGATTTGCGCCGCGCGACGGCTTTGGCTAGAAGCTTGGTAACCGATTATGGCATGAGCGATAATCTTGGCCCGCGCACTTACGGCGAAAAAGAAGAAATGATTTTCTTGGGACGGGAAATTCACGAACAGCGCGATTATAGCGAGAAAGTCGCCGAGAAAATCGACGAAGAAATCGCCGGCTTTATCAAGCAGGGTGAAGAACGGGCGCAAGCGATTATCAACAGTGAAAGAGAGCGCCTAGAACTGATTGTCGCTACGCTTTTAGAAAAAGAGACTATCGAAAAAGACGAATTTGAAAAGATTATGGGCCCGAAACCGAAAGCTTAATTTGACTAATATAACTATTAAGTTATACTAAAAATATAAACATTAATTTTAAATTTTATGGCTAATCCTAAGAAGCAGAAAACTCACTCGGCAACCCACAAGGGCCGCTCGCACTTAGCGCTTAAAAAAGTTACTTTAACCAAGTGCCCGAAGTGCGGAAAAATGCGCAAACCGCATACTGTTTGCACTTTTTGCGGTACTTATAAAGGACGCGAAGTTTTAAAAACAAAAACGGCTAAAACAGCCAAACCTGCCAAAGCCGCTAAAAAATAATAACTATGTCTAATCGACATCTGGCCCGCACAATCGCCTTGCAAACTCTATTTGCTTGGGATTTTAACGGAAAGAAAGACGAAGACCTTGAACGTTTAACCGCGGAAAATTTTTCCAATTTTGCCCCTAATTTTGATGATGGCGGTTTTGTTAAAGATTTAGTCGCCGGCATCCGCGACAATTACGCCAAGATTGATAAATACATAATTAAATATGCGACCGAATGGCCCCTTGATCAGATTACGACCATTGATCGCAATATTTTGCGTCTCGGAATCTACGAATTATTATATACGGCCGTTCCGCCGCGCGTGGTTATTAATGAAGCGATTGAAATCGCCAAGAGTTTCGGCGGCGACGCGTCCGGTAAATTTGTTAATGGAGTTTTGGGCGCTTTGTACAACGACGAACCGGAAATCCAAAAACGCGATAATAAAGAAGAAGCCGAAGCGGCCAAAGCCGAAGCCGCCAGGAAAGAGTCCGAAAAAGGCGAAGGAACACAAGAAGAAATTAGCGAGACGCCTCTTGAATAGGCGTCTCTTAGTTAAATAGCAATTTAATATGTCAGCCAATGATTTAACAAAATTAGAAAAAAGATTGGGCATCGTTTTTAAGAACAAGGATTTGATAAAACAGGCTTTAGTGCATCGTTCCTATCTTAACGAACATCCGGATTTTCCGCTCGGCCATAACGAACGCCTAGAATTTTTAGGAGACGCGGTTTTGGAAATTGTCGTGACGGAATTTTTATATTTAAACTTTCCTTCGACCCCGGAAGGCGATTTAACAAATTGGCGCGCATCGCTAGTTAACGCCAAGATGCTCTATAAAGTCGCTACTGAACTTAATATAGAAGAAGGTCTTTACCTTTCCAAAGGAGAAACGCGCGATAAAAATAAAAAATCGCGGCAATTTATTTTAGCCAATGCTGTCGAAGCGATTATCGGCGCCGCTTATCTCGACAAGGGCATGGATGTGGCGAAAAATTTTATCTTAAAAAATGTCTTAACCAAGCTTGACGATATTTTAAGAAACCAAAAGTATCTTGATCCTAAATCAAGTTTTCAAGAAAAAGCGCAGGAGCATAAAGGCATCACGCCCCACTATCAAATACTCGATGAAGTCGGACCGGATCACGCTAAAATTTTTACTGTCGGTCTTTATCTCGGAGAGGAGTTGGTAACTACCGGCAAGGGTTCTTCGAAACAGGAGGCTCAGGTTGAAGCGGCCGCCGCGGGGCTTAAAAAAATGAATTGGTAATCGATAAAATAGTCGAATTATATGGACATAAACAATTTATTTAAATTAGCCGCCGAAAAAAAAGCTTCGGATATCCACCTACTTTTCGGCTTGTTGCCTATCTTCCGCATCGATGGTCGGTTGGTTGAAATAAATGAAATTGTTCCCGAAGGAAACTTTTCTAAGCTGACCGGGCTTGATTTAGAAAATTTTTTAAACGCTCTTCTGACCAAAGAACAAAGAGAGCGTTTTTTTGATAAGCGCGATTTAGATTTTGGTTATCAGATTGACAATTATCGTTATCGCGTTAATTGTTCGTTTGAAAAAAATAATATTAATATTGTCGCTCGTATAATCGATGAGCATAAGCCGACTCTTGAAGAGTTGGGCTTGCCGCCGGTTGTTAAGAATTTATTGGACGCGCCTCAGGGCTTTATTTTGGTTACCGGTCCGACCGGTTGCGGCAAATCGACGACGCTCGCGGCGATGATTAATTATATTAACGATAATCGCCGCTGTAATATCGTTACTCTCGAGGATCCGATTGAATATATTTTTACTCCGAATAAAAGCATCGTTTCGCAAAGACAGTTGGGGTCGGACATGATAAGTTTTGCGGCCGGTTTAAAACACGTTCTGCGCCAAGACCCGAATGTTATTATGCTTGGCGAGATGCGCGATCCGGAAACGATTGCGGCCGCCGTTACGCTTGCCGAAACTGGGCATCTGGTTCTAGCCACTCTCCATACATATAGCGCCGCCCAAACAATCGATCGTATTATCGATGTTTTTCCGCCGAATCAGCAGGGGCAGATAAAGTCCCAACTCTCTTCGGTTTTAACCGCGGTTATTTCCCAGCGCCTTCTGTTAAAAGTCGGCGGCGGGCGAGTAGCGGCCAGAGAGATACTTTTAAACAATGGCGCGGTCGCCAATCTTATCCGCGAAGGGAAGATAGCTCAGATTAAAAGCGCGATTGAAACTAATTCCGTAATCGGCATGATTACTCTCGATAAGCACATTAAACAGCTATTTAAGGCCGGGGAAATAGGCCGCGAAGACGCCTTGCGTCAGATGGAGGATCCGAACATATTGGATAATTAAAATTTATTTGAATTTTAAATAAAAAATTTTTATAAAAAAATGGCTTAAATTAGGCCATTTTTTTGGTAGTTTTGCCCCCTTGACATTATTTTTAAAACAGTTATAATTATTATCAGTTTTAATAGGGCTATAAAAGCCGAAAAAAATATGAGTAAATCGTTAAGAAATCATGTTTATAAGCGATTCTAATTAATCAGCTATTTTGCGATTAGTAAGAACCGCCGAAAGCGGTTTTTTTGCGCCCCTGAGTCCGTTAACAATTCATGTTAGAGTAAAGACATCAAAAATATAAAGTAAGTATATCGACGTCTTATTCCCTTATTCTCAATTTTTTCGTCCGAGAAGAAGGGGCTGTAAATAAGATGTCAAAACGCGCTTTAATGCTTTAAGTATAAAAGCGTGGGAAAATCTCATTAAGAGTATATGGTGGATGCCTTGACATAAGAAGACGATGAAGGACGTAGCAGCCTGCGATAAGCTGCGGTGAGGTGGCAAGCAACCTTTGACCCGCAGATCTCCGAATGGGGAAACCCCCTCTTTTGAAGAAAGAGGAAGCGCAGCCTTTTAGGCGCGCTGGAAGACCCGGTGAACTGAAACATCTTAGTAGCCGGAGGAAAAGAAAATAATAATTATTCCCTGAGTAGTGGCGAGCGAAAGGGGAGAAGTCTAAACCGACATAACTGCGTGATTGGTCTAGTTTACTAGATTGGTCGCAGAAGGTTCTGGAACCATATGTTTTATCGGTGTTGCAAGACCTAGCGCCTGTTGCCAGATCAACGAGGCGAAGTAAAAAAAGACAATTTCTAATTGAATGAGCTGGAAAGCTCTGCCAGAGACGGTGATAGCCCGGTAAGTGAAAGGAATTGACTCTTCGTGGCTAGTGTTCTTAAGTAGGGCGGGACTCGTGAAATCCCGTCTGAAGCCAGGTCGACTATGACCTAAGACTAAATACTTCTTATGATCGATAGTGAACAAGTACCGTGAGGGAAAGGTGAAAAGCATCCCGTTTAGGGAGGTGAAATAGTACCTGAAACCATATATTTACAAAGAGTCGGAGCCTCGCAAGGGGCGACGGCGTGCCTATTGAAGAAGGAGCCAACGAGTTTGTTCTACGTGGCTTGCATAATCTCCTCCGGAGAGCATGCAGAGTGAAAGCGAGGGTTAATAGCCCGTTTGTGTATCGCTCGTGTTTTACACGAGCCGTAAAGCTCGCGTAACGCGAGTGATACATTTGTCGCGTGGACAAGACCCGAAGCCGGGTGATCTAACCATGAGCAGGTTGAACTTCATCGAAAGATGGAGGAAGGACCGAACCCATTAGCCGTGCAACACTATGGGATGACTTGTGGTTAGCGCAGAAATTGTAATCGAACTCGGCAATAGCTGGTTCTCCTCGAAATAGCTTTAGGGCTAGCGTCGGATGTTGATCTCAGGGGGTAGAGCACTGGATGAGGGCGGGTCGCAAGATACCGTCTTCAATCAAACTCCGAATACCTATAGGTGGAATCCGGGAGTCAGACTATGGGGGCTAAGCTTCATCAGTCAAAAGGGAAACAGCCCAGATCACAATCTAAGGTCCCAAAATATATACTAAGTGTAAAAGGTGGTGTTGTGACTACGACAGTTAGGAGGTTGGCTTAGAAGCAGCCATCCTTTAAAGATAGCGTAATAGCTCACTAATCAAGTTGTTTCGCGCCGAAAATTTATCGGGGCTAAGCATAGTACCGAAGATACGAACTTTCTGATTTATCAGGGAGTGGTAGAGGAGCATTCCCTCCAGCGTCGAAGCCGCGTCGTGAGGCGTGGTGGAGCGGAGGGAAGGGAGAATGTTGGCATGAGTAGCAAAAAGGCGGGCGAAAACCCCGCCCATCGAAAATCCAAGGTTTCCTGGGCAACGAAAATCGACCCAGGGTTAGTCGATCCTAAGGCATATCCCGTGTAGTGCGGGAGTAGCCGATGGATGAGCTGGTTAATATTCCAGCACTACTGTTGTTTTCCGAAGGAGGGACGCAACTTTTAGGTCTAAGCGTGCTATGGTATGTACGTTTTTTATCTCAAGAAATGGTCTAGGCAAATCCGGACCGATAATTTCAAGGGGTTGAGAAGAGATGAAGCCGCAAGGTGGAGTCAATTTAGGCGGAGGAGTTGACTAGAAAAACTTCTAGGGCTAAGGCAACAGTAATCGTACCGTAAACCGACACAGGTAGATGAGGCGAGAAGCCTCAGATGTACGAGAGAAACTTCGTTAAGGAACTCGGCAAAACAGCGGCCGTAATTTAGAGATAAGGCCTGCCCCAGCAATGGGGCCGCAGCTAAAGAGCCCAAGGGACTGTTTATCAAAAACATAGCTCTCTGCTAACTCGCAAGAGGATGTATAGAGGGTGATGCCTGGCCAGTGTCCGAACGTTAAGAGGAGAGGTTAGCACTTCGGTGCGAAGCTTTGAATCCAAGCGCGGATGAACGCCGGCGATAACTATAATCGTCCTAAGGTAGCGAAATTCCTTGTCGGGCAAGTTCCGACCTGCACGAATGGCTTAACCACTTGGGCACTGTCTCAACGAAGTAC
>CAZMKG010000005.1:0-37998 GCA_964567015.1 uncultured Gammaproteobacteria bacterium | reverse complement strand
AAAAAGTTCTAACATTCGTTAGAACTTTTTCTTCGTTTGTGGACCCTACAGGACTTCCGCCTCACGAACGCCTTAACGGCGTCCGCTCGTTGTCGTGGCGGACCCGCTAAATGCTCCCTTGGGTCGCATTTATCGTCGCTCGATTATTATGATTCGCTCCGCTCATCCTAATATCTCGCTCGCCGCCTGTTCTCGTCCTGTAGTTGCGAACCTCAAACTAAAAACACTCAGTATTCACTGAGTGTTTTTAGTTAGTGGACCCTACAGGACTTCCGCCTCACGAACGCCTTAACGGCGTCCGCTCGTTGTCGTGGCGGACCCGCTAAATGCTCCCTTGGGTCGCATTTATCGTCGCTCGATTATTATGATTCGCTCCGCTCATCCTAATATCTCGCTCGCCGCCTGTTCTCGTCCTGTAGTTTGCCCATGTTAACGAAAAAAAGTTCTAACATTCGTTAGAACTTTTTCTTCGTTTGTGGACCCTACAGGACTCGAACCTGCCACCCCCTGCTTGCAAAGCAGGTGCTCTACCAGATGAGCTAAGGGCCCGATCAAGTCATCAGCTAATGATGACTTTTTGATTATAGACGGGTTTTTAAAATTTGTGAAGAGGGGAAGGCTAATTTGTCGGCGCGCCGCTTCTGATAAGCGGACTGAGCGCCCAACCGAAGAAATCGGAACCGCTGCCGGTCATCACGATAATTCCGATAATAATAGCGATTAAGCCAATCAATTTATATCCGAGACGCGTCCCGCCTTCCGCTCCCAATTTTTCTTCAAACCAAGCGATGCGGCCGAAATTATTAACCAGCCATTCGGTTTTTACAATCATGCCGCCGCCGGCGGCGATTATTATGATTCCTAAAATAATGTGTCCCATATTTATTTTATATAATTTAAAGGATTATATCTTACTCCGTTTATTAAAACTTCAAAATGGAGATGCGACCCGGTTGAACGTCCGGTTGAGCCCATCAACATAATAGTTTGCCCCTTTTCAACTTTGTCTCCGACTTTAACAAGTAATTTTGAGGCGTGTCCATATCTAGTTTTTTTGCCGCCGCCATGATCGATAACTATCGTATTTCCATAGCCGCCATTATAACCGCCTTGAGAGATAATAACCGTCCCGCTATCCGCCGCATAAATCGGAGTGCCGATTTTATTGGCGATATCTAATCCGTTATGACGCCAGGAGAAATATTGAGTAATGCGGTTGCCGACTGTCGGCCAAGCCATTTTATTGCCGCTAACTTTGGCGGCCGGGCTGGTAATCAGATCTTTAATAACGGATATTCCCGTGTAGCTTGAAGAAGTTGTTTTCTTGGTTGGAGTTTCAATCTTCTTCGCGCCGGGGAGAATGATTTTTTGTCCAACGGCAATACTGGCACCCAGAGAGTTGCAGCTTGTTATTTTTTCTAAATCAATGCCGTATGTTTGAGCTATTCTTGCTAAGGTATCGCCCTTTTTAACGGTATATAAAACGCCGCTGTATGGAAGAATCGTGAGTTTGTCTCCGGGTCTGATAAGACTATAAGCCGTTAAATTATTTGCCCACAGGATAGTATTGACCGTAATGCCGAAACGACGGGAAATCGTTGAAATCGTGTCTCCATTTTGAACCGTATAGTATATTATTTCTTGCCGCGTCGCCGCCCCTTCGCCGTTATTTGCGTTTTCACCCGGACCGAACAGTTCCGGTTTGAAAACCAAATCGTTTTCCTCGTTAAAGAAGAAAGGCAAATCATAGTCCGTATTGTCTTCTGATTCTTCCGTGTTTTGTTTCTCGAGAGCGCAAGAATCATCGAGATACTTGTCTTTGCCGGCGGCAATTATACTATTGGGTGTTGAAAATTCTTCTATAAGTTCATCTTGGGTTGTGCCAAACTCCGATTTAACAAGATTGGACATAACGGCTTTCGGTATTTTCGTTTCCATCGCTCCGGCTCGCTCGGTGTTTGTCCAACTGGAGAAAAGGACAAGAAAAACTAGAACAGATATGAAAAAATAAACGGGTTGGCGCCACAATATTTCCAGGGGGGAATTTTTTATCAAGCCCGTCTTGCGCCAGCGGAAAAGTTGATAATATATTTTTACTAATATTTTATAAAAAAGCGATCCGAGCAGCCAACGAAAAAATCCGGCTGTAAGTCGGAATATGGCGGCCAGCGTTTTTCTTAAAAAAAGCGCGGCCTTAATCGTTAGCAAGCCGGTTTCAACGGCTATTTTTTTAAATTGTCCGGACTGAGATTTACTAATATGATTATTTAAAGCTCATTCCTTATACTATCATTTTTGAACTTTTATAGTCAATTTAAGAAGCGCTTGGGGCTTTAAAGGTTTTATTTGTTTTTTGAGAGTTTATTTTACAATAACATCGAAAGATTTGGAGCCGCCGTAAGCTTTTGGAGCATTTTTGCAGAAAGAAGCGATATTCTTTTTAAAATAAGGCGGTTTAATTTCTTGGATTTTCCCGATTAAATAATAAGATAACGCGAAAACCAAGCCAAAACCGGCGCCTTTTGGTAATTTTATTTCCCACCGATGGCCGGGGAGGCCGAAGTATTTGTTTTCTCCGAAACTGATGACCAGTTCTTCGGGTGAATTATTAACAAACTTGGCGTGGCGCGCTTTGCCGAAGCTAAAAGCTCTTAAAGATACGCGCGAACCGAACAGTTCGTCTCTTTTTATTTCAAGCATCGGCGCAATCGCTTCGAATTCATCGGGAAGGATAAAAGAAAAAGCTTTATATTTTTTTATGTTTTTCGGCAGTTTTAAGGAAGTAATAAATTTTTTAATTCCGGCAGCCGTTTCTTTTTTTGCCGACATTATCATTCCCAAATAAGTCGAGACATTATAGGTGTATGGTTCCGGTAATTTTTCATAGACGATTGTCCGGTCGGCTAATCCGGCGGCGGTTGATTTAGGCGAGCAGGTTAATAAGATGGTCTTCAGGCCGGTTTTTTCGGCTAGTTTTATTTCCCAGACGGAATCCTTCTCCCCGGAGGCGGAGATAATTATTGCTTGAGTAATTGCCTTTTGTTTGATGAGCGGTTTATAAGTATTAATGGTCTTTTTAAAATTGCTTTCACTAGCCATAATCGCCGGTTGGTCGGAAAAGATAATTTGACCGGCGTTAAAAGCATTACCGCTGCCTACTATAAGGGAAAAGCCGGATAATTTAGGATTAAAGCGTGTCGGTCGGTTTTTTTCGAAGAAATTAATAGCGGCGATAACGGTTTCGCTTAGGTTCGGTAAATTATTATAAGCCATATTTTTGTGTTATCTTACTTATTTTTTAATTATAATCTATCTTGATTTTTATTTCAATTTACGGTAGGATGACGGTATAATAAGGATAATAATTAAAGAATTTATTTTATGTCCGGACATTCAAAGTGGGCGACTACTCATCGTCAAAAAGAACTGGTCGACGCGAAACGCGGCGCTATTTTTACAAAATTTGCCAACATCATAACGATTGCCGCTCGTAAAGGCGGCGACCCTAATGCCAACCCTTCACTGCGCGCGGCTATTGATCGCGCTCGCGATGTCAGTATGCCGAAAGACAATATCGAAAGAGCGATTAAGAAAGGAACGGGGGAGCTGGGCGGCGCGATTGTCGAGGAGCTTTTTTATGAGGGTGTTTTGCCCGGCGGCGTGCAGATAGTCGTTAAATGTTTAACCGATAATAAAAATCGCAGCGGCTCGACCGTCCGTCATTCGTTTACAAAAAATGGCGGCGCTTTCGGAGCGGTTTTATGGAACTTTTCTCAATTAGGAGTGATTCGTATCCCCGGCGAGCAATTAACCGATAAAAAAATCAGCCATGAAGATTTGGAACTTGAATTAATAGATCAAAATATTGTTGACTTTCAAAAAGAGGAAGAGGGAATAACAATTTGCACGGAAGTAAAAGACCTGCAATCGGTTAAAGATTTTTTGGAAAGCAAAGGATTGGCGGTAGAGTCGGCGGAAATCGAATATGTCGCCAAGGAGAAAGTTTCCGTATCGGACGAAGAGAGGGAAAAGTTGGATAAGTTTATGGAAGAGCTCGAAGATAATGAGGACGTTAACGATTATTATACTAATTTATCATAAGCGCCGTTTATTATGGCAATGGCCAAAATAATTTTAGGCATCGATCCGGGAATCGCCGACACGGGATACGGTTTGATAAAATCGGAAGGGAGCCGTTTGGCTTGCTTAGCCTATGGCTCTATTAAGACCGATAAAAAACTCGATTTAATAGCTCGTTTGGAAATACTCCATGCCGAACTAGATAAAATAATTAAAAAGTACAAGCCGAATTTGGCGGTTATCGAACAATTATTTTTTAATAAGAATGTCCGCACGGCTCTTATTGTCGGCCAAGCGCGCGGCGTCGCTCTTTTGACGTTTAAAGAAAACGATTTAAAGATTGTCGAATACACGCCTTCGCAGGCGAAATCGGCCGTCTCCGCTTATGGCAAAGCTTCGAAAGCGCAAGTGCAAAAAATGGTTAAATTGATTCTCGGTTTGAATGAAATACCGCGTCCCGACGATGCGGCCGACGCGCTGGCGCTCGCTATCTGCGGTTCAAATTCTAATTTATGCCAAAAAAAATAGTGCCGAAAAAATTAAAGATAGTCCACGTCTCTTCGGAGGTCGCGCCTTTTTCCAAAACCGGCGGCCTGGGCGATGTCGCCCGCAGTCTGCCGAAAGCGCTTAAACGTTTGGGGCACGACGTTATTTTAATAACGCCTTTTTACGGCCAAGTTATCGATAAGGATGAATATAGATTAAAGTTGATTTTTAAAGATGTAGAATTGCGTTTGAACTCGCAAGAAAAAATAAAAGTTAATTATTGGAAAGGATATTTAATGGAAGATCTCCCCGTCTATTTCGTGGAGAATAAACATTTTTTTTCCAAACATAAGAATATTTACGGTTCGTCGAAAGAAAACGCCCGTTTTTTGGTTTTTGATATTGCCGCTTTAAAGTTGCTGTCGCTTTTGAAATTTTCCGCCGATATTATCCATTGCCATGATTGGCAGACGGGGCTTATTCCTTATTATTTAAAGACCGATTTCCGCTATTCTAAAACTTTAAAAAAGACCAAAACAGTTTTTACAATCCATAATTTGATTTTTCAGCTCGGGCATAATTGGTGGGAAATTCCGCCGGAAAGGAAAGATTATGGCCGCGGCCGGATTCCGCATCTCGACGATCCGCGTCTTGAAAATATAAATTTTGCCAAACGCGCGATTCGCTCGGCCGACATGATAAACACGGTAAGCGAGAAATACCGCGAAGAAATAATGACCAAAAAATTCGGCCAGGATTTACAACGCGTTCTGAAAAATCGCGCCGATCGCTTGGTCGGAATAATAAACGGGATCGATTATAATACTTATAACCCGGAAAAAGATAAAGATTTATTCCGCCGCTACTCGTCCAAAAAAATAATTTTAAAAGAAAGCAATAAAAAATATCTTCAGAAAAAAATAGGTCTTCCGGTTGATAAGACTGTCCCGATTTTATGCACGACTTCGCGCGTGACTTTTCAAAAAGGATTTAACCTTATTCTAAAGGTTATCGATTCGCTGTTAAAATTGGATATCCAATTGGTGTTTATGGGCGACGGCAACAAGGAATATATAAAGCCGATAAAAAAATTGCAGAAGAAGCACGGCGATAAGCTTATCTGGCTGCCGTTTAATCAGAAGATGGAAAATTTGCTTTATGCGGCTTCCGATTTATTTTTACTTCCGTCAAATCACGAACCCTGCGGCATAAATCAGCTGATTGCCATGCGCTACGGCTGTATTCCGGTTGTTCGGGAAATCGGCGGTTTGTATGATACGGTGGAAAATTTTAATCCGACCATCGGCAAGGGTACCGGTTTTACTTTTAAATCTGATGATGAAAACATGTTTTATGCGACCGTTATCCGCGCTTTGGAAAATTATAAGTACAAGAAGGTTTGGACTAGTTTAGTAAAAAGAGCGATGAGACAGTCGACCAGTTGGGAAATTCCCGCCAAAAAATATATTGAACTATATAAAAAAGTTATTAGAGATTAAGAATATAAAATACGCCAGGAACTATATTGTTTAAATAACGAGCCGTGAATACTTTTGAAAATCTTCGATTTTAAAAAGTATTCAGGCGAGTCAGCAAATAAGGTATATGATTTGGATAAATTTTTTACATTTCTACCAGCCGGCTAACGTCGAATTTTATAATATCCGCAAAGCTCTCGATAAAAGTTATTGGCGGCTTTTAAGGATGTTTGAAGAACACCCCAATTTAAAGATGACTATTAACATCAGCGGCTGCTTATTGGAACGCCTGGAGGAAGCCGGCGAAAAATCTTTTATCGAACGACTGCAATTTTTAGTTAAAAAGGGAAGAATAGAAATAACCGGCTCTGCTTGTTATCACGGCTTTTTGCCGCTTTTGCCGGAAAGAGAAGTTGTCCGCCAAATTAAAACCAATGAAAAAGTTTTAAAAAGAGTGTTTGGCAAGAATTTTAAACCGAACGGATTCTTTTTGCCGGAAATGGCATATTCCGTGGCTGTCGCTAAAATAATCAAGCGTCTCGGCTATCAATGGATTATCCTTGACGAAGTGGCTTATAGCGGCGGGACCGATAAACATCCGGATAATAAATGCCCTTATATCGATGAAGCTAGCGGGTTGAAAGTTCTTTTCCGCGAACGCGATAAATCGAGCGCTTATCCGCCGGATAAATTATTTTCGCTTTTAAAAGAAAAGAGGGAAATAAAAAATCAAATTATCATAACGGCGACCGATGCCGAGCTTTATGGTTTGCGCCACGAGGATCCGACTGGTGAAATGGAAAAAATTGCTAAAGCGAAAGAATTAGAGACAATAACCGTTTCTGCTTGGCTAAAAAAAATTGGCGTTAAAAAAATCGTAAAGATAAAAATTTGGCCGTCTTCTTGGGAATCAAGCCCGGCGGATGTTAAAAACGGAAAAGCCTATAGCCTTTGGCGGGATAAAAGCAATAAAATTCAGGTTAGTCTTTGGAAGTTGGCAGAGCTCGCCTTGTCGCTTGAAGATAAATATAAAAAAGACAAAAATTTTTATTGGTATCTTTGGCATTTGGAACGCGGTTTGGCCAGTTGTACATTTTGGTGGGCGAGCGCGCATGATTTCTCTAAGATATTCGGTCCGTATGCCTGGAGCCCGGATGATATTGAACGCGGCTTGGGGGATTTAATTAGAAGCGTCCGCTCGCTGAACGACCCGAAAACAAAAAAGAAAAAATTAGAAGCCGAAAATTATTATTTAAAAATAAGCAAGTTGATTTGGGAAAGCCATTGGAAAAAACATTGGCAGAAAACTATATGAACAAAATTTTACCGTTGTTCGACGAGAAGTTCGCGCTCGGATATTTAAAGAAGAAGCTTTTGCCTCTTTTCCCCGATTTTAACGATATAAAAAGAATTAAAATAGAACCGTATAAAAAGATGGTTTGGGAAACAACCTATCATGTCGTTATCGGTTTTAAAATTTATTTTTTGACGCCGGAAGGAGCGGAAGTAAAAATATCGATCGTTTGTTCGGCTCATAGCGACGAACCGCGCGAAAATGTTTTTGTTATTTTAGGGTATCTTTGGAAGACGGGATTCAGTAGCGCCGAAAATAAGATAGATTTGCCCCGCCCGCTTTTTTATTCTAAAAATTTTAACGGAACTTTTTATCTCGCCCTGGAGGGGGAAAATCTCTTGTATTATATAAAACAGAAAGACGTCGATTCGATAGAGAGGGTGGTCGCCGATTCGGCCAGGCTGTTTGCCAAGCTTCATTCGTTGCCCGTAGGCGGCGGCGTAAATTTTAACCCCGCCAGCGCGCGGATTAAAACGGTTGTCCCCGGAGTCGAGACAATTTTTAAAGAAATGGAAAATCGCTATGGAGATAAATATTTATCCACGGTCAAAGAGATATATAATTGCCTCATCTCGCTTGAAGAAAATTTTTTATCTTTAGGTGGATCGCGGAACCTAAGGTTGATTCACGGCGACGCGCATCCGGAAAATATCATAAAGACCGGAGCCGATCGGATTGGGATTATCGATTTTACCGATTTATGTCTGGCGGATTTCGCCCGCGATTTGGGGACATTTATCCAGCAGATAGAATATAAGATAGTAAAGAAAATCGGCGATTATGACCTGGCTTCTAGAATAAAAAAGTTGTTTTTGGATAGTTATTTCGCGGAAACAGGAATAAAGTTTGATGATAATCTGCGCGCGAGAATCGATCTTTATTATAACTGGACGGCGATGCGCACCGCCGTTTATTGGTTTTTGCGATTTGAGCATAATGAAACGGAAGCGGCGAATTTATTGGATAAGATTAAGGAAAATTTGCGCATAAAATAATTTTTTTGTCGGCGCCGCTCCGGTCGGCGAAAGAAACAGAATTGATTTAAAAATTTTAAATTTATGATAAAAGATTTTTCGGGTGAAAAGAAAATTTCCGGGCTTCTGCCGGTCTTGGCGGCCTTTTTCGGTAACGCTCTTGTTTGCGCCGCTAAATTTATCGGATTTTTTCTGACCGGATCGGGGGCGATGTTTTCCGAAGCAGTTCATAGTTTGGCCGATACCGCCAATCAATCGCTTTTGATAATCGGCGTCAGACGCACCAGACAAAAACCGAATCATCTATTTCCCTATGGTTACGGTAAAGAAAGATTTATTTGGGCGCTTATCTCCGCCTGCGGCATATTTTTTATCGGTTGCGGCGTAACCGTCTATCACGGAGTAGTAGCCTTGGTTGATAAGCCGGAAGTGCATTATAGCGCTTTAAACCTTTATATTTTATTGGCCGCTTTAATAATCGAGTCTTTCACTTTATGGCTGGCTTTTAGAGATGTTAAAAAACATTATCCCGAACAAAAATGGAAAGTGATATTTAAAGAATCCGATCCGACAACTTTAGCGGTAATCTATGAAGACGGCTTGGCGGTTATCGGCGTCTTATTGGCCGGCGCGAGTATTATTTTATCAAAACTGACCGGAGAAATTTTTTGGGACGCTATCGGTTCTATCGCCATCGGTGTTTCTTTGGGCATAGCGGCGATAATGTTAATTTCGAAAAACAGAAATTTTTTAATCACTAAAGCGATTCCGGCCGGGACGGAAGAAGTGATTATGGATATTCTTGGCAATGATCCGACAGTCGAAAAAGTTTTGGATTTTAAATCTGCCGTGCTCGATGTCGACAAATATTTGATAAAATTCGATTTAGAGTTTAACGCTTCCGCTTTAATGAAGGAATTTAACCAGCACCACTTTTTAGAAAACGAATACGAGGAGGTGAAAGAAAGTTATGAAAATTTTTTAAAGTTTTCCGTTGATTATATGGATCGCGTTCCGCGCTTAGTCGGCCGGAAGATAGATGATATTGAAAAGAAAATCCGCGCCAAAGTCCCGGAGGCGGTGTTTATCGATATTGAGATTAATTAGATTTTTTACCCGATTCTGCTATAATCTATAATATCGGAGCCCGTATCCGCTCCTTTAATTAATTTTGTCTAATTTTGCGTTTAAAATATGGGAAGAAAAAAGAAAAACAGTAATCCGTTGGATTATATAAATCTACCGGAGATGAATCTTGATGAAAAAGCGAAGAAAAGCATTCTTGCCGTTCTCTTGGTTGTTCTCGGCCTTGTGAGTTTGCTCGGCCTTTTTAATTTATCCGGTCATTTCGGCCAGTTTATCGCGAAGTGGCTTATGCTTATTTTTGGTTTTGGAAAATATCTGGTTCCGTTCATTTTTATTTATTGGGCGGTGATTATAATCAGAAAAGAAAAAAAATCTTTGCAGTTTACCGATTATCTCGGCCTGGGACTTCTTTTTATTTCCTATCAAACGCTCTTCCATTTTTTTCTCGATGTCGCTACCTGGGAAAGCCAAGTTAAAGCCGGCGTCGGCGGCGGTTATGTCGGATTATATTTAAGTAAATTGTTTTATTATATCTTTGGTTTTTGGGGCGGAGTTTTGGTTCTTTTTGCGCTTTTGCTTATTTCTCTGGTTTTAGTTTTTAACACTTCGCTCTCTAGAATTGTCGGTGATGAAAGTGTTTTGGCTAAAATTTTTAGACCATTCGGGCTATTTTTCAAAAATTTATTTTCCGGATCGGAGGTAGAGGATAATAATGATGGCAAAAAATTTGTTAATGAAGCTAAGGAAGAAATTTTAAACGCTTGGCAGAAGAAAGAAGTAAAACCGAATGAAGCCGAAGAGGATGAAGAAGCGGAAGAGGAGGAGATTTCTCCGGCTAAAGCTTTGGCGCAAAAAAATACGCCCAAAGTCCAGGAAAAAATTGTTTGGCCGAAACGGACGATTAAAATCGATATGCCGCTTGAGCTGTTGAATAATAAATTTTCTAAAGCTATCGGCGGCGATACCGAAACTAATGCTTTAAAAATTCATAAGACTTTGGAAAAATTCGGTATCGAAGTCGAGATGGGAGAAACGAAAGTCGGCCCGACGGTTACACAATATACTTTTCGTCCGGCCGAAGGCGTTAAGCTTTCGCGTATTACGACTTTAAGCAACGATTTGTCGCTTTCTTTGGCGGCTCATCCGATTAGAATCGAAGCGCCGATTCCGGGAAAGTCTTTAGTCGGGATTGAGGTGCCTAATCGCGCGAAAGCGATTGTCGGGCTTCGTGAAATTCTCGAAGATCAATCATTCAAAGATCGAAAAAATAATTTATTTGTCGCTTTAGGCAAAGATGTCTCCGGTACGGCCTGGCTTTATGATTTAACGCGCATGCCGCATCTTTTAGTTGCCGGCGCGACTAATTCCGGAAAATCAGTTTGTTTAAACGCAATTATTGTCAGCTTATTATATCAAAATAATCCGGATGATTTGCGCTTTATTATGGTTGATCCGAAGCGCGTTGAACTCCCGACTTATAACGGCATCCCTCATCTTCTAACCCCGGTTATTACCGATGTAAATAAAACGATTAACGCCTTGAAGTGGTGCTTAAATGAAATGGAAAGACGTTATGATATTTTAAATAAAGCCGGCAAGCGCAATATTCAATCCTATAATCAGACCTCTAAAGAAAAACTTCCATATATTGTTTTTGTTATCGATGAGTTGGCTGATTTTATGATGACAGCCGGAAAAGATATGGAAGCGGCTATTATCCGTTTGGCGCAGATGTCCCGCGCCATCGGTATCCACTTGATTTTAGCGACCCAGCGTCCGAGTGTTGATGTTATTACCGGCTTGATTAAGGCTAACGTTCCGACTCGTATCGCCTTTTCCGTCGCTTCTTTAGTCGATTCAAAAACTATTTTAGACGCTTCCGGCGCGGAAAAATTATTGGGCCAAGGCGATATGTTATTTATGACCGCCGAATTTGCCAAACCGAAAAGAATCCAGGGCGCTTATTTAAGTGATGAAGAAATAAATGATGTGGTAAATTATATTAAAGAAAAGAGCGGCCCGGCAGAATATTTAGAAGGTGTAACCGACCGCCAAAAAGTTGGCGGCAATGCCGGGGTTGGTTTAGACGGCAATCATGGTGATGAAGATGAGCTATTTGAAGCCGCTAAAGAAATTATTGTTAAAGCCGGAAAAGCTTCAACCTCGATGTTGCAGCGTCGCCTCTCAATCGGTTATGGACGCGCCGCCAAAATTTTAGATATGCTTGAAGAAAGCGGAGTTATCGGCCCGTCTAACGGCGCCAAACCGCGCGAAGTTTTAATCAGTCAGGATCAATACGAAGCGATGGGCGGCGGAGAGGTTATTAGCGGCATTCCGGTTCATGATCGCGCGGCCGCCGCGCGGCCGGACAGCTATTTGGCCGGCGACGAAGGCAATGACGATACATTAGTGTTTAAGAATGAAGAAGACGGCGCCGCAGAAGAAACGGAAGAAATTACGGAAGAGTCGGCGGAAAATGAATTGGCAGAGGAAGAAGATGATGTGAAAATAGACACAGAAGACGCCGCGGAAGAAGATATCAACAGCCAAGAGGAGATAAAAGAAGAATTAAGCTTGACTCAGAGCGAAGAACAAGAGATAATTGATGATGAAGATGAAATCATAGAAGAGATTAAGAGCAAAAAAGAAAAGAAAGAAAAACCGGAAGTAAGCAGCAAGGCCTTCGAAGAAGATGATGAAATGTTTTTTTCTAAATAAAGTTCGGAATAACAGATTATAGATGTAACATTTAACTAGTTTATTCGTATTATTATATAGAAATTAGGGTTTAAATCGTGAAAGCGATTTGCTCCCGAATCCGGCTGAATAAAAAAGAAAAGATTAAACAAAACCACCCCTCGGAATCGGGGTGGTTTGTTGTTTTTTATTTCCCCCGAACTCTGGTATAATAAGCTATATGTTAGAAAAAATAAAAAAACTTATTCCGCAAAATCTTTTTAAAGCTCTCCAGCCGCCTTACCATTTTTTAGTCGCTTTATTTGCGGCTTTAATTTATCATTTCCCGAGCCGGAAAATGATTGTAATCGGCGTGACCGGTACAGCCGGGAAAACTTCAACCGTTTATCTAATTGCTAAAACTCTGGCGGCTGCCGGTTATAAAACCGGTTTTACTTCGACGGCTGTTTTCTCCGACGGTGATAAAGAATGGCTTAACGATAAAAAAATGACCATGCCCGGCCGTTTCTTTATTCAAAGAACATTACATCAGATGTGGAAGAATGGCTGCCGCTATGCGATCGTGGAGACTACCTCCGAAGGCATAAAACAATTCCGCCACCGATTTATTAATTATGATATTTTAGTATTTACCAATCTTTATCCGGAACATATCGAATCCCATGGCAGTTTTGAAAAATATAAAGAGGCTAAAGGCCGCCTATTTGCGCATCTTAAACACTGCGCCACTAAATATATTAATGATAAGAAAATAGTTGTTAGACCGACCAGTAATTTAAAGAAACTTGATTTTACTAGAGTTTTTAAGACAATTATTATTAATGGCGATGATGAATATGGTGAATATTTTTTAAATTTTTGGAGTGAAGAAAAAATTGTTTATTCTTTTCATCCGGAAACTGATTTTGAATTACTGTTTAAAAATTTATCAAATGAAGCTAGGGTTAAAGATTTCAAAGTTATCTCTGGTTCTGATTTGCTTTCGACCGCTCGCGGGGTATCTTTGAAAATCGAAAATGAGCCGGTTAATTTAAAACTTTTGGGAGAGTTTAATGCGCTTAACGCTTTAGCCGCTTATGCCGTCGCTAAGAATCAGGGAATTGGCGATAAGGAAATAATTGCCGGCTTGGAAAGCGTCGATTCTTTGGCGGGAAAGCTAGAGCTGATAGATGCCGGCCAAGATTTTACGGCGATTGTCGACTATTCCTTCGAGCCGAAGGCTATGGAAAAACTTTATAAAACTTTGGCGCTTATACCTCATAACCGGATTATTCATCTGCTCGGTTCGGCCGGTGGCGGCCGCGATCGCGCGCGTCGTCCGATTTTAGGCAAAATGGCGGCTGATAATGCGGATATTGTTATTATCACCAATGAAGATCCCTATGACGAAGATCCATTGTCGATTATTGATCAGGTGGCTGAAGGCGCGGAAGAATCTGAGGAAAAAAAGATGATTTTAGACAAAAATCTTTTTAAAGTTTTAGATAGGCGTGAAGCCATAAAAAAAGCGCTGGAATTAGCAAAAAAAGATGATTTAGTCGTTTTTACCGGCAAAGGAGCCGAGCAATATATTTGTATGGCTCTCGGGCAGAAAATTCCCTGGGACGAGCGGCAAGTCGTTCGCGAGGCGATTGTGGAGAAACTGTGTATTGACAAAGACTAAGAGATATTATATTATAAAAACATTAACACTTTTTTAACTAAAAAAAGTGATTTATCAAAAAAATAATTAATTGAATAACCGTTAAACTCAAGCCGTTTGGGATTGGGATTTTTTTGTTAAGTAAATTACTGTCCTTTTTTGTTTTTTGGTCTATTATTAGGTAAAAATACTACATAAAATAAATATATAATACGTCCTATGTCTACGCGAAAATCATTTTCCGAACTTCGAGAAGTTATGCCTTTACCGGACTTAATCGAAATTCAGAAGAATTCTTATGATTGGTTTCTCAAAGAAGGGCTAGCCGAATTGTTTGATGAAATAAATCCAGTCACCGATTTTATCGGTCGCGATTTGGAATTATATTTTGAAGATTATTATTTGGACGAGCCGAAGTTTTCCGAGCTTGAAAGCCGCGAGAAAAACATTACTTACGAAGCGCCGTTACGCGTTAAGACCAGACTCCTTAATAAAAAAACGAATAAAGCTATCAGCCAGGAAGTGTTCCTTGGTGATTTTCCTTTGATGACCGAGCAGGGAACCTTTATTGTTAACGGCATCGAAAGAGTCGTCGTTTCCCAATTGATTCGCAGCGCCGGTGTTATGTTTACCGCGGAATTTATAAAAGGTAAAAAATGCTATGGCGCGAAAATTATTCCGAATCGCGGCGCTTGGCTGGAAATTGAATCCGATTCGAATAAAGTTCTCTGGGTGCGCATCGATCGCAAGAGAAAAGTGGCTGTCACTTCTTTATTGCGCGCTTTCGGTTATGAAAACGATGAAGAATTAATTAAATTGTTTGCCGATGTTGATTTAATAAAAAATAAAGACGAGAAGACCTTTATTGAAGCGACTATCGAGAAAGATGCCGCTAAAAATGAAGCCGAAGGCTTGCAGGAAGTTTATCGCCGTATTCGCCCGGGAGATTTGGCCTCAGTTGAAAATGCCCGCCAATTAATCCATTCGATGTTTTTCCGTTTTGACCGCTATGATTTCGGCCGTGTCGGACGCTATAAATTGAATCGCCGTTTTGATTTGGATTTGCCGGCCAATAAAAAAGAAAATCGAATTTTACGCAAAGAAGATTTAGTTTTAATAATTAAAGAAGTTATCCGTTTAAATATTACCAAAGAACCGGAAGACGATATCGACCATCTCGGCAATCGTCGTATCCGCGCCATCGGCGGCTTGATTCAAAATCGTTTCCGCGTCGGTTTGGCGAGAATGGAACGCATCATTAAAGACAGAATGTCGACTTCCGATATTGTTTCTTTAACTCCTTCAAAGCTTGTTAATGCCCGTCCGGTTATCGGCGTTGTCCGTGAATTTTTCATGTCGTCTCAATTATCTCAATTCATGGATCAAACTAATCCGCTTGCCGAACTTGAACATAAACGCCGCTTGTCCGCTATGGGTCCCGGCGGTTTGACTCGCGAACGCGCCGGCTTTGATGTCCGCGATGTGCATACCACTCACTATGGCCGTATTTGTCCGATTGCCACTCCGGAAGGTCCGAATATCGGTTTGGTCGGCCATTTAGCTTCTTATGCTCGTTTAAATAGCTACGGCTTTTTGGAAACTCCGTATCGTAAAGTTATTAAAGACAAGAAGGGTAATCGCGTGACCGATGAAATAGTTTATCTTGATGCGTTTGAAGAAGAAAAATATATTACCGTCGACGCGACCATTCCGGTTGATAAAGACGGCTACTTTATCCCCCATAAATTTGAAGTCAGAAAATTCGGTCAGCCGGGTGTTGAAGAAACCGGCAAGATTGATTTTATGGGCGTAGCCGCTAACCAAATTATTTCTATCGCCACTTCTCTTATTCCATTCATGGAACACAATGATGGACAAAGATCTTTGATGGGCACAAACATGCAACGTCAAGCTGTCCCGTTAGTAAAGACGGAAGCGCCGATTGTCGGTACCGGTGTTGAAGCAAAAGCCGCTCGCGATTCAGGCCACGTGGCTATCGCCAAAGAAGAAGGGGTTGTTATTAAAGTTGAGGCCGGTTCGATTGAAATTCAAAACAAAAAGGGAGCTATTGATAAATATGTTTTAAATAAATTTATTCGCTCTAATTCCTCGACCTGTATTAATCAGCATCCGGTTGTCGAACTCGGACAAAAAGTTAAAAAAGGTGAAATTTTATCGGATGGTCCGGCAATTGATAATGGTGAACTATCTTTAGGCCGAAATGTTTTGGTCGCTTTCATGACTTGGGAAGGATATAACTATGAAGATGCGGTTATTATTTCTGAACGCTTGGTAAAGGAAGATGTCTATTCGTCAATCCATATTGAAAATTATACGATTGATGTTCGCGATACAAAGCTCGGTCCGGAAGTGATTACCAACGATATTCCGAATATCAGCGAAGAGAAATTAAAGAATCTTGATGATGAAGGTATTATTCGTATCGGTACTGAAGTTTCGAGCGGTGATATTTTAGTCGGTAAGATTACCCCTAAAGGAGAAACTACTTTATCCGCTGAGGAAAAATTATTACGCGCTATTTTTGGTGAAAAAGCAAAAGATGTTCGTGATTCCTCTTTATATCTTGAACACGGTGAACACGGAAAAGTGGTTGATATTAAGATATTCTCTCGCGAAGAAGGTGATAAATTATCAGTCGGTGTTTTGAAATCAATCCAGGTTGCGGTCGCTAACATGAGAAAAGTCCAGGTCGGCGATAAGATGTCCGGACGCCATGGTAACAAAGGTGTTATTTCTCAGGTTGTTCCGATCGAAGATATGCCTTATATGGCTGACGGTACTCCAATTGACGTTATTCTGTCTCCGCTCGGTATTATTTCTCGTATGAACTTAGGTCAATTACTTGAAGCTCACATGGGTTTTGCCGCGCATAAACTAGGTTATCGCGTTATGACCCCAGCTTTAAACGGAATTACTGAAGAACAAATAAAATCCGAACTTATCAGAGCTGGTTTGCCGCAAGACGGAAAAGTTACTTTATATGATGGTAAGACGGGAAGTCCTTACGATAATACTATTACTGTCGGCTATAAATATATCTTGAAACTTAACCATATGGTTGAAGACAAGATTCACCAACGTTCAATTGGTCCTTACTCCTTAATCACGCAACAGCCTCTAGGCGGTAAAGCGCAATTTGGCGGACAGAGATTCGGAGAAATGGAAGTTTGGGCGCTTGAGGGTTATGGCGCTGCTCATACTTTACAAGAAATATTAACGATTAAATCCGACGATGTTCCTGGCCGCAGTAAAGCTTACGAGTCTATTATTAAAGGAGAAGAAATTGAGAAATTAAACGTTCCTGAATCCTTTAATGTTTTGATTCGCGAACTTAAAGGTTTAGGGTTAGATGTTGAGCTTTTGGGCGGAGAAGGTGATCAACCAGCTTCTGAAGTCGTGACCGAAATAGATGAAGAATTAAAAGAAGATGATAAATTCGTTTATGATAAGCCGGAAGTTATAGCGTCCTTATCAGAAGAAGGCGAAGAAAAAGAATAATTATTAATTAGCGATTATTAATATATGTTAAATCCAATAAAAACTAGCGATTTCAGCGCCATTCGCTTAAAGCTCGCTTCTCCGGAAAGAATCCTCGATTGGTCGCACGGCGAGGTAACGCGCCCGGAAACAATTAATTATCGTACGCAAAAACCGGAAAAAGACGGTCTTTTCTGCGAAAAGATTTTTGGTCCGACGAAAGATTGGGAATGTTCTTGCGGAAAATATAAAAAGATCCGCTATAAGGGCATTGTTTGCGACAAATGCGGCGTCGAAGTTACCCGCAGCGTTGTCCGCCGCGAACGTTTGGGCCATATTACTTTGCAAGTCCCGGCTACTCATATTTGGTTTTTAAGAGGCTTGTCTTCTAAAATCGGCTTGCTTTTAAATCTTGGTATCCAGTCTTTGGAAAAAGTTATTTATTATGCCAGCTTTATTGTGACCGATGTTGACGAAACTTTAAAAGACGCGACTATCGAACAAATTAAATCCGAATATAAATCAAAAATTAAGAGCATCGACAACGATTATAATAATCAGATAAAAAAGATAAAAGAAAACGGCGGCGAAGATTCTGAAAGCGAAATTAAAGAAGCGACTAAAGCAAAAGCCGAACGTTTGGCGCGCCTAGACGAAGATTTTGGCTCCACCCAAAAAGAATTAAAGGAATTAAAACCGCTTTTGATTTTGTCTGAACAGCAATATCAGAGTTTGAGCATGAAATTCGGCCATGTTTTTGAAGCTTCTATCGGCGCCGAAGCGATTCGTAAATTATTGGAAAAAATCGATTTGGACGCCAGTATCGCCAATTTGGAAAATAAATTGAAAGATGCGGTCGATTCGAAAAAAGAAAAATTTGTTAAACGCTTGAAACTACTCAAGAGCTTTAGAAATAACGATATTCGCCCAGAATGGATGATTTTAACCGTTTTGCCGGTGGTTCCGCCGGATTTGCGCCCGATGGTGGCGTTAGATGGCGGTCGTTTTGCGGCTTCCGATTTGAATGATTTATATCGTCGCGTTATTAATCGCAATAATCGCTTAAAGCAATTAATCGACTTAAACGCGCCGGAAGTTATCTGCCGCAATGAAAAAAGAATGTTGCAGGAAGCGGTTGATGCTTTAATCGATAATTCCGCCCGCCACACCAAAACCGTTACCGCCTCCACCGGTCAAAAGAGACAATTAAAATCTTTAGCCGATACCTTAAAAGGCAAGCAGGGTCGTTTCCGCCAGAACTTATTGGGTAAACGCGTCGATTATTCCGGCCGCAGCGTTATTGTTATTAATCCGAAATTAAATCTTGATCAGTGCGGTTTGCCGAAGATTATGGCGCTTGAATTATTTAAGCCGTTTATTATCGCTCAACTTATTAAAAGAGAGATAGTCCATAATGTCCGCAGCGCTTCCCGCTATATTGAAGCCGGACACGATGAAGTTTGGGATATTTTGGAAGAAACCGTTAAGGGCGCTTATGTTCTATTAAACCGCGCTCCTACCTTGCATCGTTTGGGTATCCAGGCTTTCCGCCCGACTTTAATTGAAGGTAAGGCTATTCAAATCCATCCGCTTGTCTGTACCGCTTTTAACGCCGACTTTGATGGCGACCAAATGGCCGTCCATGTTCCGCTCACTAAAGAAGCTCGACACGAAGCCGAAACTTTAATGCTTTCCTCTCATAACTTGCTTAAACCGGCGACCGGCGATCCAATCGTCGCTCCGGCGCAAGATATTGTTTGGGGTACTTATTACATTACTTCAACCGATAAAAATTATGAGGACAGAAAAGTTGAGGACATGAAATATTTTTGGGATGAAGATGAGGCGAAATTGGCTTATGAAAGCAATTTTATCGATTTGCACGAAGCGATTAATGTTAAATATGACGGCGCCATGTTAAAGACTACCGTCGGTCGTTTGATTTTTAATTCCTTGCTTCCGGAAAAACTAAGATATATCAATGATGTTGTCGGCAAAGGAAAATTAAAAGATTTGATTCGCGACTGCTTGCGTGTTTACGGAGAAGAGGAGACTGTTAGATTTATCGACGGTTTGAAAAATCGCGCTTTTTCTTTCATCACCAAATCCGGTTTGTCTTGGGGCTTCGGCGATTTGCCTAGTTTGCCGGAGAAAGATAAATTAATCGAATTGGCGAACGAAAAAGTTGAACTTATCCAAGAACAATATAACGACGGTCTTCTGACGGAATCGGAACGCTATGCCAAAGTTATCGAAGAATGGACTAACACGAAAGATAAGATTGCCGATATCTGCAAGAAAGGCCTGAAAGACGTTTTGCCGGTTTACTCGATGATTGATTCCGGCGCTCGCGGTTCGTGGGCTCAGCCGGTTCAAATTTTAGGCATGAAAGGTTTGGTAACTTCGCCATCGGGAGCAATTATCGAATTGCCGGTTAAAGGAAACTTTAAACAGGGATTCGGCGTATTGGAATATTTCTTCTCGACTCACGCGACTCGTAAAGGTTTGTCCGATACCGCTTTAAGAACCGCTAACGCCGGTTATCTGACTCGCCGTTTAGTCGATGTTTCTCAAGATGTGATTATTGTTGAAGATGATTGCGGCGATACGGTCGGCATGGATTTAAATCGCGCGGAAATAGAAGCCAACGGCGAAGATTTCTTCCGTCGTTTGACCGGGCGTTATGCCGCTAAAGATATTAAAGACGCCAAAGGCAAGGTTGTTATTCCGGCCGGTGAAATTTTAAACGAAGAGAATGTAAAGACACTAAAAGAAAAAGATGTACAAAGCGCCTGCATCCGTTCGGTTTTAAGTTGCAAGATGCATAAAGGAATTTGCGCTAAATGTTACGGTTGGGACTTGGCTTACAATAAGCCGGTTAAGATGGGTTCGACTGTCGGGGTTATCGCTGCCCAATCTATCGGTGAACCGGGAACTCAGCTGACCATGAGAACTTTCCATAGCGGAGGTGTTGCCGGTCAAGATGATATTACTCAAGGTTTGCCGCGCGTTGAAGAAATTTTCGAAGCGCGCAGTCCTAAGAAAAAAGCTTTAATTTCCGATGTTTCCGGCCGCGCTAAGATTGAATTCGCGCAGAAGACTATTACCGATAAAGACGGTAAAGAGATTTTGGTTAACAACCCGCAAGCGAAGATTTTAAGCATTTTCTATAAGGGCAAAGATCACGATAAATATTATTTCTCCGAAAAGATTAATGAAATAAAATTAGCGACCGGCGCCACCGCGAAAGACAAGAAGAAACTGGAAGTTAAGGTTATAGTTAAAGACGGCGAGGATGTTTCTAAAAATTCCGAGCTTTTCAGTGTTGGCGGCGAGGTTGTCCGTTCGAAGTCTGCCGGCAAGATCACGGTGACCGATAAATATATCAGCGTCGCTAAAGATGTAGAGAAAGTTAAAGAATTTTCTATTCTTAAAGGCACGATGTTAATGGTTAAAGACGGCGACGTTATTGAACGCGGCACGCAGTTAACCGAAGGCAGTCTTGATTTACGCGAACTATATAAATTAAAAGGTCAGCTCGAAACTCAGAAGTATATTATTAAAGAAATTCAATACGTTTACGGTTCGCAGGGTCAGCCGCTTAACGATAAGCATGTTGAGATTATTGCCCGCCAGATGTTCTCCCGTTATTTGGTTAAAGACGCCGGCGACACTAATTTGCTTCCGGGAGAGACGGTTGAAGACGAAGTCTTGGTTCAAGCCAATAAAGATACTAAAAAACCGGCGGAAGCGGAGAGATTATTGCTTGGTATTACCAAAGCCTCTTTAACCACCGACAGTTTCTTGTCTTCCGCTTCTTTCCAAGAGACCTCTCGCGTGTTAATCGACGCCGCGGTCAACGGCAAGATTGATTATCTTGAAGGTTTGAAGGAAAACGTTATTATCGGTTGCTTGATTCCGGCCGGAACCGGCTACAAAGGGAAGAAAAAGAGAGCCGATTACGGAAAATAAGACGAAGACAGAATAAGGGCGGATTTATTAAAATTTTCTTGATTAAGATAAAAAAGAAGCTTTAAAACAAGCTTCTTTTTTGGTTGTCAGAAAGGGGAAAATGGCGTAAAATAAGAGTATATTATGATAAAACCGTTTTGGACAAAATGGCCATTTTTATCTAAGTTCCGTTTATTTTTGGGGCTTATTTTGTTTGTTTTTTGCGCGGTTTTTCTTTATCTGAAAATTGTTCCTTTCGGGCGCATTAGTTATAGCCGCGATTATACTTCCGCTTGGCGTTCCGGCAAAGGATTTATTTACGGTTTTACGCCGGAAGAGCGGGTTGATTTAAAAAGTGGCGCGGCGCCGCGCATTATCGGCGATCCGGTTTATTTCTCGGTCTTTTCGCCGCGGACTTTCGATAAAGCGAAGATGACTATTACTTACCGCGATAATCTTACGCTTGATATGCCCGTGGTTGAAGCCGGGGTTTTAGTCGATAATATTGTTTGGCGCTATGATTTAAAGCCGGTTGATAATAAGGCGCTTGATTATTTAATGTTGCGCTGGAATAAGATTGAGGAAAACGGTTATGTTTTTTTACAGAAAGAAAATAATTATAGTAGCTTGGCCGATTGGAAAAAAGATTTGGCGTCCGGGCAGTTAAAGGGTTGCGATAATATCTTGGCCAATTGTTTGGCGGTCTACAATTATTCGCCGGAATATAATTATCGGATTGTTAATTATCAACCGTCTCTGCCTTTAAATATCGACCAGCCTTTGCGCGGCGCCCATCAATTTTATTTCTACTTGGAAAACGAACCTCTACATTTTGACTTTTCTTTTATTGACCAGAATTTGGACTTGAAACCGGCGCCGGTTAAAGTGATTTTATCTTCCGGCGGCAATATAATAGAAACAGAAACGGTCGACGACCCGAATCCTAATCCGGGGAGCGGTCAGGCGGAAGAAAAGAAGATTTCTATCGATAAACGCAACTTACCGGCCGGCGTGTATAAAGTTGAGATTAAGATTACGGACGATATGATTATAAAAAAAATAAATAGCTCGATTGGCCGTTTATCTTTTATCCATAAAATTTGGCCGGTTTCCGGAAAGGGCGGCTTAAAGTTATATACCGATGCCGATTATCTGCAAGTTAAGGCTTTAAATCCGGCCAGTTTGCAAACTATCAGTTTTGGCGGCAAAAATTTTTCTTTGACGGAAGCTTACCGCCAGTTTGATTTTAAATCCGAGGATGGCGGAGTGGTTAAGGAAATAAAAATCGGAAAAGATGATTTGATATTAGAAAACAACGGGGTGTTTGCTTTATCTTCCGGAGGGATTATTAATCCGTCTCTGACAAAAGTCGATCGTTTTTTCTCCGTCAAGACGCCGGTTAAATACATTGTTGCCGCTTATAGCAAACCGCAAGAGGCGGATGGCGTTAAAACGGCCACCGTCGAATTCGATTTAAAGGGCGCTTATCGCGAAAAGGGAAAATATAATTTTATGATTTCCGTTCCCGGTTTAAGAGCTGACGATAATTTATCCGATAATTTAGAAATTTATAAAATTAATATCGAATTTACAGGAAGAACATTATGGCAAAAAATTTGGCGATAATCAGTCGGGAAATATTTTACTTTTTTACCGCGCTTGTTGTTCTGGCGGTTGTTTTGGAAATTATTTGGCCGAATATAATTTTAGCGTATTTAAATTTGAATTATATAATCGTTCTCTGGTTGGTCAGCGGATTTATTAGTTTAATTAATAATAGAATTAAAAAATAAAGGATTCGAGGAATGTTTTCGGAGCGCCTATGATTTCGTAAAGAAAAATTGATTGTTTGAAAATAATAAGATAATTACCGAAAAACAATCAATTTTTCCACAGAAATCATCGAAGCGAAGAAAATATTCCTTGAATCCCTAACATAATATATGTCTTTAAAGTATTTTTTTAATCCAAAGTCGGTGGCCGTTATCGGCGCCTCAAACGATAGAGCGAAAATCGGCCGCCAGGTTTTAGACAACGTAATTACGGGCGGTTTCAAGGGAAAAATATTCCCGATTAATTTGAAAGAAAAAAAGATTGCCGGTCTCGCGGCTTATGCCGGCTTGGAAAATTTGCCAAAAGAAGATTATGCGTCTCTCTTGGCGGTTATTGCTATTCCGATGCCGTTTGTTTTGGCAGAAATAAAAAAGTGCGCCAAGTTGGGAATAAAGAATATCGTTATTATCACGGCCGGATTTAAAGAAGCGGGCGGAGAAGGGAAATTAGCCGAAGAAGAAATTACGGCGATTGCCTCTCAATACCATCTTAACATTCTCGGGCCGAACTGTCTTGGCCTTATAAATACTTGGAGCAAGTTAAACGCCAGTTTCGGTTCCGCGGACACAAATACCGGCAACATCGCCCTTTTGTCGCAATCGGGCGCAATCGGCTCGGCCGCTTTAGACTGGCTTAAAATAAGGGATTTTAATTTCGGTTATTTTATTAGTCTTGGAAATAAGGCAGTGCTTGATGAAAATCAAGTGATTGAATATTTGGCCTCCGACCCGCGCATCGATTTGATTGTCGCCTATCTTGAAGAAATTAAAGACGGCCGGAAATTTATGAATTTGATTTCGCGTTTGGTTAAGCGTAAACCGGTAGCGATTTTAAAGGCCGGGCAAAGCGCCGCCGGCGGACAATTGGCTTTATCTCATACCGGTTCCTTGGCCGGCTCGAACGCGGCCATCGAAGCGGGGCTTAAGAGATCGGGCGCGATTTGTTTGGAAAATTTAGGAGAACTTTTTAATTTATTGTCGGTTTTTCGCAAAAAAACTTTCAGCAGCGGTAAAGATCAAGAGCTATATGTAATAACGAACGCCGGGGGAGTGGCTGTTTTGGCTGTCGACGAGATTTCCCGTCAACATGTTCCGTTCGGCCGAAGCTGGGATTTGTTTGGCGACGCCGACGGAAAGAAATATGAAGAAGGCTTGGGAAAAATGTTGGCCGATAAAAAGGTTAATAATCTTCTTGTTCTTTTGACCCCGCAAACTTCAACCGAACCTTTAAAAACGGCGGAAGCAATAATAAAAATGTCGAGAAAATATCCGCATAAATTAATTATGACCAGTTTTGTCGGCGGCGAAGCGGTGGCCTCAGCGCGCGATCTTTTAGAAAAAAATGACATCCCGACTTTTGAATATCCGGAAGAAGCTATCCGCAGCTTTAAGAAATTAGTCGATTATAAAAAAAATTTAAAAACAGTCAGAACCTACGAAATACCGAGGATAAAAACGAAAAAGCCGATTATCGATACCGACTACCTTAAATCGCTGGCGGTTCTGCGCGAGTATGGTATTTCGACGATAAAAACATTTAAATATGATGCCGTAAAAGCGAAGTCGTATAAATATCCGGCAGTTTTAAAAATTGTCGGTCCTGATTTTCTGCATAAGTCTGACAAGAACGCGGTGGTTGTCGGCATAAAAGATGAAGCCGCCCTTAAGAAAACGGTTGCTCTTTTAGAAAAACAAAACAAGAAATTTCTGGCCGATAAACGAAATTACTTTATTGTCCAAGAGCAAGCCGGACATTTTCAGGAAATAATTATGGGCTTTAAGCGGGATGTTTCTTTTGGCCCGTTAATGATGGTTGGTCTCGGCGGCATATACACGGAAGTTTTTAAAGAGGTAAAACTAGCCATTAGCGATTTAAACTTAAAGAGCGCTTTGAATAAGATTTCTGAATTAAAAATTTATCCGATTCTAAACGGCGCGCGCGGACAGAAAAAATATGATGTGGAAAGCTTGGCAAAAGTTTTTGTTAATTTATCCCGCCTCGCGAACGAACATCCGGAAATAAAAGAGTTTGATATCAACCCTTTGTTCGTATTCGAAAATGGCTGCCTGGCCGGCGATGTTAGAATTATAGTTTAAAGTATTCGTTCTTGCTTTGTTTAATTTTCAGAAGAAGTTAAGATAATATTATGTTTAAGAAATTTTTTCATCAGCAGATAAACAGTATAACTGTCGCCGCCGCCCTAGTCGCCTTGTCTTCGCTTTTTTCGCGTCTTTTAGGGATAATCCGCGATCGTATTCTTGCCGGGCGTTTTGGCGCCGGGGCGGATTTGGATATCTATTATGCGGCCTTCCGCGTGCCCGATTTGATCTATAATCTTATTGTTCTCGGCGCGTTATCCGCCGGTTTTGTGCCGATATTCACTTCTTTGATAAAGGATTTTTCCTGTCGCAAAGAAGATGAAAATTCAAAAGGCGAGAATGAGGAAGCTTGGGCTTTAGCCAACAATATTTTAAATATCATGTTCGTCGGTCTGATTGCTCTTTCTTTTTTTGGCATTATTTTCGCCCCCTCTTTGACTCGTCTGCTTGCTCCCGGTTTTAGCGCCGACAGCCAAGCGGCTACCGCCTCTTTAACGAGAATAATGTTTCTTTCGCCTTTGTTTTTAGGAATATCGGGCGTCTTGGGCGGTATTTTGCAGTCGTTCAAGAGATTTTTGGTCTATTCAATCGCCCCGATTTTTTATAATTTTGGAATCATTGTCGGCGCTTTATATTTTTCTTCCCGTTGGGGACTATATGGCTTGGCTTGGGGCGTGGCTCTTGGCGCCTTTTTACACATGGCTGTCCAGATACCGTCCGTCTATATTTTAGGTTTCCGTTATAAACTAGGAATTATTTGGCGCGATTTTAATACTAATAAAATTTTAAAAATGATGGTGCCGCGAACCATGAGTCTCGCGATTTCTCAAATAAATTTAATTGTAATCACGGTTATCGCTTCCGGGCTGTCGAGCGGTTCGCTTTCGGTTTTTAATTTAGCCAACAACTTGCAATCTTTTCCTATCGGCATATTCGGGATTTCTTTTGCGATTGCCGCCTTTCCCAGCTTATCGTCAGCGGCTTTTGATAAGGAAAAACTTACTGCCAATTTTTCTCAGACTATCAGGCAAATTTTGTTTTTTATAGTTCCGGCGACTGTTTTGATAATCGCTCTGCGCGCGCAAATTATCCGCGTCATTCTCGGCACGGGAAATTTTGATTGGCAAGACACGGTAATGACTATGAATACGCTCGGATTTTTTGTTCTCAGTCTGTTCGCTCAAGCGACAATCCCGCTCCTTATCCGCGTATTTTATGCTCGTCAAAATTCGTCGATTCCGTTTTATCTCGGCCTAGCAACCGTGCTGGTTAATATCGGTTTATCTTTCTTGTTCTCAAAAACGCTCGGCGTCGCCGGTTTGGCCTTGGCTTTTTCAATCGCCAATATTTTAAACTTCGTCCTTTTGTGGATTTGGCTGTATTTTTCCGTCGGCAGTTTAGATATTGGCAATATTGTAGTTTCTGTGTTAAAATTTACTGCCAGCGCGATTGGCGCCGGTTTGGCCGCTCAAATTATGAAGGTGGTTATTTGGCCCTTTATCGACATGACTAGATTTGCCGGTGTTTTTACTCAATTGGTCGTTGCCGGTTCCGCCGGGATTCTGACTTATCTGCTTTTTTGCTCGTTGTTTGGGAGTGAGGAATTATTTGGCTTTATCGCCGCTCTACGCAATCGTTGGCCGTTTAAGAAAGTTAAAATTGACGATCAGGGTGAGGCAAGAGGGGTTTAATTTTTTAAATACTAATTAATACTAATGACAGAAGATGTAAATAAAATTAGAAACTTTTGTATAATTGCGCACATTGATCACGGGAAGTCGACTTTGGCTGACCGTATGCTTGAAATTACCGGTACGGTCGATAAGCGAAAGATGAAAGATCAAATTTTGGACGGTATGGATATTGAAAGAGAAAGAGGAATTACGATTAAGTTACAGCCGGTGACTATGGATTACAAAGGTTATAAGCTGGATCTAATTGATACTCCGGGGCACGTGGATTTTTCGTATGAAGTTTCGCGCTCTCTGGCGGCTGTCGAAACCGCTATTTTATTGGTTGATTGTACCCAGGGCATTCAGGCGCAGACTTTGGCTAATTTGTATTTGGCGATAGAACAAGATTTAACGATTATTCCGGTCGTTAATAAGATTGATTTACCGGCCGCCGATGTGCCAAAAACCAAAAGGGAGATAATTAAATTATTGGGCTGCAAAGAAGAGGAAATATTTTGTTGTTCCGGGAAAACCGGCGAGGGTGTTGCCGAAGTTTTAGACGAAGTAATCGAAAGGGGCTTGCCGCCGAAAGAAGAAAAAGAAATTAGCGAAGTCGATTATCCGCGCGCTTTGATTTTTGATTCGAAATACGATACTTATCGCGGCGTTGTTGCCTATGTCCGCGTTTTTAACGATACGATTAAGAAGGGCGATAAAATACGTCTTTTATCGATGGAAGTTGAAAGCGAAGTGCTCGATTGCGGAATTTTTAAACCCGATTATCTATCGATGGATGTGCTTAATCCCGGAGAAATCGGCTATATTATCACCGGTTTTAAAACTGTCGGCGATTGCCGCGTCGGCGATACGTTAACGGCAGGCAAAGGTGTGTCTAATTTTTCGCAGATTGAAGCTCTCCCGGGATATAAAGAAGTTAAACCGATGGTGTTTGCCGGCATCTTTCCGCGCGAAGGGAACGACTTTAAAGAATTGCGCGAGACGATGGACAAATTAAAATTAAATGACGCCGCTTTGTCTTATGAACCGGAGAGATCGGACGCGCTTGGCTTCGGTTTTCGTTGCGGATTTCTCGGTCTTCTTCATCTTGAAGTTTTCCAGGAAAGATTACGCCGCGAATATAATCTTGATTTAATTGTGACTGTCCCGAGTGTAGCTTATAAGGTTTTTAAAAACAACGGCGAAGAAGTGGTTGTGCGCACGCCGCAAAGATTGCCCGACCCGACGCACATTAAATACATTGAAGAACCTTGGGTGATGCTTGATATCATTACCCCAAAAAATTATATGGGCAATATTATTAAATTAGCCCAAGAAAAGCGGGGAATTTACAAGAATACCGAATATATTTCCGCCGATAGCGACGAACCGCGGGTAATTTTACATTACGAAATTCCGATGTCCGCGATTTTAACCGATTTTTATGATAAAATAAAAAGTGTCTCTGCCGGCTATGCTTCGATTAACTATGAGTATCTTGATTACCGCCAGGCCGATGTCGTGAAAATGGATATTCTTGTGGCCGAAGAGCAGGTCGAGGCCTTATCGACAATTGTTTATCGCGACCAAGCGATGCGCGAAGGCCGGGAAGTCGTTGATATATTAAAAGACACTTTGCCGCGCCAGATGTTTGCCGTTAAGATTCAGGCGGCGGTCAGCGGAAAAGTTATCGCCGCAGAGAAGTTATCGGCGATGCGAAAAGATGTTACCGCTAAATTATACGGCGGCGATGTAACGCGCAAACGCAAGTTGCTTGAGAAGCAGAAAAAAGGCAAGAAAAAAATGATGGCCGCCGGCAAAGGAAGCGTCGATATTCCGCCGGACGCTTTCGTTAAAATTTTAAAGAGATAAATAAGTTTGAAAATATTTATATGAAAAGACAGAAAGTGATTAAAGTCGTTTGGACGGCAATTTCCTTAATCGTAGTTGTTTCGATGCTCGCCTGGACATTCGGCGCAATGTTTTATTAATAAATTTTTTACATATCGCCATGAAACAATGGCAAATTTTTCCTAAAGCGGACGCGGAATTTTTTCACGCTAACCCGGATATCGATCCGGTGCTTTTGCAGTTGCTTTTCAATCGCGGGCTTAAGGACAAGAAAGGTATTAAGGCTTTTCTAGATAGCGAACTTGAAGCGGAGAAAACCCTGGTTATCGGCGAGAATCAAGCGCCGGCGTTTTATGATCCGTTTTTATTCAAGAATATGGCTCCGGCGGTCGATTTAATAATCGATCATATTAAAAAAGGCAATCCGATTGTTGTTTATGGCGACTATGACGCCGACGGTGTTACGTCCTCGGTTATCCTTTTGGAAACTTTAAGGATCTTACGCGCCAATGCCGAAGTTTATTTGCCGGATCGCGTGAGCGAAGGTTACGGCTTAAACAAAGCGGCCATAAATCAACTAGTTTCTCAAGGAGCGAAGTTGCTGATTACTGTCGATAACGGTATCCGTAATTTTGCGGAAGTCGCTTATGCCAAAAGCAAGGGCTTGGAAATAATAATCACCGATCACCATGTCTTGCCGGAAGATAAAAAAGAAATGCCCGATTGCTTATGTATTGATCCGGCCGATAAGAATGATAACTATCCCTGGCCATATTTGGCCGGCGTCGGCGTCGCGTTTAAATTGATTAGCGCTCTGTTATCGAAAGCCAACTTGCCCGATAAGCAAAAACAGTTAATCATGGAAAAGAGTCTGGATTTGGTGGCTATCGGCACGGTCGCCGACATGGTCAGTCTTTTGGGAGAAAATAGGTTGCTGGTTAAAAGCGGACTGAAGATATTAAATCAAAATAAGCGTTTTGGCCTTAACGAATTAATTAAAGTTTCTAAAATAAATAGCGGTCGCCCGCTTGAAGCTTGGAACATCGGTTGGCAAATCGGGCCGCGCCTTAATGCGGCTAGCCGTTTAAGCCATGCTAATACCGCTTTCGGCTTGTTAACCACAACCGACCAGTCCGAAGCGGAAGAGTTGGCATCAGAATTAAACCAACGCAATATTAACCGCCAGCAGATTACCGAAGAAATAATTTCTCAAGTCGAAGCGCAGATTGATAAAGATAACTTGCCTAATTTAATTGTTGGCGTCGCTGGTGAAAACCAGATTTGGAACGAGGGAGTAATCGGACTTGTTGCCGGAAAAATAACCGAGAAGTATTATCGTCCGACTTTGATAATTACACGCTTGATTGAAGAGGCGGAGTTTGATATTAATACAAAAAAATTAGTGCCCAAGAAAGTTTCTTTTAAGGGCTCCGGTCGTTCGGTTGAAGAGTTTAATTTAATAAAGTCGATTGAAGCTTGCGCGGCCAGTCTCGATAAATTTGGCGGACACCCGATGGCTTGCGGGTTTTCGATAAATTCTGAAGAAAATTTAAATAAATTTATCGCGCAAATAGGCGATTTGGCCGAGAAGACGATTATGAAGAAAGACTTGATACCGAAATTAAAGATTGAAATGGAACTCGATTTTTCTTCGGTTAATTTGGATTTAGCCGATAATCTTAACCGCTTAGCCCCCTATGGTCAAAATAACCTTCAGCCGCGTTTTGTTAGCTATAGTTTGAGAATTGACGATATTATGACCATGGGTTTTGATAATCAACATATTAAAATGCGTTTTTCCCAATTTAACTCGGCTGCTCAAGACGCCCGTTCTTTATGGGCGATAGCTTTCGGCGGAGCGGAAAGCTATAAAGAGTATTCCGTCGGCGATCGCGTTGATTTGGTTTATTATCTTGAAGTCAACGATTTTAACGGCCGCCGCGAACCGCAATTAAAAATTATTGATCTAAAAAAATATGAATAAATTTATTATCTTTACCGATGGCGGCGCGCGCGGCAATCCGGGGCCGGCCGGTATCGGCGCCGTAATTTATGACGAGCACAAAGCTTTGGTGGCGGAGATTTCCGAATATTTAGGCGAAACTACCAATAACCAAGCGGAATATCGAGCCCTAATAGCCGCTTTAAAAAGGGCAACTACTTTAGAGGCGCAAGAAATTGAATGTTATCTGGATAGTGAACTCGTCGTTAAGCAGTTGAATCGGGAATATAAAGTAAAGAACAAAGACTTGGCGCCTTTGTTCTTAGAGATACATAATTTAAGTTTGAATTTTAAGAAGATTTCTTATACTCATGTTCCGCGCGAGCGGAATAAAGAAGCTGATCGATTAGCTAATGAAGCCATGGATAGAGGCGCTTAACAGCGCCTCTTTTTATTTACAAGCGCCGATAGTTAATTTTCCGACTCCGGAATTGGCATTTGCCTCTTCTTCGGAGGCGCTTAAGATATCTATTCTTCGGCCTTTAATACCGCCGCCGGAATCGGTTATCGTATAGGTTTTCCCGTTAAAACAAACCTTTGTGTTCTTCGGCAAATTGCTGCATGCCGGTCCGGCAATCGTTTCGCCAACTATAAGATTATTGTTTAGAGTGGAAAAATAATTGGCGTTATACTGAGCGGCCGTAAATTCCTTGCAGGCGGGATAATCGGGATAATTAGGGAAGATCGGCTCACCGTTCACTTTACAAGTGCCGTTAGCCTTTAAGCCGTTCGGGCAGGTTCCTTGCATGCTTATCATACAAAGATATCTGGTGCTTTGGTTTTCTTGATAAGGATATTTAAAATATCCGGTCGCGTAGAAGTCAATGCCGTTTTTTAACTCATCGTCAGTCGCGCAGGGCTTTGCTTTATAAGCTTCCGCTGTTTCACCGATTCGGTTTTCGGCAAATTTTATGTCCATGCGATTTAAGGGCGTTATACTGATTGATTTTAGATTGACCAAATCGGGGTTAACTATCAATAAGAGAGAATAGGAAGCCACAAGAATAATCAAGCCGCTGATACTGCCGATGATTAATTCTTTGGCTCTAGTTATTTTTGAAGCGTCACCGCCGGAAATAAGCCACAGCAATCCGCCGGCCATAAGCACGATAGCGGCGACAATCCCGACGATGGCCAGAGCGTAGTTATATATGCCAGAAATATATTGTCCGATCCAAGGAATTTCGCACTCTTCGCCGGTGGTGCAAGTGATTGTCGCCAGTTTATTCAACCCCGGTATTTCAACTTGGAAGTCGGGGATAGTAAAAAGAGATGTTTTTTCTTCCTTTTCTAAGGCTTTGGAATTAATAGTATTTTTTTCGGCAATGGTTTGCGAACAGCAGCAGACGTTTACGGATATTCTTATTTGGCTGGCGCTGCCGGCTGGTTTTGTCCCGGAACATTTTTCATCCGCAGAAATTGTTCCGTCGACGCAGTCATTGCTGTAAGTCGGATTATTATATCCGCTGGCGTAAGAAGTTGTTGAAGCGACCCAAGAGCAAGTTTCGGCTCCCGCGGATAAAGGAACTAAAAAGACAAAAAAAATGTTCAGCCCGCCGATAAGAAATAATATTTTTTTTATTTTTTTTGTCATAGCTTGTATCTTTTTATGTTTTCATCGGCTAATTTTTGAATAGCCGCTATACCGTTTTCTTTTAAATGTTTGAATCTGCCCTGTTTCGTTAAATATTCTCCGACCGGCTTAGCTGTAAAATTAGCGTTAATGCTTGAAGCGGATAATTTTCCGTCGGTGTATTCCAATAAGGGATATAACCCGGTTTGGACGGCTAATCTTCCCATCATTATTGCTTCGTCATTATTTATTTTCCAACCGGGAATGCAAGGGCATAATATTTGGATGTAGCTCGGGCCTTCGGTCTCTAAAGCTTTCTTCACTTTATTGGTTATATCGTCCGGGAACCCCGCGGTTGTTTGCGCGGCATATCTCAAGCCGTGCGCCAAAGCGATGGCTAGCATATCTTTTTTTCTCTGGGTCGAACCGATCGATTTTAAGCCCGAGGGGGAAGTGGTTGTATCGGCGCCATAGGGCGTTGCGCCGGAAGCTTGGATACCGGTATTAGAATATGCTTCCGTATCGTAGCAGATATATAAAATATTTTCGCCCCGTTCCCACATACCGCTGATTAAGCCGAAACCGATATCAAAGGTTCCGCCGTCCCCTCCTTGGGCGACTACTTTAGTTTTTTTGTCGCCTTTTTTATTTAGAGCCGCTCTTATTCCCGAGGCGACCGCAGAGGCATTTTCAAATAAAGAATGTATCCAGGGCAAGCCCCAAGCGCTTTGCGGGTAGGCGGTCGTGGTCACTTCCAAACAGCCGGTGGCGTTAGCGATAATCACATCTTTATTTAATCCGCGCATCACCGCTTGGACGGCGGATAATTGTCCGCAGCCGGCGCAAGCGTTGTGTCCCGGTGAAATGAATTTATTTGTTTTTGTTTTTGGCATCATATTATTGGCAATAAGAAGTGGGAACCTGCGTATATGTGTTTCCGCAACTGGTCTGGCAATAGGTGTTTCCGCCGGTGACCGACCATTTACAATTAGTGTATTTATAATTTGTTTGTTCGCAACAGCATTGTGGAGATGATTCCTGTATATCATTTTTATTTTCTGAACATAAGATTGCGTTAGTTGAAGATTTAGTTATACATTTGTTATCTTGCCAATAGCAGAACCCCAGACGCATGCAAGCAGAATAGTCGGTTGCTTCTTCGCAAGTTTGCGGACTAGTAGATTCATTAATCTCCTTGCCTTGATTTACAGGAACACATTGATTGCTAATACAGTCGTAGTTATCGTCGTTATAATAATCCATGTAATAATTAGGTTTATAACCAATCACATTTTTGCCTAGTTGGGTATCGCAAAATTTGTCGCATTCGTCATGGCTGATTCCGTCTTTACATGCCAAGTTATTTTTATTTGTCCGGCAATTGCAGCAAATTTTATCCTTAAAGCAACTATACTTTTCGTTGGTATTCAATCGACAGACTTCGTCGTCCGCGCATTGGTTATCATCGCATTTTATTACTTTTCCTTCATATTCTCCGGAGACAGCGATTGCTTTTCCGTCGACAATCCTTACCGGATATTTTATTTCGCCGGCATTTGGCCAACAACACACTAGGTTGTCTTCTTCTATCTTCGCTAAATTTGTCGTTTCTATGGATTTCAGATTAACCAAATCGGGATTTATAGTATTTAATATTACCCAAGAAACGACTAAAATTATCAAACCGGCGATACTGCCGGAGATAAGTTCTTTTGCTTGGGAAACTTTGCCGGAATCGCCCCCGGAAATTAGCCAAATGACGCCGGCGGCCATTAACATTATGGTCGCTAAAATTCCGGCGATTGCCAGGCCGTATTTATAAATAGCGCCGATGTATTTAGGCAGAAGTGTACTGTCGATGCTTTTGTCGGTGCCACTATATTCACCGACGCTTGTCGGGACGTTGCTCTGAAAATCGGAATCGGGAATGGTAATTTGAGGGGTAAATTGCAATGATTTGACGGAATCTTTTTTGCTTTGAGCCAAGGCCGGCAAAGGATAACTAAGGATTGCCGCCCCAAAAATAATTTGAAGAATAAAGAAAATACTGGCAGCCGATTTTATAAGATTTAATTTGGACTTTATCATATGTTTTCGGAATTATATTTTTCCGATAAATTTTATTTTTTTGCCGTCGATCTTTTTTGCGTCAGCAGCTATTTCTTTAATCATTTTTTCCGTCACGTCGCGTCCGCCGAGTCCGACAATATAATTTTTTATATTTAATTTATTATTAGGCAGGGAAGCTTTAATATCGGAAAATAACGGACCGGTTTGGCCTAAACTAACCGCCTTTTCGATGACAGCGATATTTTTTGCGGCTAATAATATTTTATTTATTTCTTCTCCGGGGAAAGGGCGATAGGTTTTTATTTTTAGGATCCCGATTTTTTTATCGTTTTTTAAAGCTTCGCGGATAGTGCCGATAACCGAGCCCATAGCGACTAAAATTGTTTCCGGTTTTTTGGGACCGTAATACTCGGTTAAACCGTTGTCTTTATTTTTTCTGCCCAGGACGCGCATTAAATCTTTATATTCTTTTTTTATCGTTCCTAAGCTCGCCGTTAAATCATTATGCAGTCCTTCTCGAATTTCAAAATAATCGGCTGGCGTGGCAAAGGCGCCGAGAGTGACAGGATTGTTTGGATTTAAAAAGTGGCCGGCTTCAGGAGTATAATCCGGTAAAAATTTTTTAATCATTTCCGAGGAAGGAATAATTACCGGTTCGAAGGCATGGGTTAAAATAAAACCATCGACATTAACCATTACCGGCAAATGTAATTTTTCGGCGATTTTATAAGCTAAAATATGGAGATCGACCGCTTCTTGATTATCGCCGGCAAACATCTGAATCCAGCCGGCGTCGCGAACGGCCATCGTATCGCTATGGTCATTCCAAATATTTATCGGCGAAGAGACGGCGCGATTAGCGCAGGTCATCACGACCGGCAATCGCATGCCGGCGATATTAAAAACAACCTCGGTCATTAAAAGCAATCCCTGCGAGCTCGTGGCGCTATAACTTCTGACGCCGCTCGCGCTGGCGCCTAAAATTATCGAAGCGGCGGCAAATTCGCTTTCGGCTCGCACATATTCATAATCGGTTTCGCCGTCGGCCTTAAGCTTTGCCAGTCTTTCGACGATATGGGTTTGCGGCGTGATCGGATAAGCGGAAACAACCGCCGGTTTGATATTTTTGATAACGGCGGCGATGGCCTGCGAACCTTCGAGAATTTGTTTTTTATTTTCCATATTAAGCTTAATAGTCATCTTCCATTTTTATGGCTTTTACCGGGCACTCATGGGCGCATAAAGCGCAGCCTTTGCAATAATCATAATTTGTTTCCGGCTTTAATTTTAGCGATCCGGTTTGCGATTTCATTTCAATACATCCTTCCGGACAAATTTTTGCGCACAGGGAGCAACCGACGCAAGCGTTTAAATCGGTCACCGGTTTTTTTGTGCGCCAGGAACCGGTTTTATTAACCAATGTCGAATTCGGCTTGGCGGCCAGATTAATTTTTTGCGCTTTCATAGTCTTTGGTGATAGCTAAAATATTTTTTTCGATTATTCCGTTTCCTTTTTCTTTAAATTTTTCCGCAATGGCTTTTTTTAAAGACTCTAAACAAATCAGCCCGGTGTATTTTGCGAAAGCTCCGAGGATGACCGTGTTAACCATGTTCTTGCCGAATATTTCCATGGCGATTTCCGTGGCGGCGGTAAAGTGGAGATTTTTAAAGCGAGCTTTTAATTCCGGCCATTTATTTTCTTTGGAATTAATAATTACGGTTGTGTCTTTAGTCGCTCCGGTGAAGACATCGACGCTGTCGAGCAGAGTTGAATCTTGAATAATTAAAATTGTCGGGCTATAAATCTGCTCGCGGGTAATAATCGGTTCGCGGCCGACGCGGACGAACGATTGGATTGGGGCGCCGGTTCTTTCGACGCCAAAGCTGGGGAAGGCTTGCGCTTCATAACCTTCATAAAAAGCGGCTAAAGCGATGAGTTCCGCGGCGGTGACAACACCTTGTCCGCCGCGCCCATGGATTCTTATTTGTTCAGTGATATTTTTCATTTATTTGCGGTTGATGAAGCTGTTTGCAATTGCTGCAATATGCCGTTGAATAATTCTTGAAATTTATCCGCGGAATAATAGCCGGTAATCGGATAATTATTTACAAACCAAGTCGGCGTGCCCTGGATTTTCAAGGATTCGCCGTCTTCATAATCTTTTTTTATCGCGCTCACATATCCGCGGCCGTCAAAACAAGTTTTGAATTTTTTCATGTCCAGACTATTGAGCGATTCGGCCCAGGAAATAACATCGGTTTTTATGGTTGTCGCATCTTTTAAATTATCTTGGTTTAGAAAAAGAGAGTCGTAGGCTTCCCAGTATTTTCCTTGTTCGCCGGCGCAGCGGGCGGCCAGAGCCAGGTTTATCGAGGTGTCATGAATCGGATAATCGCGGACAACCAATCTGACCGTTTGTTTATATTGTTCGACGAGATTTCTTATTTCTTCGGATGATTGTTTGCAGAAAGGACAGGCAAAATCAGTAAATTCAACAATAGTAATTTTCGGGTCGATAGCGCCGGTGGCGTAAGCGTTAGCGCCGTTGACCATATCAAGATAGGTTTGGCGTTGGGTTTTTAGAGCATTTGACGCTTCTTCCGACCGTAAACGCTTTACTTCTTTAACGATGTAAATAGCCGAAGCGGTGGCCGCAATCAGGATTAAGCCGATTAAAATCAAAATAATAACCCCCCACCATTTTTTATACCAAGGAAGGAAAAGTTTTTGGTGGCGCGCCTTCATTTCGGCGTATTTTACTCTTTCGTTTAAACTCATATAAATTGAAAAATAAGCTCGGTTAAAGTATAATTTTATTATAACATAATTTATGAAATTAATCTCCTGGAATGTTAACGGAATTCGCGCGGCGGCCAAGCATGGTTTGGCTATTTTTTTGCAAGAGACCGCGCCGGATGTCTTGTGCTTGCAGGAAACAAAGATTTCCGCTTCCGCCCGCCTTAAAACGGAGTTTGATTTTTTAAATTATACCGAATATTGGAATAGCGCCAAACGGCCGGGTTATAGCGGCACGGCCATTCTTGTAAAAGACGGACTCCGGGGCGTTTTGAATGTGAAAAATGGCATTGGCGTCTCTAAATTTGACGAAGAAGGCCGAGTCCAAACACTTGAGTTGAAAAAATATTATCTAGTTAATGTTTATTTTCCGAATTCTAATCACGAATTGTCGCGTTTAAAATATAAATTGGAATTTAATAAGGCTTTGCTAAAATATCTTAAGAAATTAGAAAAAAATAAGCCGGTTATTATTACCGGCGACTATAATGTCGCTCACGAACCGATTGATCTCGCCCGTCCGAAAGAAAATGAAGGCAGCGCCGGGTTTACTCCGGAGGAAAGGAACTGGTTTTCTTCATTTATTAAAGCCGGTTTTATCGACACTTTCCGTTATTTAAACGGCGCTCGAGTCCAATATTCCTGGTGGAGTTTCCGGATGGCGGCCAGAGCGCGCAATGTCGGCTGGCGGATTGACTATTTTTGCGTATCGGATAAACTTAAGAAAAACTTGAAAAAAGCTTATATTTTAGATAAAATTAAGGGCTCAGACCATGCCCCTATCGGGTTAGAGATAGATTAAGAAAATAATAGAGTTTGGAGCCCGGGTAGTATTTCGGAGCGCATATGATTTCGTA
>CAZMKG010000004.1:45605-47377 GCA_964567015.1 uncultured Gammaproteobacteria bacterium | reverse complement strand
GAATAGAACATCGGCAAAGAAAAAGTAATAACGACTAGTAGCGATGACAATCTTAAGCGTCCGCGTCGATTCAGAAAGAATAGAAAAATAAAAAAAGCCATGATAATTAGCGTAACCGAAAGCGGCAGGCCGCGCTTATCGGGATATCTAAGATAGTCGACGATTCTGATAATGTTTATAATGAAAAAACTGAAGACGGAAAAAATTAAGATGATATTAAGGATTAATTCTTTTCTTTGTTTTTCTTCGTCGGTTTGGCGTGGAGAAATTGCCTTTAAAAAGACATGGTTTAGACGTCCGAAGAAATTTTTGCGCCTTACGGCCGATAATTTCATAAAAGATAAGATTTTCATAATATAGAAAAACGCTTCCGGCGGGCCGGAAGCGTTTTGTGTTTAATAGCGCCAAGGAGTCCCGGGGTTAGAAGCGATCGCCAGGATCAGCGCCAGGAGTTTTAAATTTTTTGTATTTATTTTCATATTTTTTATATAAAATTAATAGGGCGATATCGACCTTTGTCAGCTCTATAAGCTATCGCTTATCTTTGCAGGTCGACTTTATAACCGCGATTGCTGGCGGTAAAAATATAATGTTCATTTTCCGTTTCCAATTTTCGGCGGATATTCATGATGTGGACTTCAACGGTATTGGAAAAAGGATCGGCCTCTTCGCCCCAAATTTCCTCCATAATCCTTTGCCGTGAAATAAATTTTCCTTTATTGGCCATTAAATATTCTAAAAGGGAGAATTCCCGCGAAGACATGGGTATGCGTTTGCCGTTTTTGGTTACTAAAAATCTGTCCGGATCAAGTTCCAGATTGCCGACTTTTAAAACTTTTCCTTGAAAATTAAGAGGCCGGCGCAATAAGGCTTTGACGCGAGCCAGCAGTTCCGAGAAAGCGAAGGGTTTTGTCAGATAATCGTCGGCGCCTAAATCAAAAAGTTTTATCTTATCGTTCAATTCTCCAAGAACCGTCAAAATAATTATCGGCGTATAATTCTTTTCTTCTCTTAATTGTTTCACTATATCAAAACCGCTCAGTTGCGGCAGGTTGCAGTCGAGAAGTATGAGTTCGTAATTTTTCGCGCGCGCCAAGTCCAAACCGGATAAGCCGTCTTCGGCCGATTCGACTTTAAAGCCGGCGTTGTTAAGCGCTAAAGAAAGAGAGACGACCATATTCGGGTCGTCCTCGATAAGAAGCAGAGACATATAATTATTTTATAAAAATATTTGAAGGTTATCAAGAAAGTCTGTTTTTAGGAGATAAACACTTTTATTATAACGAATGGAATATGAAGAAAATCTAAAGATTTTCCCTTTCTGTGGATAACTTTAGAATTTTAAGAAACAGCTTGTCTTTCCGCTCAAATCGCGATACTATTATTAATAATATGAGCGCGAAAATGTTTAAAATTAACCGTAAAAATCAGATGTTGGCGGCTTTAAGCGATAAAGCCTCCGACCCTTTTTCCGTTAAAGAGGGAAATTTTAAATACGGCCAACTTAAAGATTCTTTCTATTATACCGATTGGACGGAGCAATCTTTTTTGTCGGATAACGAGAATAAAGAAACTGTCAGTCGAACTTTCGACTTTGGCCGGTTAAAATATTTTTGTCTTATTATTGTTTTTGCCTTGGCGGTTATTGTTGTCCGTTCTTTTTGGCTGCAGGTTGTCAAAGGCGGCTACTATCGCTTGTTGGCCGAAGGCAATCGTTTGCGGGTAGAAACAATAGAGCCGAAAAGGGGCATTATTTATACAAAAGATTTGCG
>CAZMKG010000004.1:40475-45505 GCA_964567015.1 uncultured Gammaproteobacteria bacterium | reverse complement strand
GCCGGTTCGAAAAACATCGAAGTCGACGCTTTTGGCCGCCAGAAAAAAATAATCAATGAAGTCGCGGCCGTCGACGGCTATAATCTTCAATTGTCTTTGGATTTGGACTTGCAAGAAAAGGCTGAGGAAATAACGGAAAATTATATCTCTCGCTCCGGTCTCAAGCGAGCGTCGGTTATCGTTATCAACCCCAATAACGGAGAAATTCTGGCTCTCGTATCATTGCCTGCTTATGACAATAATTTATTTGCCAAAGGCATAAGCCAAAGCGATTACGATAAATTTTTAAATAATCCCGACCACCCTCTTTTTAACCGTTCAATTAGCGGTGAATTTCCTTCCGGCTCGACTATTAAGCCGATATTTGCCGCCGGCGCTTTGCAGGAGGGGGTTATTACCGAAAATACGAGTTTTTTAAGCAATGGCGGACTGCGAATCGGCGAATGGTTTTTCCCCGATTGGAAAGCCGGCGGACACGGAATGACCAATGTTAGAAAAGCGATTGCCGAATCGGTTAATACTTTTTTCTACTATATAGGCGGCGGTTATCAGGATTTTAAAGGCATGGGACTGAGTGGTTTGGTAAAATATTCGCGTCTTTTTGGTCTTGGAGAAATGACCGGCATTGATTTGCATGGCGAACGCAAAGGATTTGTTCCGACCCAAGCCTGGAAAGAAGAAACGAAGAATGAGCCTTGGTATATCGGAGACACTTATCACTTTGCCATCGGCCAGGGAGATGTTTTGGTTACGCCACTTCAGGTCGCCAATTATACGGCGGCTATCGCTAATGGCGGGACGTTGTATAAGCCGCATCTGGTAAGCAAAGTATTAAATACAAATAATGAAACCGTTAAAGAAATTAGGCCGGAGATAATCCGTTCCGATTTTATTTCTGCCGCTAATTTGCAAATTGTCAGAGAGGGCATGCGTCAGACTATCACAAACGGCAGCGCCCGCTCTTTAAGCATCGTTCCGGTAGCGGTCGCCGGAAAGACCGGCACCGCCCAATGGTCGACAAAAAAAGGCCCGCACGCCTGGTTTATCGGTTTTGCGCCCTATGAAAAGCCGACAGTCGCGATTATGGTTTTAGTTGAAGAAGGCGTTGAAGGCAGTACTATGGCCGCGCCGATTGCTAGGGATATTTTACAATGGTATTTTACCGTCAATCCTCAGGACGCCGCCGCGTCGGCATCCGCCAAATAGCTTAATAATTTTATTCTTATATCATCATGCCTTTATCAATCCATCTTTTTATCCATTTTTCTTTAGCCGTTTTGAGCGGGTATTTAGCCGGAAAGTATTTTAAGAACATAAAACTGGGGATATTAACCGGTATTGTCGGCGGTTTTTTAATAGACATGGATCATGTTTTGGAATATCTTTTAGTTTTTAATTTTCATTTTAATATTTTATATTTTTTAGAGGGAAGGCAATTTTTAACGAGCGATCAGCTTCACTTATGGTTCCATGCCTGGGAATACGTTCCGGTTTTAACTCTTATCGGACTGTTATTTAGAAAAAAGAAAATTATTAAAATAATTTTTTTCACTTTAGCTTTCTCTATGGCCGTGCATCTGGCAACCGATATGGTTATCAACCGGTGTTCGTTTAATTTCTATACTCTAACATATCGCGCGCAACATAATTTTTCCGCCAGGGAACTGATGAGCCCGGAAAGCTATCAGAAGAACGAAGACTTAAAAATGAAACTGGGGATATAAATTTTCAGAATAGTTATAGGAAAAATTTGGCTAATAATAAATAACAAATAATATAAACTAGCACTCTCTTGACTTGAGTGCTAGTTTTGTATATAATGTTATCATATGATTAGCGAAAGAAAAAAATTACTTTTAGGGATAATAGTTAAAGAATATCTGAAAACGGCCACCCCGGTTTCTTCCGGTGTTTTAGTGGAAAAATATAAACTGGACATTTCTCCGGCGACGGTTCGCAATGAAATGATGGAGCTTGAAGATGGCGGTTATATCCACCAGCCGCATACTTCCGCCGGGCGTATACCGACCGAGGTCGCTTATGAATTATTTTTGGAAGACCTGAAAGACGATAAAAAAAAGAAAGAATTAAAAGAAACGGAACGCGTATCTTTAGAAATGGTTTTTAAACACGAGGAATCCGCTTTTCGCCAAACGGCGAAAGCCATCGCGGAATTGTCCGGCGGCGCGGTTTTTTGGGCGTTTAATAAAAATGACCTCTACTATACCGGTTTAAGCAATCTTTTTTCTCAGCCGGAATTTAGCCACGTCGATATGGTTTGCGACGTGTCGGCGATTATCGACCGCATGGAAGAAATTATTGATGAAATTTTTGAAGATTTAAGCGACGGTGAGCAGATACTGGTCGGTTCGAAAAATCCTTTCGGAAATTTTTTAAGCACGGTCTTGGTAAAATATAAATATAATAATCTAAGCGGAGTTTTCGGGATTTTAGGGCCGATGCGCATGGATTACGCGCGCAACCTCGCTTTGGTTGAATTCATAAAAAATAAATTTGTATAAAAAGTATGGAAGAGATAAAAAAGAATGAAGAGATAAAAAAGGGCATCTATCGCCACTATAAAGGAAATGAATATCGCGTTATCGGTGAAGCGCAAAATTCGGAAACCAAGGAAGAGATGATTGTTTATCAAGACGTTAATGATGAGAAAAAAATCTGGGTACGTCCGAAAAAAATGTTCTTGGAAGAAGTAGAAATTGAAAGTGTTAAAAAACCGCGCTTTGAATTTATTAAAGAAGACGAAATAGATTCTTTTGAGAATAAATATCTGCGCGCTTTAGCCGATTATCAAAATTTGATGAAGCAATCCGCTAACGAAAAAACCGAATTTATAAAATACGCTCTAGGTGATTTTTTACAGGATATTCTGCCTATTTACGACCATCTTAAGTTATCAATGAACGGACTGAGCGAAGACGATTTAAAGAATCCTTGGGCAACCGGCGTTAGCCACGTGTTGAAACAATTTAAAACCGTTTTAGAAGATAAAGGGGTTGAAGAAATAAAAACTGTCGGCGAAAAATTTGATCATAATATTATGGAGGCAATCGAGGGCAGTGGAGAAACAGTCAGTCGAGAAGTGATGCCGGGATACAAATTAAACGGTAAAGTTATTAGACCGGCAAAAGTAATAGTTGAGTAATAGTATAAGTTAATTTAGTTTAAATAATTTTATTTTGTATTAAGTTTTGACAACTTTTTTGGAGCGCCTGTAATTTCGTAGAGGGAAATGATTTACTTCCAGTAAATCATTTCGCCACAGAAATTACCGAAGCGTAAAAAAAGATTGGCAAAACTTAATACTACACAACACATATGTCATTAATAAAATGGACACCGTTCCTATCGGAGTTTGACGACATGGATAAGATGATGGAATCCATGTTGCCGGCTGTTCGCGGCAATCAATTCGGATTTACGCCCGCGGTTGATATGTACGAAGATAAAGACAATATTATTGTTGAAACGCAGCTTGGCGGAATTGATCCGGAAAAAGTTGATGTTTCAATTGAAAATAATATTTTAACCATTAAAGGCGAAAGCCAAAAGAAGAGCGAAGTTGAAGATAAAAATTATTATCGCAAAGAAATTCGTTCCGGTTCCTTTTATCGCCAAATTCCCTTGCCGACGAAAGTCGACGGCGATAAAGCGAGCGCTATTAATGAAGACGGTATTTTAAAAATATCTATTCCTAAGGCGCCGGAAGTAAAACCAAAAACAATTAAAATTCAAAAGAGCAAATAATCAAATAGAAATAATTATTGTCTGATAAATCGGCCCGCTCAAACGAGAGCGAGCCGCCAATTAGCCAATAAGGCTAAATAGTCTAATTTAATAAATAATTAAAATTAAAAAAATATGTCAAAAATTTTAGGAATCGATTTAGGAACAACCAACTCCGCCATGGCCATCATGGAGGGTGGTCTGCCAAAAATCATTGAAAACATTGAAGGTAATCGCACTACCCCATCGGTGGTCGCGATTTCCAAAAACGGCGAACGTTTAGTTGGTCAAGCTGCCAAGCGCCAAGCTGTTATTAATCCGGAAAATACCGTTTACGCGGTTAAGCGTTTAATCGGTCGTCGTTTCGGCGAGGATGAAGTTCAACGCGACTTAAAAACTTCGCCGTATAAGATTATTCAAGCCGGCGAAGGCGTTAAAGTTAAGATGAGCGACAAGGATTATACGCCTCAAGAAATCTCCGCGATGGTTTTATCTAAATTAAAAGCGGATGCGGAAGCAAAGCTGGGCGAGAAAATTACCGAAGCAATCATTACTGTTCCGGCTTATTTTAATGATTCACAAAGACAAGCGACTAAAGACGCGGGCGCGATTGCCGGTCTTGATGTTAAGCGTATTATCAATGAACCGACGGCCGCCGCTTTAGCCTATGGCTTTGATAAGAAACAGGGTCAAAAGATTGTCGTCTATGATTTGGGCGGCGGAACTTTTGATGTTTCTGTTTTAGATATTTCCGCCGATACGGTTGAAGTAAAAGCCACTAATGGCGATACTCATTTAGGCGGTGAAGATTTTGATCAGCGCATTGTTGCCTGGATTATCGATGAATTTAAAAAAGATCAGGGAATTGATTTATCTAAAGACACTTTAGCCCTGCAGAGAATTAAAGAGTCGGCGGAAAAAGCCAAGATTGAATTATCAACCGCCCAAGAAACGGAAATCAATCAACCGTTTATTACTACCGACGCTAATGGCCCGAAACATTTGGTTCTAAAATTATCTCGCGCTAAATTAGAAGCTTTAGTCGCCGATTTAGTTGAAAAGACTATCGAACCTTGCAAGAAGGCTTTAGCCGATTCCGGATTCAGTTTAGCGGAAATTAATGAAGTCGTTATGGTTGGCGGCATGACTCGTATGCCTTTAGTTTTACAAAAGGTTAAAGATTTCTTCGGTAAGGAACCGAATTTAACGGTTAATCCTGACGAAGTAGTGGCGACGGGCGCCGCTGTTCAAGCCGGCGTTCTTCAAGGCGATGTTAAAGATGTTTT
>CAZMKG010000004.1:0-40375 GCA_964567015.1 uncultured Gammaproteobacteria bacterium | reverse complement strand
CGACGGGCGCCGCTGTTCAAGCCGGCGTTCTTCAAGGCGATGTTAAAGATGTTTTATTGCTTGATGTTACTCCTTTAACTTTAGGTATTGAAACTTTAGGCGGCGTCGCTACTCCGTTAATTGAAAGAAATACCACTATTCCAACTTCAAAATCTCAAGTATTCTCTACGGCGGCCGACGGTCAAACAGCGGTCGAAATTCATATTGTCCAAGGCGAACGTCCGATGGCGCATGATAATAAAACTTTGGGCCACTTTACTCTTGATGGTATTCCATCCGCGCCGCGCGGCATTCCGCAGATTGAAGTTAAATTCGATTTGGATGCCAACGGAATTTTAAATGTTTCCGCAACTGATAAAGCGACTAATAAAGTTCAGAAGATTACAATTACCGCTTCATCCGGTTTGTCTAAGGAAGAAATTGAAAAGATGAAGAAGGAAGCAGAACTCCATGCCGAGGAAGATAAAAAGAAAAAAGATGAGGTTGAAGTAAAGAATCAAGCCGATGCCGTTAACTTCACGATGGAAAAAATGATTAAAGAATCCGGCGACAAGATGAAACCGGAAGATAAGAAGGAACTTGAAGATAAAAATGAAGAATTAAAGAAAGCAAAAGAATCCGGAAATATCGAAGACATGAAAAAGAAAATGGAAGAAATAAATACGATTGCGCAAAGAATCGGCGCGGCGATGTATGGGCAGCCGGGAGCCGGCGCTCCGGGCGCCGAAGCCGGACAGGCTGGCGCAGCCGGAAATGGCGCTGAAGCCGAAGCTCACGACAAGAAAGACGACACGGTTGTTGAAGGCGAGGTAGAAGAAAATAAATAATTGTTTATTTCTAGGTTGCCTCTCTTTTTTGAGGGGCAACTTATTGAATAAAAAATTATGTCAAAAGATTATTACGATATATTAGGGGTTTCTAAAAATGCTTCCCAAGACGAAATTAAAGCCGCTTTTCGAAAAAAGGCGCATGAATTTCATCCGGATAAAGGCGGCGACGCGGAAAAGTTTAAAGAAATTAATGAAGCTAATCAGGTTCTAGGAAATCCGGAAAAAAGAAAACAATACGACCAATTCGGCTCGGCTTTCCAAAACGGTCAGGCGGGCGGCGGTTTCAGCGGCTTTAACGGCCAGGGCTTTGGTGGTTTCGGCGGCCAAGGTTTCGGCAATATGGACTTTGAAGATTTGGGCGACATTTTTGGCGGTTTCGGCGACATTTTTGGTTTTGGCGGCGGCCGTCAAACTTCAAAAAGACAAACCAGGGGGCGAGATATGGAAATGGCTATCAGCTTAGATTTTATGGAGGCCGCCTTTGGCATCGAAAAAGAAATTAGTTTTACTAAAAATACAACTTGTGATCGTTGCCGCGGAAATGGCAGCGAGCCGGGAGCTAAAATTGAGACTTGTAAAACTTGCAACGGTACCGGCCGGGTTATAAAGATGCAGCGAACTATTTTAGGAAATATCCAAGCGCAGGCTACTTGTACTACTTGCAATGGCGAGGGGAAAATTTATAGTCAGAAATGTACAAAATGTAACGGCAGCGGCATCCATCGAGAGAATGTTAAATTAAAAGTTAAAATTCCCGCCGGTATTAACGATGGCGAGTCAATCCGTTTGACCGGGCAAGGGGAAGCCGGAGAAAAAGGCGCGCCGGCTGGCGATTTATATTTAAGAATAAGACTTCAGGCGCATAAAAAATTTATTCGCGATGGTTATGATATCCGCACCGAAGAAAGAATTAGCATCAAACAGGCGATATTGGGAGACAAGATTGACGTGGAGACTATCCATGGAACTGTAAAATTAAAGATTCCCGAAGGCACGCAATCGGGAACAATTTTTAAATTAAAAGAAAAGGGGATTGAGAAACTCCGTAACCGCGGTATCGGCGATCAATTTATTAAGATTGTTGTGGAAATCCCGAAAGGATTAAGTCGAAAAAAGGCGCAAATGCTTGAGGAACTTGATATTTAAACCCCGGTTTTTAGTTGACTTTTAGCGTATAAATGTTAAAATAAAGGTGTATTTATTATTAATTTATACAAATCTATGTGCAACTGGTTTAAAAAAATGTTTGGCTGCAAATGCCATTGCGAGAAAGATAATTGTGACTGCTGTTCAAAGGAAGAAAAATCCGTAGAAAATACCCCCGAAATTAAGCCGGAAGTAGCTCCGGAAGCAACCCCGGAAATGACTCCAGAAATGACCTCTGAAGCAACCCCGGAAACGACTTCGGAAGAGAATGCCGAATAAATCTAGTTTATTAAAAACATAAAAAACGCGTTTTTCGCGTTTTTTATATTTAGATAGTGATAATTTATCTTCAAAATGTTTATCGATACTCATGCCCATGTTAATTTTGCCGCTTTTCGCGACGATGCCGAGGAGGTAATCCGTCGGTCTCTTGATAATGATACTTGGATGATTCTGGTCGGTTCGGAATTTAAGACCTCTAATCGCGCTCTTCATTACGCCAATAAATACGAAAAGGGCGTTTATGCCGCCGTCGGTCTGCACCCTATTCATCTTGAAGATGGGGTTGCCGATAGTCAAGAAGAGGGAAATGAATATAGTTTTGTTGCTAGGCATGAGGATTTCGATTACGGCAGTTATGAAAAGTTAGCCAAATTTGAGAAAGTAGTGGCAATAGGCGAAATTGGCTTAGATTATTATCACCTTGATACGACTAAAGATGTAAATGCCACTAAAAAGAAACAGCGGGAAGTTTTTGCCCAACAGCTGCTTTTGGCGCGCAGTCTCGATTTGCCGGTGATTATCCATTGCCGTCAGGCTCATGATGATTTATTGGAAATACTTCAGGAGTTCAAAAAAGAATACGGCCATATTATTCCTAATGATCGCCCTTGGGGAGTTATTCATTGTTTTTCTGGCGATGAGGATTTGGCTTGGAAATATTTCCGTCTAGGGCTGATGATTTCTTTTACCGGTCTGATCACTTTTAGCCAGCAATGGGACGAACTTATAAGAAAGATGCCGCTTGATAAGATAATGATTGAAACTGATACCCCGTATATGACTCCGGAACCTTACCGCGGACAAAGGAATGAGCCGGTGCTTGTCCAGTATGTCGCCAAAAGAATCGCCGATATAAAAAATTTAAAGATTGAAAAAGTCGCGGAAGTGACTTTTGAAAACGCTCGCCGACTCTTTCGGATTTAAACGATTTTTTCGATAAAAATGATATTTTAGGGGTCTTGACTTTTATGATTTTCGAGTCTATATAAAAAGGTGGATGGTATTAATTAATTATCTTTTAAATGGATAAAAGAACGATCAAGGAAGTAGTATTGGCTAGCGCCATGTATAGTATCGGTTCAATTCTCGGCCCGTTGCTTATTATTGGCGGTCTGGGATTTACTTTTGACAAGGTTTTTTCTACCTCGCCTTGGGGTTTGTTAGGCAGTGTTTTTATTGCTTTTATAATCACTAACATTTTATTATTTAGAAAACTCGGTCAAATAAACAGACTCATAGATTCTCATAAATCGGTCTCTGCGGCCGAAAAAATAAACGAAAAACAATCATAGAATATTATGAGTTTAAATATCTCCTTATCACCCGAAATACTTTTTCATCTTGGCTCTTGGCCGATTACCAATACTTTTTTTTGGTTTTTGCTCGTCGTGATTTTTTTGGCGGTCGGATCGGTATTTTTTTGCCGGCATCTAAAAATGCGCCCGGGTAAGTTTCAAAGTTTAGTAGAAATGTTGATTGATGGCGCCTTCTCTTTTATGGTGTCTATTACCGGCGACGAGAAAAAAGCCAAGAAAGCTTTTCCGCTTATTTTTACCATGTTCTTTTTTGTTTTTTTCTGCAATCTTTTAACCTTTATTCCCGGACAGGCGGCTGTTACTTTAAAAACAGCCGAAGGGGTCGTGCCCTTGTTCCGGGCGATAATCGCCGATTACGGCTTGGTTTTTTTGATGACAATTATCGGCGTTATTATTATGCAGATTGTCGCCATTGCCGCCGTCGGTCCCTTTGGCTATATAAAGAAGTTTATTAATTTTTCCAATCCGCTTAATTTCTTCTTGGGATTGATGGATTTAATCGGAGAAATTGCCAAAGTGATTTCTTTGTCCTTCCGTTTATTCGGCAATATGTTCGCCGGCGAAGTTTTGGGAGCGGTTATGTTATTTTTGGCGCCATTTATTGTTCCTTTGCCTTTCAGCTTTTTAGGATTGTTGACGGCGGTTGTTCAGCCTTTTGTCTTTTCGGTTTTGACTCTCGTCTTTATTTCTATGGCTTCGGAATCGGGCGAGGAAACGGAAAAGGAAAAAGACGAAATTGATGAAAAACATACAGATAAACAAATTATAAATATTAATTAATTAATAATAAAACTATGGAAATGGAAGCAGCTAAATACATCGGCGCCGGTTTGGCTATCGGTTTCGGTGCTATCGGTCCGGCTATCGGAGAAGGTATCGCCGCCTCTAAGGCGTTAGAAGCTATCGGCCGAAATCCGGAAGCCAGCGGAAAAATTTCTCCGTTGATGTTCGTCGCTATGGCTATTACCGAATCAACCGGTATTTACGCCTTGGTCGTCGCCCTTATCATCTTATTTGCCTAGAAGGCAGAGAGAGTTCGCCTGTGTGAGCGGGCGGATTTCCTTGTTTTTTAGTTAAATTTTTTATTTATGAAACTTATTACCGCTCTCGGATTAGATTTCAGAATTTTACTGGCTCAGCTGGTAAATTTTGCTATTCTGGTTTTTGTTTTATGGCGTTTCGCCTATAAGCCGGTTTTTAATATTTTGGAAGAACGCCGGAAAAAAGTTAATAAAGGCATAGAAGACAGCGAAGAAGCCGCTCGTCGTTTATCGGAAGCGGATGAACATAAGAAAAATGTTATTGCCGAGGCCCGACAGGAGGCGAATGGAATAATTGAAGAAGCAAAGAAAAAAGCGGAAGTCCGTTATCAAGAAATTATTGCCAAATCCCGCGCCGATATACAAACTATAATCGAGGACGAGAAAGAAAAAATTGCGGCGGAACGCAATAACGCCATAAAAAATATAAAAGCGGAAACGGCGGAAATGGTCTCTTTGGCTTTGTCTAGGGTTTTGGAAGAAAAGATTGATAATAAAAAAGACGCCGAATTGATTTCTCGGGCGGTTAAAGAATTAAACTAAGATATGAAAATAAGCACCAGCCAATACGCTAAAGCTTTATTTGCGCTCGTGGACGGCTCTTCCCGAGAGAAGTCTAAAGAGTTGGCATCTAGATTTTCCCGGATATTAGTCGACAATAACGATGCTTTCAGAATCGATAAAATTATTTCCGAATTTAACGGTTTGTGGGATAAAAGCCGCGGCAATCTCAATGTAGAAATAATAAGCGCCCATGAACTTGATGACGCAACGGTTAAAACTTTGGAAAATCATATAATGAAAGTTTCAAAGGCGGCTGAACTTAAGATAACCAGAAAGATAGATAAATCAATTTTGGGCGGAGTAATTATAAAATATGGCGATCGGATTTTCGATGCCGGTTTAAAATCGCGTTTAGAGAAGTTTAAAGAAGCGATGGCCGCTTAGTAAGTAAAATAAGCAAATAATAAAAATATGTCTACTAATACTAAAGACTTTATTGTCGAAGAGCTAAAAAGGAAGATTGGCGAGTTTCAGCCGGAGAGTAAAGAGGAGCTGTTCGGTCGCGTGATTGAGGTTGGCGACGGGATCGCGCTTATTTCCGGCTTGTCCGACGTTATGATGTCGGAAATGTTGGAATTTAAGACCTCGGCCGGTTCGGTCTATGGTGTTGTTTTAAATCTTAATGAAGGAAGCGTCGGAGCGATTATCCTTGGCGATTCTTTAAAGATTAAAGAAGGCGATGAGGTTATCGCCACTAAAAGAATATTGGAAGTGCCTGTCGGCGATGCTTTAATCGGCAGAGTTGTCAGTCCTTTAGGAGCGCCGTTAGACGCAAAAGGAGAGATAAAAGCCGATAAGAATTATCCGATTGAGAAAATCGCTTCCGGGGTTATTACGCGCGAGAAAGTTAAGCAACCGGTTCAAACCGGAATTAAAGCGATTGACGCCATGATTCCGATTGGACGCGGACAGCGCGAACTTATTATCGGCGACCGCCAAATCGGTAAAACCGCTATTGCTATCGATACAATTATTAACCAAAAAGGACAGAACATGAAATGTATCTATGTTGCTATCGGTCAAAAAGAGTCGAAGGTGGCTTCCATAGTGGCTAAGCTTGAAGAATCCGGAGCAATGAAATATACGACTGTTGTTTTAGCTGGAGCCAGCGACCCGGCCTCGCTCCTTTATATCGCGCCTTATGCCGGCACGGCGATGGCTGAATATTTTTTGGATAAAGGCGAAGATGTTTTGATTGTTTATGATGATTTATCGAAACACGCAGTCAGTTATCGTGAAATATCTTTGCTTTTGAAGCGTTCCCCGGGACGCGAAGCTTATCCCGGCGATGTTTTTTATCTTCATTCCCGCTTGCTTGAAAGATCGTGCAAGTTGAATAAAGAATATGGCGGCGGCTCAATCACTTCTTTGCCGATTATTGAAACTCAGGCAAGCGATGTGTCGGCCTATATTCCGACCAATGTTATCTCTATTACCGATGGTCAGATTTATCTTGAACCGGACTTATTTTATCAAGGAAACCGTCCGGCGGTTAATGTCGGTATTTCCGTTTCCCGCGTCGGTTCGGATGCTCAGGTTAAAGCGATGAAAAAAGTGGCCGGAAAAATAAAATTGGAAGCGGCTCAATACCGCGAATTGGCGGCTTTTGCTCAGTTCGGTTCGGATTTGGACGAGGATACGAAGAAAAAATTGGAGAGAGGAAAACGTCTGTTCGAGCTTTTTAAACAAGGACAGTATTCGCCGGTGGCGGTCGAAGAGCAGGTTCTTCTGTATTATGCTTTTTCCAACGGTTTTCTCGACAGCGTGCCGGTTGAAAAAATTCAGATTTTTGAGAAAGATTTGCTGGCTTACGCGCACAATAATATTCAAAATGTTTTGGATAAAATACATCAGACAGGTTTGTTGGAAGAAGATGATGAACGAGCTTTAGCCAGTGATATTGAAGCCTGTAAAGATACTTTGGATTATTTAAAGTAAATAAATGACTAACGCCAAAGAAATAAAAAAAAGAATAAGATCGGTCGGCAACACGAAAAAAATAACCAAAGCGATGGAGATGGTTGCGGCGGCTAAGATGCGCCGATCGATTGAAGCGGTTTTAAAGACCAGAACATACGCCAATCTCGGTTGGATGACGATTTTAAATATATCGGAATCTCTGGACGCGAACGGTGAAAAGCATCCGCTCTTAGAAAAAAGATCAAAAACGGAAAAAGCGGCCATAGTTTTGATTTCTTCCAATCGCGGTTTATGCGGCGGTTTTAATTCAGCTATTATAAACAAAGCCATTGATTCTATTAAAAAGCATAGTCAAGTGGAAACCGATTTTATTTTAATCGGGAAAAAGGGAATCGCGGTGCAGAAACATTTCGGCTATAAGGTCGTCTCTGAATTTACTAAAGACGATGCGGCTCCGAAAGTAAGCGATGTCTACCCGATTGCCCGTTTTATTATTGATGAATTTTTACAAAAAAAATACGATAAGATTTTGATGGCTTATACCGATTTTGTCAGTCCGACAAAACAGGTTCCGCGTGTCCGCCAAATTCTCCCTTTTGAGCTCGAGGGGCGGGACGAATATTTAGGAGCCGTCGGAAAAAGTGATAAGCTTGGCGTCGATAGGGAATTTATCAAAGGAAAAGAAAAACGTTATCTGCACGGGTATAAATATTTATTTGAATACGAACCGAACGATAAGGAGGTTTTGGATAAAATTTTGCCGCGTATGATTGAAGTCCAGCTCTATCAAGGATTGTTGGAGTCTAATGCTTCCGAGCACAGTTCCCGAATGACTTCAATGCACCAAGCGAGCGAAGCGGCCAATGATTTGGTCGGCGAGTTGACTTTATTTTATAATAAGGCCCGCCAAGCGGCGATTACCTCCGAGATCGCCGAAATATCCGCCGGCGTAGCCAGTTTAAAAGCTTAAATTTAAAAGAAAATATAAAAATAATATGGAAAAGACTAAAAAAAATATCGGTCATATCAAGCAGGTCATCGGCGCCGTTGTTGATGTTTTGTTTGAAGGCGATTTGCCGGAAATATATTCCGCGTTAAAGTTCAAACACCCAAAAGGCGAATTAACTCTCGAAGTCCAGCAGCATATCGGTTTTAATGTTGTCCGCGCCGTTGCCATGGGATCGACTGACGGTTTAAAGAGAGGCGACGAAGTCGTAGATACCGGTAAGGGGATTAGTATTCCGGTCGGACCGGCCGCTTTAGGCAGAGTTCTAAATGTTTTAGGAGAACCGGTCGATAATGCGGGCCCGGTTGAAGGCGATAAGGAGTATGAAATTCACCGCTCGGCCCCTGACTTTTCCGACCAATCAACAAAAACGGAGATTTTGGAAACGGGAATTAAGGTTATTGATTTAATTTGTCCGATTGTAAAAGGAGGCAAAGTCGGTTTATTTGGCGGCGCCGGTGTCGGCAAGACGGTTGTTATCCAAGAATTTATTAATAATATCGCTAAAGCCCATGGCGGTTATTCTGTTTTTGCCGGGGTCGGAGAAAGAACCCGTGAAGGGAACGATTTATTCCATGAAATGAAAGACGCCGGAGTTATCGATAAAGTCGCGATGGTTTTTGGTCAAATGAACGAACCGCCGGGATGCCGCGCGCGCGTCGCTTTGACCGGCTTATCGCTTGCCGAATATTTCCGCGATGAGAAAAAGCAGGATGTTTTATTTTTCGTTGATAATATTTTCCGCTTTACTCAAGCCGGTTCGGAATTATCAACCCTTTTGGGCCGTATGCCGAGCGCCGTTGGTTATCAGCCGACTTTGGCGACAGAAATGGGCGAACTGCAGGAAAGAATTACCTCGACCAAGAACGGTTCTATTACCTCTATCCAAGCCGTTTATGTTCCGGCCGATGACTTAACCGATCCAGCTCCGGCTACTACCTTCGGACATCTTGATTCAACGGTTGTTCTATCCCGCCAATTATCGGAACTCGGTATTTATCCGGCGGTTGATCCGCTAGAGTCATCTTCAATGATTCTTGACCCGAAAATAGTCGGCGAAGAGCATTATGAAGTTGCCCGCGGCGTGCAAAAGATTTTGCAGCGTTATAAAGAATTACAGGATATTATCGCTATTTTGGGCATGGAGGAATTATCCGATGAAGATAAAGTGATTGTTTCCCGCGCTCGAAAAATCCAGAAATTTCTCTCGCAACCGTTTGCCGTTGCTGAAACTTTTACCGGCCGTCCCGGCGCTTATGTTAAGATAGCGGACACTATTTCCAGCTTTAAGCAGATTTTGGAAGGGAAATATGATAGTTTGAATGAATCTGATTTTTACATGAAGGGTTCTATCGAGGGTGTTATAAAGGAAGCCGAAGAGAAACAGGAAAAGAAATAAACAAAATTTAATTTTTTGCTATGGCCAGTAAGACAATAAAATTTGAAATCGTCACTCCGGAAAGGCTTGTTTTGTCGCGCGAAATTATTCAGGTTAATTTAATGACCGCCAGCGGCGAAATAACTGTTCTAGCCGATCATATTCCTCTGGTAACCGTGCTTAAGCCCGGAGTATTAGAAATAAAATTAGCCGATGGAAGCATTGAAGTAATGTCTGTTTCCGGCGGCTTTATGGAAGTGATGAAAGATAAGATTATTGTTTTAGCCGATACGGCCGAAAGAGCCACCGAACTTGATGAACAGAGAATTGAAGAGGCTCGTCTGCGCGCCGAAGCCCGCAAGAAAGAAGTGAGCGATGTCGATGAAGTTCAGTTTGCCAATATAGCGGCTCAGCTCGATAAAGAATTGGCTCGCTACAAAGCTCTGAATCGTTGGCGCCGTTTGCAGGGCTTGGACAAAAAATAGATTGATGCAACTATTTAATATATAAAAAATCCGTTTTATTGAACCGGATTTTTTTATTGGTGGACAAGTTGGAAAATAGCGCGTCTAAAAAATAAGGACACCGATAATAATTAAGCCGAGTACTATCCGATACCAGCCGAAAGCCTTAAAATCGTTCTTTTGCACGTATTTAATCAAGAATTTAACGCCGATTAAAGCGGTGATAAAAGCCGTTATAAAGCCGACTAGCCAAATCGTTAATTGGTTGCCGGTAAAAACCGTCGGATTTTTATAAAGGTCTAAAACGGTGGCTGCCAGCATTGTCGGTATGGCCAGTAAAAAGGAAAATTCAACGATAGTCCTTCTTTTTATTCCTTGAGTCAAACCGCCGATAATCGTTGCCCCGGAACGGGAAACGCCGGGGATAATGGCAAGCGCTTGGACGGCGCCTAAAATAATTGCCTGCTTATAAGTAATATCGTTTAAATCCAAATCGGCATTTTCTTCCGGCGCGGTTTTTTGTTTTTTAGCGTACCAATTTTCAAAAAGGATGATTATTATGCCCCCGAGAAATAGCGAAATACTGATGATTTTTAAGTTTTCCATCAGATAACCCTTCACTATTTTATAAAATATCAGTCCGATAACCGAAGTCGGAATAAAAGCGGCGGCTAGTTTCCAAATAATGCCGAGATTGTTCCAAACCCGCTTCCAATATAAGATTACGACCGATAAGATAGCGCCGAGCTGAATGGAAATTTCAAAACTTTTTAAAAATTCCGTTTGCGGTATGTGGAGCCACTGCCCGGCGATTATCAGATGCGCCGTGGAAGAAATCGGCAGAAATTCCGTCAGCCCTTCGATTACCCCCAGAATTAAACCATGTAAGATTGTCATATTTATTGTGATTATTCTATTACGGATTTATTTTAACCCAGTTTTATAAATAAATAAACCCGTCTTTTAAAATGCTTCAAGTTTAGCCGATTTCTTGCTATAATAAAATTGATAATTTATCTAAATTTTTTTTATGATAACCAAGAAAACATCAAAAAAAACAATAAAAAATAAAAAAGCAAAGCCTGTCGTGGTCGCCGTTTCCGGCTACTTTAATCCGCTCCATGTCGGGCATCTGGAAATGATTAAAATGGCTAAAAAACTGGGGGATGAACTGGTGGTTATTATAAATAACGATGCCCAGGTCGCTCTTAAAGGAAGCGTTCCTTTTATGTCTTTGGCCGATAGGGTAAAAATAATCAAAGCGCTGCGCGACGTGAATAAGGTTTTTGTTTCAATCGATAAAGATAAAACGGTTTGCAAGTCTTTAATAAAAGTGCGCCCGAATATCTTTGCCAATGGCGGCGATCGCCATAATATCGACGATATTCCCGAATATCCTATTTGTAAAAAATATAAAATTAAAATGGTTGACGGTTTAGGAAAGAAAATCCGGGCCAGTTCCCAGCTTATCGCTAAAGCCGCCGCTTTAAAAGCGCAGCTGGCCGCCGAAGAAAAAGCCAAGGCCAAGAGAAAAATCGGAAATAATTAATGGCAGTAAATTAAACGGTTAATGTTTATGAAAAAAATAGGAAAAAGATTTTTTATGTCCGCCATAATTATTTTGGCGATTGTTTTAGTAATCTTTTTCTGCTTTAAGTTAGTTTATCGTTATTTTTCCGGTGATGGCTACTCATCGCCGCTTATTGTCAGATTTTTCAACGACTCTAAAAAAGATAAAGAAGAACCGGAGCCCGTTTTAAGACCGGAAGATACGATTCGCATCCTCGAAGGTTGGACAAGCCGCGATATCGGTCAATATTTTGAAAGAGAGGGGCGCTATCAGAGCGAGGAATTTTTAGAGGTCGCCGGCTTCCCGCAGGTAGATTACAGGAAAAATAAAGAGATGCCGGCTATTTCCGATTTTTCTGTCGAATATAGCTTTTTAGAAGATAAGCCGAAATATTATGGTTTGGAGGGCTATCTTTTTCCCGACACTTATCGGATTTATGCCAGTTCCTCCGTTACCGAAGTTATTGAAAAGATGTTGGCTAATTTTGACAAGAAATTAACACCGAAAATGCGGAAAGACATAGAAGCTCAGGGGAGAACGATTTATGATATTGTAACTTTGGCTTCGCTTGTTGAAAAAGAAGCCCCGCTCAATAATCAAACAGGCGATAACCGCGACGCGCGGATTGTAGCCGGCATTTTTTTGAATCGTTTAAGCGTTGGCCAGGCTTTGCAATCCGATGCCACTCTCTCTTATATTTATAATGATAACAAGGCGGCGCATAGCGGCGCGGAATTGGATATAGATTCGCCTTATAATACTTATAAATACCGCGGCTTGCCGCCGGGTCCTATTTGCAATCCGGGAATTTTGGCGATTGAAGCGGCTATTTATCCTATCGATACCGACTATAGTTATTTTTTAACGACTAAGGATGGCGATATTGTTTATGCCAAGACATACGATGAACATTTGAGGAATAAATATAAATATTTAAAATAGTCATATGATTTTTAATCAGAAAGACGTAATAATCGGCGGCGCGGCCAACGATCAAAGCAATCGGCCCTCGCGGACGATAAATTTCAAAAAAATATTGATTATTTTTGGCATTTTTTTAGCGGCGATTATTGTAATTATGGCAGTTGTTTTGCCGATTATAAAGAAAAATTCCGAAAAAGTTCCGGTTACCGAAGAAACAACGCCCGTCGAAACGTCTACGACGGAGATTGCCGGACAGAATCCGGTTCTGCCTTCCAGCGCGACTACAACCGCGGCGACAGTGCCTTTTGCCGACATCGCAATCGAATATATGACCTTTGCCGATTTTTATAAAGCCCCGGATAACAATATTACCCCCGAATTTAAAGATTATAGCCTCCCTGTTAATGTTAAAATAGATGTCTCGAATTATTACGATTTGTCGCGAAAATTAAGTCTTGATGAAGCCTTGGACGGCCTCGGCCAAAACGGGTTTTCTCTGATTTCAAATCCTTGGAGCGCGGAAGCGCCTGATTTTTATTCGATTTACAGCAAACTCGAATCAAAACAAATTCCAATTTTAGTAACTTCCGATTTCATTATTTACTATTATCAAAATTCTTTAAAGAAGATTTATAAAGATATCGAAGAAAATATTTTTTATGATAATCTTTGGAGCATAGTCAAAGACATTTATGATTCGGCCAGAAAACGTTATGAAGCGCGTTTAGCTTCAATCGGCGCCGTTAACGATTCTGTTCTGGAGGGCGAGCGTCTCGAGGTCGCTTTTTTTGCCGTCGCTCTTGAACTCCTTAAGCCCGAAGAAAGTCAGATACTGGCAAAAGGCACACTTGAAGATGAAAATAAATTTTTAGCTTCCGAAGCGAATAAATTCTATTTTGTTACTCCGCCGTATCTCGGCGATGACGTGACCAGGGAGTTAAAACTGATTCGCGCCGCCAAAGAACAGACAAAATCTCCGGTGATGCTTTATAACCGCGATTATAAAGATTTTGTCGTTCCGACCGATTATAGGAGTAATGCCAAATTGAATAATTTTTATTTGGCCAGCCGTTGGCTTAATTCGGTTTTTCCCCTGAACTACAGAGATAAAAATTGTCAAAATTGCCTGCTTGATAAGGAAGATTGGCGTCTTTCGGCGATTGCCGCCAGTTTAATTTCCACGGATTTCTCCAACTCGCCGGAACTGAAAAACAAATGGGCGCGGATATATAAAGTGATGTCGTATTTCGGTCCTTTGCGCGAAGATTTAAATTACGTTTTTTATCGGGACGCGCTGCGCTCGGTTTTTGGCGACGATTATAATATTGAAGAAATATTTAGCGATAGCAACCAGGAAGCTCAAGCTAATTTCCGGAAATTTCAGGACAAGCTTGGCGCCATCGAGTTTTCTCCTTTTCTGGGAGCGATAGACAAAAAAGATAAATCGACGAATCAGCTGGTCGGATTTAAGATGTTGGTCGGGTCGTATTCTCCGAATGAATATATCTTTAAAAACCTGACTAGCCCCTCGGTTACCGTTTATCAAGGTAGCGGAAAAGCGCCCGATATAACCGGCTGCCAAGATAAAAATAATGTTTATTATCGCTGTAACGGGATGGCGCTCGACATCGTCAATCTTCTTCAGCCGATTGCCGGTAATGCCTATTTTGAAGATAATACAAACTATCTAAATTATGGCTCGGAAGCTAAAAAACTAAACGAAAAGCTCGCTAAAGACGTTGTCTGGCATGCGAACAGTTACTGGTCGACGCTCGCCGCCGCCAGCGCTTATCTTAACATGGATAAATCCAATCAGCCCGCTTTCAGCCGTTCGCTTGCTTGGCGCGATAAGACGATTAACACTGCCGCCGCCGCTTGGATAAATATGCAGCTGCCTCTGGATAAAGTTTCGGCTAACCAGAATTTCAGCAGTTTTTCCAGATTTAGCGACGGTTTGTATGTCGAACCTAATTTGAATTTAGTTAACGAATTATTGGCCGATAATGAAATGATGAAAAAAATGTTTTCCGCTTTGCAGGTCGATATCGAAGTTCTCTCCGTTTCCGAAAATTTAACGGCAATCGGCAATAATCTGGCATCGCTAAAGGATATTATCGTTAAAGAATTGACCGGGCAATCCTTGGATGAAGAAGACAATAAAGAGATTATTGATTTTGTCGAAGAATTCGCCGTTAAAAAAACAACCGCCTCTCAGAAACAGCTGACTTTAGAAACGCCGGCGAAAAAAGATTTGGTTGAAGATTTGAATTATTTGAAATTAATGGTGCTACTGCATCAAGACGGCGATTCTAAAGTTTTGTCTGTCGGTCCGGTTTGGGACTATCGGGAAAGCCGTTAGTATTTAAAAATATAGACTTCATTATTTATCGTTTTCCAAGAATCGGCCGTTAATTTGGCGGCGGCGATTATTTGACTGCTTTTGTCCCAATATTTATTAATGATAAAATAAGCTTCTTTAACGCCCGTTAGATATTTAGCCCTGGCCATCGTTTCGCGGTCGGGGCTTTTATAAACCATATCAAGATAGTACTTATAAAGCTGTCCGCCGGTTGGAATCGGATAGAAATACAATTCTCCCGCCGCTGTTTGAAAGTAGTGGTTAAATCCAAGTTCTTTTAAGGCGGCGACGCTCACTTGTTGGTTAGCAAGGACAACATAAGGTTCATCGGTTTCTTTTTCGATAAGCCTGACCGCTTCTAAATCATTCTTTCCGGTGCTATAGCCGCGCGAGTTGAAATATCTGTCGATGCGCGGGTAAGACGCATAAAGGCCTGTTGTCAGAAGCGCCAGTCCGAAAACGGCGTAAATTATTTTTGTCGGTTTTTCTTGGCGGCCGATAAGAGAAATTAAATTTTGCGCTTCGGAAACGATAAATGGCAGAAAAAAGATAGCCATTAAAACGAGCAAGCGTCCGGCAAAATTAGTTTGTTCATAATTTATCAAATCGGTAAATTCTATCTGGCTGGAAATAAGATAGGCGATTATTAGCGCCGAATTTATAAACAGCAGACTGTTTAGATTCGGCCTATTTTTTCGACGGTAGAAAAAGAACAGACCGGCGCCGATAATTAAAACGAGCCAGAGATTATAGTTATAGCTAAAAAAATAAACGAAATTTAAAAGCCAATTTTCCTGACCGGCGCCGTTTAAACCGGAAAACAAAATTTTTATCGGTTCTATAACGGCCGTTAAGCTCCAATTTATTTTTTTAAAGCTGCCGCCGCCGGAAATCAGCAAAGCCAGAGGAAGAAGCAAGGAGCCGGCCGCAAAAAGAGATCTTTTAATTATTTTGTAAGTCTTGGCCTTAAATTTTAAAGCATATTCGTTTAACGCCACAAATAACCACCAGATTATTGCCGGAATGCCGGTTAGAGGATGGATTGCCAGAGTGGCCAAAGAAAGAATAAACGACCAAAGAAGCCCGTTTTCCGTTAATCCGAAAGTGATTGCCAGGATAAGGAAAAGATAACTTAAATTCTGCGGAGTCGATAAGATAAACGGCGAAAAGGTCAGAGACAGGATAAAGAGAACGGTTAACCATGAACTGCGGCTATGAATATTTTGATCGGTGAAACGGTAAAGAGCCAAAGGCAAAAATATCGCCGCCAAGACCGGAACTAAAAATTTATTTAAGATGTAGATCGAAAGGCCGGTGAGTTTATGAAAGATTATGACAAGGCCGTATTCGCCGAGATAATAAAAAGGTTTGGGCGTGACGACTCCATTTTTGTCGATAAGCTCCATAGTCGCTTGATGGATAAACGGATCAAAGCCGTATCCTATCTTATAGACAATGGCCGCTACGGCAAAACCGAGAAAGTAATGCGCCGATAACGCAATTAATTTTCCGGAGGCTGAAATTTTTTTTCGCGCCAAGATAACTATCAGAATCGCGGAGCATAAAAAATAAGAAATAAAAAAAATCGGTTTGACGACTTGCCAAGGAGAAATGAGGGCGCGGTCGCTGCGCGCTTGGATAAGAATAATGAAACTGGCAAGATAAAGGACCAAATAGGAAATCTCCAGTCGGTTTTTTTTAAAAAATTCGATTATTATTTTTATTGCGCCGTCTCTGCGGTTAACGGCGCCGCCGCCCGTGGCGAGTACGGCGGTTTCCTCCCGCTGAATTTGGTCGAAAGGCAAGCGCCGGCAAAGAAGAAAGAAGGAAATAAGGGTAAGGATAACGGCAATAGACGTCCCCAGGCGGTTAAGAGCATATAAATAATAGACTCCGGCGCCGAAAATAGCCGCCAGCGCCACTATTAAAAGCAAATATTCGATAATATTCGGGGTTATTCTGTTAAGTTTTTCTTTTATTCTCATACTATATTAATAATAGCAAATTCTTGCTAAAATTGGCAATTTTAGGTAACATTTATATAAGCATATTGCTACTTTAAAGCTAGATATGAAGCTAAAGATAAATTGGCAAAAATCAGCTAATTCGATAATCGTCAGTCTCCTGGCGCTTGTTTTTTTTATCTCAACTGCCTGCTTTAACTACTATACCCAAGATAAAGATTATGTAAAATGGGCTTCTCCGGATGAAACTGCCAATTATTTTTTTAGTAAAGAGTTTGCTGAAACCGGTGAGTTATCTTATTTTGATTCGGCCGCGGTTGTTGGCAACAATATGGTTATGCCGCGCAGTTTGCGTAGTGATTCCGGGTGGATAAAACCGGTCAGTTTTCTCGGCATCACCTTGACTTATGGCAGTATCGCCGCGGTTCTGGGAGTCGGGGTTATTCCTTATCTAACGCCCTTTTTCGCGGCTTTAGGAATAATTTTCTTTTATCTGCTCGTTAGCCGGATATTCGACAGTAAACGCGTCGGCCTTGTTTCCGCTTTTTTGCTTGCCAGTTTTCCGGTTTATATTTATTATACCGTAAGAAGCATGTTCCATAACGTCTTATTTATTGTTTTTGTGTTGATTGGAATACATCTTTTCACGCTGGCGCTCGGAGAAAAAAAGACGGTTGGAATCATTGAGGAAATAAGAACGAAATTTTTTAAATTTAAATTTGATCGGGAGCGAACGTTTCAAATTTTTTTCGCTTTTTTGTCCGGCATTTTTATCGGTTTGGCGATAATTACCAGAACTTCGGAAATATTGTGGCTTTTACCCATTCTTGGGGTAATCTGGGTTTTTTATGCGCGGCGTTTCGGATTTATTAAATTAATGGTTTTTTTTGCCGGATTGGCGGCGGCCTTGATGCCGGTTATCTATTGGAATAATGTTTTATATCAAAATTCTTTTCGCGGCGGCTATAATGAAATGAATCGGTCTTTGGATGAAATTTCGAGCGCCGGCGCGGAAATATTGAATCATTCTCGAGAAGGGAAAATTGAACAGTATAAGTCCTATTATCAAACAATTAAAAAGAACGTCTTTTATTTTGGATTTAAGAAGGAGCAATCGATCGAAATGTTCTATCGCTATGTTGTCGATATGTTTCAGGTTTTGGTTTATTTGGGGTTGTTCGGTTTTTTGTTGTTGATAGCTCATAATATTAAACATTTTGAAAAGAAATATTTAGTCTATGCGCTCGTTTGGGCAATTTCGGGATTAATATTGGTTTTCTATTATGGTAGCTGGAAGTTTAACGACAACCCTAATCCAAACAGTTATACTATCGGCAATTCCTATACGCGTTATTGGCTGCCTATTTATCTAATGCTTTTGCCGCTGGTCGCTTATGCGATTGTTAATGTCACGCGCGCTCTCTTATCGATATTTCGCAGGATTCCGAAAAGCCTTAAAAATATTTTTTCCGCCGGCTTGCAAGCGGCGGCGGTTATCGGCATTTCATACCTTGGTATAATGTTTGTGCTTTTTGGTTCGGAGGAAGGCTTGGCCTATCTCTATTACAACAGTTTGGCGGAAAAAAATAACGCTAAAATAGTTTTTTCTCTGACCGAGCCGGATAGTATAATAATCACCCAGTATTACGACAAATTCTTTTTTCCGGAAAGGCGGATAATAATGGGTCGATTGCCTAACGATGAAATTTTAACGGCGGCAAAAAAATTGGTCGGTTATTACCCCGTTTATTATTATAATTTTTTCTTGAACGATAAGGATGTGGCCTATTTAAATGAAAGAAAATTTTCTGCCTATGATTTGGAAATGAAATTAGTCAAAAAAGTTAATGCTAAGTTCGGCCTCTACAAGCTGGACATTAAAAAAGATGAAACAAAAAAATAAAACTTATAATATAATAACCATTGGCTGCCAGATGAATATCGCCGACAGCGAACGTCTGGCCTCTTTTTTAGAGAGCCATAATTTTTGTTTGGAAAAAAATATTAAAAAAGCCGATGTTGTTATTATTAATACCTGCGGCGTCAGGCAGATGGCCGAAGATCGGGTTTATGGTTTGGTAAATACCATTAAAAAGAATAACCCGAGCACGGTAGTTGTTATTACCGGCTGTTTAAGCCGCCGCGAAGACGTCAGAAAGCGTTTAATCGGACGAGCCGATATATTTATGCCGACGAGCGAAATAATGCAACTACCGGATATTTTAAGCGGCGGAGGGTTTAAGGAAAAATTTAGTCTGGACGCAGTTCGTTTAAAACAAGGCGAGAAATATTTAAGCATAACGCCGAAAAGAGGCAGAAATTTTTCCGCCGCCGTGCCAATCGGAAACGGTTGTAATAACTTTTGTTCTTATTGCGTCGTGCCGTATGCGCGCGGCCGCGAAGTTTATCGTCCGGCAGACGAAATAATAAGAGAAGTAAGAGGTTTAATTAAAGAAGACTACAAGGAAATAATGTTAATTGCCCAGAATGTTAATAGCTACCACGATAAAAAATATGACTTTCCGAAATTATTGGCGTCTATCGCGCGGATACCGGGAAATTTTTGGATAAGATTCGTTTCCAGCCACCCGAAAGATATGAACGCCGATTTAATTTCCGTCGTCGGTTCTTCAAAAAAAATATGCGACCATCTTCATTTGGCGGTTCAATCCGGGGATGATGATATTTTGAAAGCGATGAACCGGAAGTATACGGCCAAACATTTTGAAAATCTAATCGCTAAGATAAGAAAAGCTAAGCCCGGAATCGCGATTACTACCGACGTGATTGTCGGTTTTCCTGGAGAGACAAGAAAACAGTTTGAAAATACCGCTAAATTATTTAAGCGCGTCAAATTTGATTTGGCTTATATCGCGCAATATAGCCCGCGTCCCGGAACGGTATCGGCAAAAATGAAAGACAATGTTTTACCGGCGGAAAAGAAAAGACGGGAAGAAGAAATTAACGATATTTTGAAGGCGACCGCTTTAGAGAATAATAAAAAACACCTCGGTCAAGAGGTAGTTGTCTTAATCGAGGGAATAAATAAGAGAGGTAAATATTATGGTAAAACGAGCGCTTATCAAACCGTTTTAGCGCGGACCAAGAAGAAAGCCGGCCAAAAATTAATTGGAACTTTCGCTAAAGTTAAAATTACGGAAATTTTGCCCTTTGCGCTTGAAGGCGATTTGGTGGTAGAATCAAAAAAGTAATTTAAGTAAAAAAAAGTAATTTGAGTAAAAAAAGAAGGGATCGTAATTGATCCCTCTTTTGGCCCCTCCTTGCAGGCCGTTAAAATTTGCGGGGTTAGCCTTCGAAATCATCGTGACTTCTTGCTGTTTCCATAGGCAGAAAATTTTAAGATGTTAAATAATATAAAAAAAAGAACATAGCTAACGCTATTATTGTAGCAAATTATTATAATATGTCAATAAATATTATCAACAAACATAAGCCGAAAATAATCGCTAAAAATAAGCTGAAAGTCTTGGTTATTTTAGGCACAACTTCCGCCGGCAAGACCGGATTGGGGGTAAAATTAGCCGCCGAGCTCGGCGGAGAGATAATTAGCGCCGACAGCCGTCAGGTTTACAAAGGCATGGACATCGGGACCGGCAAAGATTTGAAAGAATATACGGTTGACGGAAAAAAAATAAAATATCACCTGATTGACGTTGCCAGTCCGAAGACGAAATTCGATTTGGCAAAATATCAGAAAATGGCTTTTAAGGCGATAGATGATGTCTTAAAGCGCGGCAAATTGCCGATTGTCGTTGGCGGTTCCGGGCTTTATCTCCAGGCAATTGTCGATAACTATCAGTTATCGAGCGTTAAGCCTGATTTGAAGCTGCGCGCCGCTTTAGAAGAACTCAGCGCCGAGCAATTATATGCTAAACTCAAAAGGCTTAAACCGGAATTTGCCGAGAGATTGAATAATAGCGACCGAAACAATAAAAGACGTTTGGTACGGTACCTCGAAATCGCCGGGCAAGATAAAATAAGCCGCGTTAAAAAGACAAAGCCAGAAGAAGACCCGAAAAAATCTGTTTCCCCTTATGACTTTTTGCTTCTCGGGCTCGAGTGGCCGGATGATGTTCTGCGGGAAAGAATTATTTCTCGCTTGCATGATCGTTTGGAAAAAGAGGGAATGATAAAAGAAATTGAGCGTTTGCATGAAGAGGGAGTTTCCTGGGAAAGACTGATCGGTTTCGGTTTGGAATATAAATTCGTCAGTCGCTATCTGCTTGAGGAAATCGATTATGAAACGATGGTCGAGAAATTAGGTATCGCGATTTATCGCTTTGCCAAACGCCAAAAAACTTGGTTTAGGCGTTGGGAAAAGCAGGGTAAAAAAATTATCTGGGTCGCCGACTTAAAGGACGCGAAAAAGGAAATTGCTTCTTGGTTTAAATAAATTTCTATTGGTGGGTTTGTTGAAATTAAAAAGAACCTCTCTGGGCGAGAGGTTCTTTTAAAATGATATTTTTAACTCAGTAGTTCTTCTAAAATTTCTTGGATTATTTTCGGGTTGGCTTTGCCGTCGGTTTCTGCCATCACTTGTCCGATAAAAAACTTTATCAAAGCAGTCTTGCCGGCGCGATAGTCGGCGGCTTGTTTCGGGTTGGCTTCGATTATGTTTTTAACTGTTTGTTTAAGTTCTTCGGTATTATCCATTTGCTCCAACCCCATAACTTTCATAATATCGGTCGGATCGCCGCCGTTATTATACATTTCTTCAAGAATTCTTTGTCCGGCCGAAGAATTTATTTTTTCTTGGTAAACAAGGGAAACAAGTTCGGCAAAATTTTCCGCCGTTATTTTTAAATCGCTTATACGTTTATTATCGGCGTTTAGATGTTTCAACAACTCGTTAGTAATCCAATTTCCGGCCGTTTTTGAGAGACGTCTTTCTTGCCTTTCTTCGTCGTCGCCGTTTGCCTCAATCCAGGCATCAAGCTCGGACAAGACATTTTCCGTCCAGTCAGCCAGTTTTTTATCGGCGGTTAAAGTCTCGGCCGCTTCCTGGTTAAATCTGTATTCGCGCATGAAACGTTCTTTTTTGGCTTGCGGCATTTCCGGCAACTCATTTCTAAGCTTATCAATCCATTTATCATCAATAGTTAAAGGAGGAATGTCCGGTTCCGGAAAGTAGCGGTAATCGGCGGAACTTTCTTTGACTCTTTGGCTGATAGTTTCATTCTTATTCTCATTCCAGCCGCGGGTCTCGCCGATAATTTTTTCGCCGTTGTCTAACGCCTCGCTCTGGCGTTTAATTTCGAAATTAACCGCTTTTTCAACCGAACGAAAAGAATTGATATTTTTTATTTCAACTTTATTATTTAGTTTATAATCCCCGAGCGGTTTTATTAAACCGTCTCTATATTCCCATTTGCCTTTTTCCTGCAGACTGATATTTACTTCGCAACGCATTTCGCCTTTTTCCATGTTAGCGTCGGAAATATCAAGATAGCGCAAAATTTGCTGATAGGTCTGGCAGAATTTTTTTGCTTCCGTCGCCGTTTTTATCACCGGTTCGGTGACTAATTCCATCAGCGGCGTGCCGGCGCGGTTAAAATCCAATAAGGTATAATCTTTATCTTTAAAATGGGTTGATTTTCCGGTATCTTCTTCGAGATGGATACGGGTGATAGCTATTTTTGAACCGTCGATATCCAAATACCCCTCATAACATAGAGGCAAGTCGAATTGAGAAATTTGGTAGCCTTTGGGCAGGTCGGGATAAAAATAGTTTTTCCGATCAAACTTTGAAACTTGATTTATTTTGCAATGCAAAGCTAGGCCGGTCATTATTGTCCAGTTGATAGCTTCTTTATTCGGTGTCGGCAGTGTTCCTGGATGGCCGAGGCAAATCGGGCAGACAGCGGTATTCGGGTCTTTTTTGGCCGAGTCGTTATCGCAAGAACAGAACATCTTGCTTTTGGTTTTAAGTTCGGCGTGGATTTCCAAGCCGATTATAACGTCGTAGTTCATATGTTTAATATGATATTTAAAATTTTCCCGTGCTGCCGAATCCATCCGCCTGGCGTTCTGTTTCATCATTAATATTTTCTTCGCTAATTTCCATGTTCGAAACTCCCTGAATTAATATTTGAGCGATTTTTTGGCCGGGAACGATATTATACATATCTTCGCTTAGGTTTTTTATTATCACTTTTATTTCACCGCGATAATTAGAGTCAATAACACCGCCCATGGTCTTTATGCCTTCGAAAGCGATGCCGCTTTTATCCCAAATCAAACCGACATAGCCCTCGGGGATGGCCAATCTTATTCCTGTCGGAACAAGAGTATGCGCGTAAGGGGCGATTGAACAGTAATCATTAGCGTATAAATCATAACCGGCGTCACCAGCGTGCGCTTTCTGCGGCAGTTTGGCTTGTGGATTTGTTTTTTCGACACGTAAAATATTTTGTTTCTTTATCTCTGATTTTTGCGCAATTTCCAACTCAGTTTTAAATTCTCTTGCTTCCGGCTTTTCTTCCGGCTTTATTTCCTCTGTTGTCTCCGGCCCGTTATTTAAAACAGTCTTGCCGCCATCAGTTAAAATTTCGCCGATTGCTTGAAAACCGGAATAATTATATATTTCTTTTGGCTTGTCGATTGTGTCTCCATTTTTTTCTTCTACCTTACTGATTGTCTTTAAGGTTTGTTCCCAAATTTCTTCATGAATTGTTTCAATCGCTAAATTGGCGTTTATTTTATACCAGCCGTATTCCTCCCGTAATTTTAAATGAGCCCAGCGGACTTTATTCGTTAAATCATCGTTATTTTCATGCTTATGATGATTTTCAATCGCTTGGCGGAAGCGTTCACCGTCAAAAAGGAGAACTAAATCCTCATCTATTAAATGCGAATTTATATCTTTTAAAAAATTTTCGTCGACTCCGGCGCCTAATCCCCAGGCAATACCGGTGCCTTTATAATCTTCGGCAATAATATTGATTCCCGCCTTAAGTTTATCAAGCAATTTTTCTTGGTATTGCGTCCGGTTCATGGCATAGATAATCTGCGCTTCCCGAGAATGGAGATTGTATGGGTTGCCGTTGCGCAAATAATCGTTGAGTATGACGCCGGACGGCTCAAGGCCGTAAATCGGATATTTTAAATACTCCGCCGGATATCCATTAGCGTTTAATCTTTCCACAAGTAACTTAGCCTGCGTGCTCTTGCCGAGGTTATTTATTCCGTAAAATACGATTAGTTTTCCTGGATAACTGTTCATATTATTCCTCCAACTTTATTACCATTTTCTCAATTTGTCCATAGAGATTTTTTAAGTCGCCGTTATTATCTATTTCATAGTCGGCTGCGGCCATTACTTCCGGAATTTTCAATTCGGTTTCTTTTTGGCTATCGGCTAAAAACTGTTCATAAGTTTTTGTGGCGTCATCGGCATTCTCGCGGCGTTTTATCAAGCGCTCATAGCGGGTTTTAGCCTCTGCTTTTATACTGACCAAAACAAAGCCGGGTAAAGATTTTAAATAAGTTATGTCTTCTTCGCGGCGGATACCGTCGATAACAATAACTTCATGAATATCATTTTTAACATCCTCGGTAATTATCTTGGCTAAAAGATCGCCGCCGAATGTTTGGCGCAAAATAGTCGAGATATTTTGCATATTTTCCCGAGTAATCGGCAGATAAAGACGGTTAAGCACGTCTCGAAAAATAGCGGAAAATTTATGGCAACTCGCGCCATAATTTTCTTCTAAGTATTTTTTTGTGACATCTTTGCCGCTGGCGATTTCACCGACCAGGCCGATAATTATTTTTTTCATAAAACTTGATAATGCAGCATTATCGTATTTTCGTTTAAATTTTTTACCTCCAATAATTTTAAATCGGCGTCCAAATCCCTATTAAATAAAGACAGGCCGGCGCCGAATATTTTCGGTTCAATCGTTAAGACTATTTCCGAGATAAGTTTTTTTTCTAAAAACAGGGAATTAAGGAAAGAACCGCCGCCCAAAAGAACGGAAGTGTATCCCATCTTTTCCAGTTCCTCTAAAACCGTCTTCGGTTCGCCGCTTGCCCATTTTACCCCCGCTGTTTCCGGTTTATTCAAATCTTCGGTGAAGACAACGTTTAAGCGGTCCTTTAACGGAGACGGAAAAGTGTTGAAAGTGTTTTCGCCCATCATAATAACGCCGCAAGATTTTGATATTTCGACAAATAATTTTTTATCTTCCCGGCTAGTCCAATCGGCGAATTGGGTTTTATCTTTGGCAATTTTTCCGTCGGCGGTCATCGCCATCATCATTATGACTTTTATCATATTATTTAAACAGTTTATTTAAATAGCGATTGGCGCTTTGATGCCCGGCAAAGGATCGTAGCCCTCGAGCCTAAAGTCTTCGTATTTGAAAGCGAAAATATCTTTAACTTCGGGATTTATAATCATCTTTGGCAAAGCGCGCGGTTCTCGAGACAGTTGTTCTTTAACTTGCTCGATATGATTATTATAAATATGAACATCGCCGAAAGTATGGATAAATTCACCGAGCTTTTTGCCGGTTACTTGCGCCACCATCATTGTCAGCAGAGCATAGGAAGCGATGTTAAACGGCACGCCTAAAAAGATATCGGCGCTGCGCTGGTAAAGCTGGCAGGATAGACGGTCATTTTTATCGACATAAAATTGGAAAATAGTGTGGCATGGCGGCGGAGCGGTTTTTTTACCGCCTATCAGTTCTTGCAAGTCAGCCACATTCCAACCGCTGACGATTATGCGGCGGGAGTCGGGGTTATTTTTAATCATGTCGATGACTTGCGCTATCTGGTTGATAACAACGCCGTTTTTCCCTTCCCAAGCAGTCCATTGTTTGCCATAGATCGGACCGAGGTCGCCGTTTTCATCCGCCCATTCATCCCAAATATGGACATCGTTATCGTTTAAATATTTTATGTTCGTATCGCCCTTAAGAAACCATAAGAGTTCGTGGATTATCGCTTTAGTATAAAGTTTTTTGGTGGTCATTAAAGGGAAGCCTTCATTTAAATCGTAGCGGACTTGGCGTCCGAAGACGCTGATGGTGCCCGTACCGGTGCGGTCGTCTTTTCCGCGGCCGTTTTCAAGCACGTCTTGGAGTAAATTAAGATATTGTTTCATAAAATAATATTTTATTTCTCGCTTTTTAAGTTTTATTGATCTTCGTACTTGGTAGTTTCGCTGTTAACTAAAGAAAATTCTATGCCGGCCTCCTTAAAAACTTCTTTGCTTCTTTCGCCGGCATGATAATCTTGAGCGCAAACCACTCTTTTTATACCGCAATTGATTATCATCTTGGCGCAGGTATAGCAAGGAGTCATTTTGCAATATAATGTTCCGCCGTCGATTGAGATACCCATGCGCGCCGCTTCGCAAATAGCGTTTTGTTCGGCGTGGGCGGTTCTAATACAGTGGCGAGTTTGCGTGCCATCTTCGTGAGTGACGGTATGCATCTCATGTCCGGCTTCATCGCAGTGAGCTAAACCGACAGGAGAACCGGCATAGCCGGTAGAGATAATGCGACGGTCGCGAGTAATAACACAACCGGCGCGGCCGCGATCGCAAGAGCCGCGACTGCCGACCATATCCATAATTTTTAAGAAATATTCATCCCAAGTAGGGCGACGATAAACCTCTTTTTTTTCCTCGTTTTCTTTGGTCATATTTTTAAATTTAAAAGCCTTAAAAGCACTTTTATTTTAACCTATTATTTAAATAAAATAAATCTTGACAGATATCGTTTTCTGTCTTTGTAGGCTTTAAAAAAGATGGAAAAAGAGCTACACTGGTAAGAGAGATTGAAGTTTTTTTAATAAATTAACGAATAATGCCTATGTTGGAAAAATTTATTGAAAAATTAGCTAATAATAAAGAAATTTATTTTAACGTCAAAGTCATTCCCGGAGCGCAAAAGACAGAAATTCGCGGCGAAATGGCCGACGGAACTCTAAAAATTGCTCTAGCCGCCAAGCCGGAAAAGGGCGAGGCCAATCATGAGTTGGCAAACTATTTGGCGAAAGGGTTAGGAGTGCGGAAATATCAAATTAAAATCGTTAGCGGTTTAACGGGAAAATCTAAATTGATAAAAGTCAGCCGTTAGTTAAAACTATGGATTTATCGGTCATTATTGTTTCATGGAAAGTTAAAGACAAATTAAAAGATAACCTTAACGCTTTGTTCGCTTCGCAAGGCGATTTTAAATTTGAGGTGTTTGTGGTTGATAATAATTCTGCCGATGGAACTGTTGAAATGGTAAAGAATGAGTTTCCCTCGGCGACGTTAATCGCGAATTCGGATAATCGCGGTTTTGCGGCGGCGAATAACCAAGCGCTTAAGCTAGCTAGCGGAGAATATATTCTTCTCCTTAATCCCGATATGCGGGTTGAGGCCGATACTTTAACCAATGTCCTTGATTGGGCAAAAAATAATTCGCAAGCGACGGTTGTTGGGTGCAAATTGGTTGATGAGAAAAACAAAATCGTCGAACAGGTCCGTCGTTTTCCGGAACTTATTGATCAGTTGGCGATTACTTTAAAGCTGCCGCACCTTCTTCCAAATATCGTTGATAAATATTTATGTTCCGATTTTGATTATAATAAGCCGGCGAAAGTCGATTCTATTCGCGGCGCTTTTTTTCTAATCAATCGCGAAAATTATAAAAAAATAAGCGGACGGGAAATTCCTTTCCTTGATGAGCGTTATTTTATCTGGTTTGAAGAAGTGGACTTTTGCCGCGAAGTCTATAAATTAGGCGGGGAAGTTTGGTATACTCCGGCCGCCGTTTGCCTTGATTATGTCGGGCAAAGCTTCAAAAAAGTAGCCAGAGGAAGAACTCAAAAATATTTTGGTGATTCAATGTTAAAATATTTTCAGAAATGGGAGACTAAATGGAAAGTTAATGTCTTAAAGTTTTTTTGGAAAATAATATTTTTATTTTGCGAGAAATAAGATTTTATAATAAAAATTTTTATTTATGAATAAAAAAGTCGGAATAATACTGATAAATTATAAAGATTACGCGGAACGGTTTTTATCGTCTTGTCGCGATTCTTTGCGCCGCCAGGATTATCCGTCCGGGCTTATAAATATTTATATTATTGATAACGCCTCGACTCCGGAGACGGTAAAATATTTGCATGATAACTATCCCGAGGCGAAAATACTGCCGCGTCTTGACGGTAATTATTCCGCCGCCAATAATCTCGGTTTTGCCGAAGCTAGGTCCGACGAATGCGATTATTATGTGACCGTGAATATGGATACTGAGATGTCTCCGGCCTGGCTTAGTGAATTAGTTTTAGCTTTAGAAAATAATCCGGAAGCGGGAATCGCCCAATCAAAAATTTTGTTATTTCCCAAAAACGAAGAGGAAAAGAAAAATCCAAAAATAAATAGCCTGGGCAATATCGTCCATTTTCTCGGTTTCGGCTTTACTTCTGCCTATGGCGAAGCCGACAGGGAAATAGAGGGGTACCCGGAAATAAAAGGTTATGCGAGCGGCTGTTCTTTCATTATTCGCGCCGAAGTTTTGGATAAGATTGGCGGCTATAATGAAGAATACTACATGTATCATGATGATTTGGAAATAAGTTTAAAAGTAAAATTGGCCGGTTATAAAGTAATACTCGCGCCGCGTTCCGTTATTTATCATAAATACGAATTTTCCCGCAGCACGAAAATGATTTATTACATGGAGCGCAATCGTTATCTGACAATTATGATCTTTTATCCTTTTTATCTGATGCTTTTAATCGCTTTACCCTGGATAATTATGGATTTGGGTATGATTTTTTATTCGTTAATCGGCGGTTGGTTTAAAGAAGAGATGAAAATTTACGGTTATTTTTTTCATTTTAAAAATTATCTGGCGCTTGAAAAAGAAAAAACCAGGATTGAATCTTTCAGTTCCGTCCCTTTTAGAAAAATAGCGAAAAATTTTGCCGGCAAGATAGAGTTTACCGAAATTGCCAATCCGATTTTGAGTTATATCGTTAACCCCCTGCTCAATCTGTATTGGTGGTTGATAAAAAAAATTATTTAATATGGATTTATCGATAATTATCGTTAACTATAAAAGTAAGAAAAAATTAGAATCTTGTCTGGATTCGATTCTTAAGGCTGATAATCAGGATTTAAATTATGAAATAATTTTGGTGGAGAATAATTCCGGCGATGATTTAAGCGACTTAGTAAAATTAAATTCGAATATCAGTTTATTGAATTTAAAGAAAAATTTAGGCATGGGCGGCGGCAATAATCGCGGGATAGAAAAGGCAAATGGCGAATACGTTTTTATTCTTAACCCGGATACGATTATCAAAAACGGCGCGATTATTACTTTATTAAATTATTTAAAATCCAACCCGGACGCGGGTATCGTCGGTCCGAAATTATTGAATCCCGACGGTTCTTTGCAATATTCCTGTTTTCGTTTCCCGAAAGTCTATATGCCGATTTTGCGCCGGACATTTTTAGGGAAATATTTTCCAGCCGCTAACGATAACTTTCAGATGATAGAATACGACCATAGTTTAATCAAAGGAGTTGATTGGATGCTCGGCTCGTCGCTAATGTTTAAAAAAGAGTTGGCCTTTCCCGATGGCCAAGTTTGGCATCCGCGCTTTGATGAACGTTATTTTATGTATTTTGAAGATACGGATATCTGCCGCGCCTTTCAATCGAAGGGGTTAAGGGCAGTTTATAATCCGGAAGCGGTGTTAATTCATGATCATGTCCGTCAGAGCGCCAGATACCCCTGGTATTTGGCTATTTTTTTCGACTCTCTCGTTTGGCGCCATATCGGTTCCTGGCTTAAATATTTTTGGAAATGGGGATTAAAATCCAGAGTTTAAATTTAACAAAAATAAATTTTTAAAATAAATATATGCAAAAGATTACTAAAGCTATCTTTCCGGTCGCGGGCTTCGGGACGAGATTTTTGCCGGCCACCAAAGCTCAGCCGAAAGAGATGCTAACCGTTGTCGATAAGCCGGTTATTCAGTATTTAGTCGAACAGGCTGTCGCTGCCGGCATTAAAGAGATTACTTTTGTCACCGGTCGCGGAAAAAGAGCGATTGAAGATCATTTTGACTATTCTTTCGAGCTCGAAAAAACATTAGTCGAAAAAAATAAATTGGATTTAGTCAAAAAAGTGCAAGAGATTGAAAATTTGGCTAAATTTTCTTATGTCCGCCAACCGATTCCGCTCGGCGATGGACAGGCGGTTCTTTGTGCCGCCCATCTGGTCGAAGAAGATGAGGCGGTTTTGGTTATGTTCGGCGATACGCTTTATGACGCCGACATCTCTCCGGTTACTCAAGTAATCGAGGCTTACGAAAAATACGGTGAAACTGTTATCGGTTTGTCGGAAGTGAAACCGAATGAGGTTAGTCAATTCGGTGTAATCGCCGGAAAAGATTTGGGCGACGGCATTTATGAAATTACCCAATTTATTGAAAAACCAAAAATGGAAGACGCGCCGTCGAATCTGGTCCAAGTCGGAATTAATGTGATTACTCCGGATATTTTAAAGATACTTGAGACTATGAAAGTCGGTAAGTCCGGCGAGATTCGTTTGGCGGACGCTTATGAAGAAATGCTTAAGCAAGGCAAGAAACTTTACGGCAAAAAAATCGAAGGAGAATGGCTCGATACCGGCAACAAGTTTAACTTTATCAAAGCCACCTTAAAAATAGGTCTCAAAAATCCGGAAGTGGGTCAAGATTTGCAGAAGTTGATTAATGAATTGGCCAGGAAATAGATTTTAGCGTTCAGGTTTTAAAATATTATAAAAAAAGAACCGCGATGGCGGCTCTTTTTATATTTTAAGAAGTTTTATTTCTGGAGCAGTATTTTATAAATCCCTTCCTGCCCGTCGATGCGCGCCCAGAAATATAGAGTTTCGGTTTTGTTGTCGAAGGCAAGCGAACCGATCTCTTCGCCGGTAAATAGAGGGATAGCATTATAATTTTTAAAATCAAATACGTTTATATTGTTGCTTTCGGAAAATATCAGATAGTTTTTAGCGGCGTTTAAAATCATATTTTCGATTTTTGTCCCTCGTCTGGTTATAAGAGTCGATCGCCCGGAAGCGAAGTCAAAAGTGTAAATCTCAAAATCATTTGTGTAAATCAATTGGTCTTTGCTAACCAGCGCCCAGTTTTTTATGTTTTTTATGACAAGCGGTCCGTCGCCAATCTTGGCGCCGTTGAACAAATATAAGGTTTGATTTTTTTGGTCATAAACGGTTAGATAATCGGCTAAATTTTTATCAAAAACATATTCGCCGTTTGCCGGCAGGAACCAACGCTCCGTCTTTGAATCGGTGGAGAATAATTTTTCAACGATGATTTGGTTATTCTTTTTTTCAATGACAAACAGCCTGTCGCTTTCCGGTTTGTAATCTATATAATTGCCGCCGGAGAGCAGAACAGTATTGATTCGGCTGTCGGTTTTAAATAAATTAATGGTGTTTTTATTTTTATAATACAGATAGCCGTTAGCGGTTTCAAAACGCCACGAATCGGCGCCGGATCCGATTAAGTCGGCGTAATTTATGTCGTTTCTTTCCTTGGCCGGATTAAACAGTGTTCCGGCAACCAGTAATTTGTTATTGTCCAGCCACGCGGCTTGAGCGTTGTTGGGCGCATCCAGATTGCGAATTTCTTCCGTTTTTATGGAGATTATTTTTTTCGCCGTTTGCGCGTAAAGATATTTATTGTCGGCGCTGATAGTTAGAATATCGGGAGGGCAAGAAGTCACTAAAGTCGGCGTATTTTCTAAAAATAGATTGATATTTTCGACGAAGGTTGTTTCGCCGGAATTAATATTTATTTTTTTGGTAAACGGCCAGTAACCGTCGATTTCCAAGCGTAAATCATATTCTCCGGGAAGAATATTTTTTATTTTTGCCGGCGTGGTTATATAATCCTTTTCCCAGGGTTTAAGAGACGGATTGTGTTGCGGTTTATTATTTAAATAAACAATCGCCTTGGTCGGTTTTGTATTAACGATTAACATGCCGGTTTTTTGCAGGAGACGATTGAATTTTATCGGCCAGCTAAGATTAAATTTATAGCCCGATGTGTAGAGAGAGAAATAGGCGGTTAGGATAATAAACAGGACAACAAAAATCGGCAGAAGTAAGTCTTTGATTTTTTTTGACATAATATTTTTATTCGACGCGTTCGATAGCGGCGCCTAATTTTTTAAGACGGGTGTCCAGCTGTTCATATCCGCGGTCGATTTGGTAGATGTTATCGATTTCGGTTGTTCCTTCGGCGATTAAAGCGGCAATGACAAGCGCGATACCGGCGCGAATATCGGGGCTGATTAATTTTTTGGCATATAATTTTGTCGGTCCGTTAACGGCGACGCGGTGCGGATCGCACATGATTATATTGGCGCCCATTTGTGAAAGCATATCTGCCCAAAGCAAGCGGCGGTCATAAATCGTCTCTTGGATTAAGGAAGTCCCGTGAGCTTGCGTCATTAAAACGACATAAGGAGATTGCAAATCAGTGGAAAATCCCGGATATTCATGGGTCTTTAAATCATAAGATTTAATGTCTCCGGATTTTTTCATGAGCAAATAATCTTCTCCTCTTTCATATTTAACGCCGATTTTATCGAAGATAGTAAGTAAATTTAAAATATGTTCCGGATTGCAGTTGGTGATTTTTATCTCTGAATTAGTAGCCGCGGCCATTAAAGCAAACGAACCGGCTTCGATGCGGTCGGGAATTATTTCGCAAATTCCGGCATTTAATTTTTCGACGCCTTCAATGGTTATAGTCGGTGTGCCGGCGCCGCTAATTTTAGCGCCTTGGGAATTTAAATAATCAGCTAAGGCAATAATTTCCGGCTCCATAGCGCAATTTTTTAGAGTGGTCGTGCCTTCGGCTAAACAAGCAGTCATAATCATGCTTTGAGTACCGGTGACGGCCATTGTGGTAAAGAAAAATTCGCAGCCTTTAAGCTTTTTAGCGCGGATATGGTAGTATTTGTCTTTAATTTCTACTTTGGCGCCTAGAGCTTCAAAGCCCTCTAAAAACAAATCAATCGGTCGACCGCTGGCGCCGATAACACAGCCTCCCGGGTGAGGGAATTTAACCTCGCCTAAACGAGCTAGAATCGGTCCGACAAACATAACCGAAGTTCGAAATTTATCGGCAATTTTTTTATCCAGTTCAATTTTATTTAGTTTGGCGGTATTTATTTCTAATTCGTGATCACCTTCTTTTATTTCCGCGCCTAAATCGCGCATCAGTTCCAGCGATTTTTCCACGCCGTCTATTTGCGGGACATTTTTGATAATCATTGTGTCGGCAGAGAGCAGGGCAACCGGTATCATAATTTGGGCATTATTTTTTGCCCCGCCGACACTTATTTCTCCGCTTAATTTCTGACCGCCAGTAATAATGAATTTTGCCATATTTGTAAATAGTAGATTATTATTATTTCTGTGATAACTATAACTTATTTATTGACATTTTTCAAATATCTGGTATTATTTATAAATGTTAAACAGAAATGTTAATTTTATTAAATTTATGGCAAAAATTGCAGTAATTAGAACCGGTGGCAAACAATATAAAGTAGCTGTTGGCGACACGGTTAAAGTTGAAAAATTAGAGGCGGAAAATGGTACGAAAATTAAATTAGAGACCCTTTTAATCGCTGACGGAGCTAATTTGGAAGTTGGCCAGCCTTCTCTTGGGGAAAAAGTTGAAGCAGAAGTCATTGAAACTGCTAAAGGCAAGAAGGTGACTGTTGTTAAATATAAGAGCAAAACTCGTTATAAAAAAACCGTCGGCCATCGTCAGAAATTTACCGCCCTAAAGATTGTAAGCATCGCTTAAAATATTTATATTTATATTATTTTAAAAAATTAAAACCCGCCCCTTTATAAGGAACGGGTTTTAAAAAATAAATAGATTTATAACCGGTTGTAACAGATAAAAAAATTGTTGAAATGGAAAAATCGTGTTTTTTGATTAAGCCCGGTAAAGAATCGGACTTAATAGCTATTAATGCCGTAAAGATAGCTGAAAGTTTAGGTTTAACGGTAAATTTTAAGGGCTCTGAAGTTCTTTCTTTAAAAGAAGCTAGCGCTTTTTATAAAGAATTCGAAAAAGAACCCTGGTTCTTTCAATTTATGGCTTATTTTACATCAGGAGAGGTTAGGGCATATTTCACTGAAGGCGAAGATGCTATAGAAAAAACTCTTGAAGTCAAAAGGCAGATAAGGGCAAAATATGCAATTGATAAACAAAAGAATGCAATTCATGCCCCCGAAGGAGCGTCGTATGTCCAAGAAACGCTTTCTTTAATTGAAAAATTTTTTTAATTTTAAAATCGGGCGTCACTTTGATGATACCCGATTTTTTAGTTTATTTTATTTCGTTACGATACTTTAAGGCGCTTGAAAGCGTTGTTTCATCGGCGTATTCAAGATCAGAACCGGCCGGTAAGCCTTTGGCTAAATGGGTTATCTTTACATGATCGCGTAAAAGTTTATTAAGGTAAAGGGAAGTGGTTTCTCCTTCAAGAGTAAAATTAAGGGCTAAAATTATCTCCTTAATCTTATCGGCCTTAATCCATTTAACCAATTTGTCGATATTTAAATCTTCCGGCTTAACATCGTTAATAGTATCGATTAAGCCGCCGAGAACAAAATATTTTCCGGTAAATTGTCCGGTCGCTTCAATCGCTAAAAGATCCTGAGTATTTTCAACTAGACAAAGAATATCGTTTAGGCGTTCTGTCGAAGAACATATTGCGCAGGGGTTAGATTCGGTAATTGCTTGGCAAGAAGCGCAGACAGTCGTTTTAGCTTTTAATTCTTTTATTGCTTCGGCTAAGGAATTTAAATTACTATCGCTTTGGCGCAAAAGATAAAAAGCATAACGCTCAGCGGTTTTCGGCCCGACGCTGGGTAGGGCGGATAGTTTTTCGATTAAATTTTGGATCGCTTTTGGATATCGCATTTAATTTAATTAAACCAATTTTTAGTTCAATCCCGGAATGCCACCCATGTCTTGAAGCTTCTTAGCCATTAATCTTTGCGCGCGTTTCAAGGCGTCATTAAAGCAACTTTTTATTGCTTCGGCTTGGGCGCTGGTCGATAAAGATTCATTTAAAGTGATACTCATAACTTCCATGTTGCCGTTTAAGACGATTTTAACGCCATTTTTTTCTTCGGTAACCGTTTCTTGCGCCAAAGCGTTTTGCATGGTTTTAGCTTGGCTGCGTAAATCTTGAAATTGTTTTAATTTGCTAAACATAAGATGTGTGCCCTGAGCCGGGCTTATTTAATTTATAAAATATATTATTTAGTTTAAAATTCTACCGGTCCGTTATTGGTCGGCATTTTACTTAAACTCTTGAAACTGACAGTATTTTCGTCGAAATATAAATCAACTTTTCCGGTCGGGCCGTTTCGGTGTTTAGCAATATGGATTTCCGCTTTATAACGTTCATCCATCGGCAAATCGGCCGGATTATAGCCGCGATCGGCCGCTTTACGGTAGATAAACATAACAACATCGGCGTCCTGTTCGATTGAACCGGAATCACGCAAATGGGAAAGTTTCGGAATTGCCGGGCTAGTCGCTTCAACAGCGCGAGATAACTGCGCAAGAGCGAGAATCGGAATATTAAGTTCGCGGGCGATAGATTTTAAGCCGCGACTGATTTCAGCGATTTCCTGCACACGATTATCGCCATATTTTCCGCGGCCCTCCATTAACTGCAAGTAGTCGATAACAATTAAGCCTAAGCCTTTTTCCATTTGCAGGCGGCGGGCTTTAGCGCGGATTTCCATAATTGAGAGTGTCCCGGAGTCGTCGATATAAATTGGCGCTTCGGCCAATTTTCCCATCGCTTCGCCGATACGCGCAAAATCATTATCGCCGTCTTTGTCCGATAAATTTCCGGTGCGCATTTTCCATAAACTGACATTAGCTTGAGCGCAAAGCATACGGTCAACCAACTGTTCTTTGCTCATTTCAAGAGAGAAGATGCCGACGCCCTCTTTGCTTTTTATCGCCGCTTGGCGAGCGATATCAAGCGCAAAGGATGTTTTGCCGACAGACGGACGGGCGGCTAAAATTATTAAATCGGATTTTTGTAATCCGGCAAGCAGGTTATCAAGGTCGGGGAATCCGGTTGAAAGTCCGCGCAGCTTGCCGCTGTATTTATGGAGATCGTCAATACGATCAAAAGCGGCAGTGAGCAAACTGTCTATCGGGAGGAAAGCATTTTTTAAATATTTACGGCTGACACCAAAGACTTTCTTTTCGGTTTCGTCGAGAATTTCGTCTATTTCTTTCTCTTCATTAAAGCTCATGGACGAAATTTCCGCGGCCGCCTGTTGCAGACGACGTAAAGTGGCTTTGCGTTGGATAATATTGGCGTAGTTGGTGATGTTGCCGGAGGTGGCGACAACATTCGATAGATGAGCGAGATATGCGCGGCCGCCGATGGCTTGTAATTGTTTTTTCTCCTCCAGGCGATTCGATAAAGTAATAATATCGATCGGTTCCTGGTTTCCGTAAAGTTCTTTTATAACTTCAAAAATTATTTTATGGGCATCTTTATAAAAGTCTTGCGGCATGACATTATCCGCCACCTTAATAATCGCATCTTTATCAATCAGAAGCGAACCCAAGAGAGATTCTTCGGCTTCAAGGCTGTGGGGCGGGATTTTTTCGATTATTTGATCGTTAGCCATATTTTTATCGTTAAAAATTCAATAAAAGTTTGTTTCTGGCGGATGTCTGATGTCTAGATTATTTTATCTTATAAACAGCTATTTTTCAAGGAAATATTATTAACTATTTATCAACCGTTTATTAACTTTAGGCTTTAATAAAAAACCCCGATTTCTTGACGAAACCGGAGCTTTTTATTTGGAGCCATCTGTCGGGCTCGGACCGACGACCTGCCGCTTACAAGGCGGCTGCTCTACCAGCTGAGCTAAGATGGCTAATTAAGCTAATTGTGTTATTCTCAAAAACCGCTTTAGGCGGTTTCATAACTGTGCGCCCAGTAGGATTCGAACCTACGACCATCTCCTTAAAAGGGAGCTGCTCTACCAACTGAGCTATAGGCGCTTCATTAAACTTAACAAATTTGATGATATCAAAAGATTTAAATTTTGACAAGAGCCTAAGGTTATTGGGCGGTGGAAAAAACTCGCAGTCCTTAAAAATGATATACACAAAAAATTTGATGGAATTATTAAAGAAATTAAAAAATGGGCGGAAATTTTGGCACATCAAAACTACTAATAACGCCAATCTTTACATAGTATTGACCGTGTTATTTAAAGGGTATAATATATTAACATAACAAAAGTGTTATATTATAGAATCATGAAGATTGAATTTTTCAAGAAAACAAGCGGAAATGCTCCAGTAGAAGATTTCATTATTAATAATCTTGAGCCAAAAGACCAAAAGAAGGTAACTCGCGCTCTTGAAAGAATAGAAAAAGAACAAGACGGACTCGTAAATCTTTTTAAAGCTGAGTATGCCAAAAAATTAGAAAAAGATTTATACGAGTTAACACCGGATAGAGTTAGAATTTTATTTACCTTAAAGGATTGCATATGTTGGTTGCTACATATTTTTTTCAAAAAGACTAATAAAACCCCAGTTAAAGAATTAAATATTGCACGCGAGAGAAAAGATTTTATTTTTAATAAATAAATTTAAATATAATGAAAACAGCATTAGAACAATTAAAAGAAAAACTTTTAAAAAATAATGAGTATAAATGCGAAATCAATAAACAAGATTTGTCTTTTGAAATAGCTGAAAGCATTATTGATGCTAGAATAAAAAAGGGCATGACTCAAAAAGAGTTGGCAAAAAAGCTCAAGACTAAACAATCAGGAATCGCTAGATTAGAAAGTGGCAAAAATTATCCAAGTTTTAAAACTTTAGAGAAAATTGCCAGAATCCTTGGTATTAAAATTAGTAATCCACTTGGTATGGAGGCAGATAATACCGCTAATTGTTATCTCCGTTTCCCGGTAGAATTATTACATAATAATGCAGTGATAGAACAAAAAAGTAGCATGGTTAATAGTGTATTATATAATTTATAAAAATATGAAAAACATTTGGTCAGTTATATTTAATAGAGCAGTTGTTGATGAAAATACAAATTCAATGAGTTTGTTTGATTGTACAGAAGAAATCACTGTTAATTTTTCTAAGCCCGAGGAGATTAGCGCACCTCAAAAAAACATCCCAATTAATTTTACTATTATTAGTTTATGGAGTGATAATGACGTATCCAAAGATAGAAAATTTGAGTACTTATTAGAGATTATTGATCCTCAAGATAAAAAAATAAATGAATTTACTAATTTCCCAATAATTGAAAAAGGGAAAAAAAGATTACGAACAATTGTTCAGATGAATGGAATGGGGGTTACGTCAGAGGGTGAATATACAATAGTCGTTAAATATAAAAAGGATAGTGATAAATTTGTCATCGCCTCTAAAATTCCGTTAGATATTAAATTTGTATTAAATACATCAGTTGTAAATACAAAAAAATAATAACAAGTAAATGAAATCAAAAATAAATAAAAAATTTCTATGCTTAAAAAAATTCAATTTAAACTCACAAAAATAAAATATACCGGCAAATCAATCGGTGATAATATTCTTGTGAACATTGAAATACTCGATAAAACTTTGCAAATTGATAAAAGAATTAAAGTCGGCAGTACAGTTGAATTCATGGAAGAAATAGGAATCTTTCCGACTGATCAAAAATCTTTTACAACCAAGACAAAAATTACCATTACTGAAAAGGACTCCTTGTTTAACGATACAAATAATATCGAGAAGGAGATTAAAGTTGATACGGAAAATTCTAAACCTCAAAAATTTGTTTACACAATTGAGCTTCGTGAAAAACGTTTTTGGAAAAATTGGGGTAAATCAATCGCCAAATTTGAAATTACTATAGAGGTTTCGGCTATAGAGAAGATAAAATATATACCAGACATTGATAATGGCTGGCTCAAAGTGAAGACGGTAAGTGGCAACATAACTTATCTTCCCGCATTTTTAAAGGTGCAATCAGAATATATCGAGAAAGGGCGGGAATATTTCACGATATTAGAAGGTATTTATGAGAATCAAAAAGTTTCTGTTAGCTTAGATAATGAAAAAAATAACAGTTCGCGACTTTTAGTCGATGTAAAACATGAGCCTTTAATTTACCTTCGATATTCCGTTTCTCAAAAGAAACTAATTATTGGTGACAAAAAATATGCAGCTGCAGATTATGCAGAAACGCCATGGAAGAAAGGTTGGTATGATATTGAATTGCCTGATTATCCTCATGCGGGAGGCCGGAGTTATTTAGACAGGTCATCTAGAGCAAAAACTTGGTTTAGAATTGGACATGAAGGGAGTAAATATTTACACACAGGTAGTCGTTCTTTGGGATGTATTACAATAACTGAAATTGAAAAATGGAATGAGATATATGATAAATTGATCAAAGCACGCAAGGGGGATTTTTTAAGTATTGGCGTACTTGAAGTAATAGATTAATTATGAAGTTTATAATAAAAAATATTCGTAAATTAGGAACCATAGCCATTATCGTATTATTTGTATTAATATCTGCTTTTTTGATTTTAAAATATAAAAATCAAGTATCGGCAGAAAAGAGAATTCTATCAAGAAATGACTATCGGATATTCGCTTGCGGCGAAGAGATTTTTTTGAAAGCAGATGCAAAATCACTAATTACGAAAAGAAATGGTTTGTTTTCGCGGAGCGAGGAGGGGAGTATTATTGCTGATGGCGTATTTTCAAGCATTGACGACATTTTATTAACCTCTTTTTTTGATGCGGCTGGAGGCGCTCTTGAATTTTCAGATGAACAAAAAAATATACTTAGTGTGCCAACTGGAACGGGTCTACGTGAATTTAAATCTGGAGATCTATGTAATGGGGAAAAAGCAGAACTTCAGGTGCTTCACCATAGGATTGAAACATCGACGAAACCCTGGTCAATTTATTCGCGGATTATGTGGAAATATTTTGATTATGTTTTAACAAATAATTACGGTAAAGTACCACCAGGGGATTGTTTTATATTTATTTTTGATTCAGAAGATGCTTTAGAGCGTCCGTGGCCGAGTTGCATTTCTTATGAAGAAGCGTTAGCTACTGGGGAACTTGTTTCGGAAAAATAATATTGCTTTTACAAATTTTAACCAAGCTTGGAGTATAAAGGAGAATTTCCTAGTTGCGAATTATTAAATAAAAAAGCCGCAGCATTCGCTGGGCTTTTTTAATTAGTAGTCCCTAGGGGAATTATCGCGCTCACTCGCCGCCGTAATGCGGCTCGTTCACTTGTCCAGAGTCGGCGTCGAGTCCTGCGCCAGCTCGGACTCGCCGACGCTCGTTCGCTCGTTATTTCTTCCGAAATAACTCGCATCTCGCTTCCGACTAGTTCGATTCCCCCGGCTAACGCCGTCTAATTAAAAAATGCCCAGCTAACGCTGAGCACTTTTCAATTAGTAGTCCCTAGGGGAATCGAACCCCTGTTACCAGGATGAGAACCT
>CAZMKG010000003.1:56129-67809 GCA_964567015.1 uncultured Gammaproteobacteria bacterium | reverse complement strand
GATGATTAATAATAATCACCTAATTTTACCAAACCCGATATGAAGAAAATCTAAACAAAAAAGAGCCCCCGGCAGGGGGCTCGGTTAATTATTCGCCGATAGGCGGGTTGATTTGACCTCACTAGTTTATTTTGCTATTATGTTAATATAACGACGAAGAGGGGTCCGAACGGTTAACTACCTAAGGCACCCTTTTCTTTTTTTCTATCTTATTTTTAACATCGACATCATCTAAATAAGCAAAAAATTTGTTTGACAAACTTTTGTAAAGAGATGACCGATCATAGCTGGATTGTGCTCACGGAAGGATAAAATATAACCAGAATTTTTAATTTCTTCATATAACTCCTGATTTGTTTCTTGAATATAGCCTAAGAAATAATAAGCCTCAACGACTTTATATTTTTTGCTTAGATATTCATTGAGTCGAAACAAATCTATTTTCCATGGTTTAATTTTGTTTTTTGCAGTACCCATATATAAGTTTTGTCCATCTATAAACGCGAGATTTCCCTCTTGGTAGTTATTCTCTTCCATAAATTTAGATGATTAATAATAATCACCTAATTCTAGCAAATCAGATATGAAGAAAATCTAAAGACTTTTTCTGGACGGGAAAAGACCGAATATCACCCCCAAATTTCGGGGTTATATCAAATCACTCAAGCCACTTTCTCCCCAACAAAAAAGAGCCCCCGAAGGGGCTCTTTTGTTGTTCCAATTTATTAAAGGAAATTGGGAAAACTATTTGAAATACTACTTAGTACTTCATGGTTGAACCACTCAATGGGAAACCGGATAGGTTTGCACCAGTTGTGGTAGCGTCGCCACCAATAAAGTATTCAGCCCATTCGATATTGGTTGTCGTATTTTCTAATGACAAGCCAAAATTCTCGTCCTTAGCGACATCAGTTGTATCAGCCTTAACAACCAAAGTCTTGCTTGTTCCTTTACCAATGGTAATACCGGAAGCAGGATTTAATGATACAGCAGCGCCAGTGGCGGTTGTATTATTAGCCTTTTCGGTAGTGCCATCATATAAGTAGAACCTAGTAGTTGAAGCTTGACCAGCGGCAGAGCCAGACTTAGTGAATGTTAATTTATTGATGATAACATCTTCGTTAGCATCAGCACTAACATTGAAAGTCAAAACTGACTGTAATGATCCTTGACCGCCAGTAACTCCACTAACCAAAGTGAAAGTAGGCATAGTCTTTCTAATAGTCATAGTATTAGAAACGGCAGGGGTTGCTAAGCTTGAAGATGCAACTTCAAGACCAGCAGAAATATACTTGTAACCCGAGAGGGATACTTGTAAATCTTTGCCAGTTTGGTCCTTTATAGTAATCGGGTTCAAAACAGCTTTAAGAGTTAATGTCTTACTGCTATTAGCAGGAATAATTAACTTGCCGCTAGCAATCTTAAAGGTTGTAGTACCAACCATAGGGTTGTCAGTGGTTAAAAGAGTTGAACCATCATACAAACGATATTCAGAAATTCTGACATCGGTAGTTGAGGCATTAGCCATTACCAATTCAGTGATTTCCGCGCTAGCATCAACAGCAGTTAAACGATATTGAGCAATTTCTTGTTCAACATCAGCTTTAGCTACAATAGTAGAAGTAGCTTTGGTATCGGCACCGATAGCAACATTTAAGCTACCAGATCCGGTAATTTCATGAGCAACGGATAGATTTCCTTCACTCTTAACTACCTTACCACGGCTATCTTCTCCGTAGATATTAATAGCAGTTCTTAAAGTACCAGTAGCGGCGGTATCGAAATCACCTCTGATTTCAACGGAAACGATCGCATCTTTAGCAATTGATTTGCTCATAGAAGAGAAGGTAGCTCCGTTGCTGAAATCACGAGTATCAATTAAATCTCCACCGACATATAATTTAATGTCGCCAACAGATGAATCTGGGATTTTAGTTCCAGAAGGAGCATCGTTTGCGTTTAAAGTAATACTGGTGATTCTAACAGTGTCATAAAGAGCCTTAACGTTGTACTTGGCTAACAAAACATCCTTATCTCCCTTGACAATTTTATTACCACTAGAAAGTCCGTCATTAATAGCTACTGAAAGTGAAGCACCTTGAACGGTAATCTTGGCACCTTCAGGGGAACCATTAATAGAGGAAACGGTATTGCCGCTAGCAACATATTCTGGAGACATTCCGTTTAAGAAATTGCCTGAAACAATAGACATCTTAATGTTGTTTCCAGCAGCGGCTGTTGATTTAACATCAACGGTAACTTTAACTTCATTATCGCCTTTATTGAAGGTAACGGAAGAGTCAATAGATGCGGTACCAGTGTCACCAGTCGGATCAAAGTCACCTAATAAAACTCCGTTAACATAAACCTTAGCGTTTTCAAAGTTAGTGCTAGAAGCACCAGTATAATCAATCTTTAAGCCGTCAGCTGTAATTGCCTCATCAGCTCTTACATTAGCGATTAAAGAAGTAACACCCTTTGAACCAATAACGACTTCGGTATCAGCCGGAGAAGTTGGTTTCTTGGTAGTAGAAATAGAACCGGCGGCGATGGTAACCTCGTCTAAGGTTGCATCATGAGTACCGTCAATAACGATTTCAGCACCAAAACCGGTGTTGCTTTCAATAATGCTAAGATCTTCAATCTTGTTTAAAGTAAAGACGGTGCTAGTGGAAGTATTTTCCTTACCCATAACATCACCTCTTACTTTGATGGTGACATTATCTCCTTTTTCGATTAACAAACCAGTACCATTTACGGTAAAGGTAGCTAAACGGCCATCAATAGTAGCATTACCGGAGATAGCAGTTCCATTCTTTTCTAAGTATAAGTTAGCAGTTGATTTGGCTAATTCTTCAGAACCAGTATTCTTTAAAGTAATGGATTTGAAGATTACATCTTTAGAAGTGGTTGCAAAGCTTAAATCGAATGAACCGAAATCAGCTTTAGTGTCGCCAACCTTTAAAGATTTAGTTCCATCGGCACCATTAAAGTAAACTTGGGCTACACTATAAGTAGTAAAGCTCATTAAGTTACCAGTGACAGGGAAAGAACCGGTGATTGAAGCGGCGGTAGCGCTAACCGCAGAAGCAGAAGCGATGCTTAAAGCAGCATTTCCTTCTGCGCCACTAACAGAGGCAATAATCTCAATTGTAACAGTCTGACCAGCATTGATAGTCAAGGCAGGAGAGAAAGTTAAAATAGCTTGATCATTGGAACTGATAGATTTCTGGGAAGTAACACGAACGCCATCTTTTTCTGCCCAAACCTTTGTAAATTTAGCCGCATCGCTCAAACCAGTTCTGGTAATAGTAACTGAGTTTAAAGTTACTGCGCCATCACTAGCAGCGGTTAAGTTATATTTAGCAAAAGGAATTCTTGTTCCATTGTTAGGAACGGAAGCAGCAGCTGGAGTAGCTGAGTTTAATGAAACCATTAAACCAGAACCAGTTACAACAACGCCAGTAGTAGCGCCGTTCTGAGCGACGTTAACGAATTCAGCACTGGAAACGGCAGTACCGGTAGTAGCAATGCTAGAAACGGTAATAACGTTGGAGAAACTAAATCTGTTAGCGTTGAAAGCTGATTCATCAGCAATCGCTCTGTAGCTGGAACCGTCATAGTAATAAACGGTAGCGCCAGTAGAGCTCTTTACTAAAGAACCTGCCGGTACAGAACCGCTAGGTAAAGCGGAGCTGATAGTGTAGTTTGTGAAGAAAGCATCAGCGACGTCAACAACTCTCTTGTTCCAGTTGCTGCCGTATAAAGCTGCAGCTTGTGCTTCACTTTGGATCTTTCTTAAAACGCCATTAGGTTCAACAGCGTAAACAGAAGGATCAGTTGTAATCTTAACTAATTTTGTACCCGGTCTCATAGTTACATTGCCACCTAAAGGATAGCTTTGTAATTCAGAAGCAGGGATAGTAACAACGCCACTGAAGTCGTTGTACCAAGACATGTAAGTTTCAGTATTCGGGAATACATATCTCTTGCCATCGGAGCCAAGGTAATAAACAGAAGATAAGCCATCCATCTTAATCAAGTCACCTGCAGAAGCAGATGCGTTGACTGGAGCATAAGCACCAATGGTAGCTAATACTGTTATTGCCATTACGCCAATGGTTAAAAATCTGCGTAATTTGTTCATAAAATAATTTAATTTTCTTTCCAAATGTCCGGACATTTGCGTCTGAACGATTTAGAGAGAATAGTTGTCCGATTCGCCGCTTAAAGCGATAAATGTTTCTTTAATCCGTAAATCAGTCGGAATCCCGCTCCGCCAGCCTGTTTAGACTTAAGGCGTAACTGACTGATCTTACGTATAAGTTCTGCCAGCCGCGCGTGTTGTCCGCATGCTGGAGAAAAGCTTAACCGATTTACATCTTTTTAAAACAATGAATCGTTTGCGCTTTGAATCAGATATAATTTAAGTTTTTAAGGATAAACCATCTCCATCAGGAGACTCGGCCTTTACCAGGTTTACCAATCCGCGTAAACGCGGATTTGTTAGTATATCTCCTTGGCTTGTCCATGATAGGATGAAATAATCTTCCGGCCAGGAGCAACCTGAAACGGAGATAAACTAACAAACGCGCGCTTAATTTTTTATTTTGTTTTTATTTTACCATCTCGCCGACCTCATTCAATTTATCGGCGGCTTCATTATAATTTTTATTTTCAAAAAGTTTCTGCGCTTCGTCTAAAACCGAGTCGGCGTTAACCTGAGCGGAAACGTCTTCAGTCGAAGTGGCGGTGGCGTCATCAGCTATAGTCGAAGTTGAAGCAGAATCTTTCTTTTCAAATAGTTGGACTCCGGTATCTTCTTTAGAGTCGCTGGCGATAGAAACGGTATCGGTTCCGGTAGCCGACAAAGTCGAATCGGTCTCTTGAGAATTTTCTTTTTCCGTCTTCGCGCTTAAATAACCGATATGCGATTTCACATTATTTATCTCTTGATTGAAGCTGGCATTTAATTTGGCGATTTGATCTTGGTTCGCTTCATTATTAAATTCCGGGTCGGCTAAGACAGCGGAAATTTCTTTCGCGTGTTCGGTTGCGAATTGGACAGCCATCTTATTTCTCGCTTCGGAATTAAGAACGGTATTAAGCTTCGCTTTCTCGGAAATGATGCGGGCGATATATAAAGAGTCGTTCGGTTTCGCGCCGCCAAAAATCTGGTGGCTGAACAAGCTGCCGGTAACAAGCAATAGGGCGAAGACGCCGAGGGCATAAGCCGGCTTGGCGGCCGCCTTGGCGATACTGCCGAGATTTATAATAAAAGCCTCCCAAGCGGACAATTCGCGCGCTCCGGAGTTAGAAATCTGAGACAACAAAAGCTCCCGATTACTGAACTTCCAGTCGGAATCGGGGGTTATAGACTTTAGGTTATTAAGTTTTGCGATAAGCTCTTTGTCGTTCATACACCCTAATATACGTATAATTAGAGAAAACGTTACAGTTTATTATCGGCCTCGATAAGGTTCTTTAGGGCGCCGAGAGCGCGGTGGATTAAGACTCGGATGTTCCCTATTTTCTTGCCGCTGATGTCGGCAATTTCTTCAATCGTCAAATCGTTTATAAATCTCATAATTATCACTTCTCGGTATTCTTCTTTTAGAAGCGGCAATTTATTTTTTATCATTTCCAAATTAGCCTCCGCATCAATTTTCTCCTGCGGGTCGGGGGCATCGTCGACGACATCTATCTTATTGTCTTCATCGTCGAGCGAAGCGGTTATCTTATTGTTCGCCTCGCGGTAGTAATCGATAATCGCGTTGCGCGCAATTTTATAAAGCAGGGCTCTTAGAGTCTTGCTGTCTTCGAGGCTATTGGTTTGGATATGGTTCCAAGTCTTTAAAAAAATCACGGAGGTCAAATCGTTAGCCTCTTCTTTATTTCCGATCTTGAAATAAACAAAACGATGGATGTCGTCGACATTCTCGTCGTAGGCTTTAACGAAAGCTTCCCGGTCGCGATTTTTCAACTTGCTTAAAGCTTGTCTGTTCTTAAATTTTTCCACCAAGGTATTCGACATTTATAATTTATAAACGATTTAAACGGTAAATATTTTTAATAAAAAATAACGGGAGAATTACTGCCCCGCCCTATCTTTTATTATCACTAATTATTAAGAATTATACTATCATAATACGCCGGCGAAAGCAAGTTAAATTCAGGGGTATAATAGGGATAAATAAGGGGTGCGATAGGGATAGACGGAGGGGATATGATGGGGAAATAATAAAGGTATAATTAAGAAATAAGGTCGGCCAGAGACACGTTCTGCCGGCATCTTGACTTTATTTAAAAAAGGGTTAAACTAATAGGACGATTCGAACTTAAGTCTAATAAGTAATGGACTTAAACCGAATGTCAGAATATTCGCCTCGACTTCTCATTAATCTATTTTCATATTTAAGTCTAATCTAGCTTAGACTTAAGTGAATAAAAAATGGCAAATAGCTTAATTTCTCCAATAAAAGAAGTTAAATATCCGATTTGGGTCTCCGTATCCGAAGCGGCTAATTTGGGCGGAGTCCAGGGGAAGACTATCAGGCGCGCGATAAAATCCGATCCTAATCTGCGCTATAAAATAGTAAAAAACAGATACCAAATAGAGCTCGGTTCCCTTATCTGTTTTATGCACAAGAACACGAAGCTAAAAAACAAATTGAACGATTCCGGTCTGGGGCAATATATCGAAAAATGGCAAGCATAAAAATTGTCCGCAAAAAAAGTTGGTAAGTATAATTTAAGATAAGTGGAAAGCGGAAGCGTGATAAACTTCCGAACAAGTGTTAATCAAAAAAACCGATTCAAACGAGTCGGTTTTTTTGTGGGGCTTATCCACAGAAAAATTCTTTCTTTAGGAAATTTTTAGAAATTCTTTAAAAAATACTCATATTGTTTTTGTTACCATAAACATAATTAATTTATTAATTATAAATTTATGGACACTAGCAAGCAAGAAAATTTCAAGCAAAACAAATTAGCCATTTTTCAAGGCAAAGAAGTTCGAAGAATTATTTATGATAATGAGTGGTGGTTTTCGGTGGTGGATGTAATTGAAATTTTAGCCCAGAATAATCGTTCTAGAAAATACTGGGATGATTTAAAAAGAAAATTAAAAGAAGAAGGGAGTGAAGTGTCCGAAAAAATCGGACAGTTGAAATTACTTGCTCCGGACGGAAAAATGCGCGAAACAGATTGTGCTAACACCGAAGGAATCTTTCGTATTATCCAATCCATTCCCTCTCCGAAAGCAGAGCCTTTCAAACGCTGGCTGGCCAAGGTTGGTTATGAACGCGTCAAAGAAATTGAAGACCCGGAACTGGCAACCAAGAGAACTCGAACTTTATACAAACTTAAAGGCTATAATAACGCCTGGATCGAAAAACGATTACGCGGTATCGCCGTCCGTGAAGAATTGACTGATGAATGGCAAAAAAGAGACATAAATAAACAAAGAGAATTTGCAATTTTAACCGCCGAAATATCTAAGGCGACTTTTGGCATGATACCATCTGAATATAAAAAATTTAAAGGATTAAATAGAGAAAATTTGCGCGATCATATGGATGATTTAGAACTTATCTTCTCTATGCTTGGCGAAGCTTCAACCACCAAAATAGCTAGGGCTAAAGACGCCCAAGGATTTATTGAAAATAGATCGGCCGCCAAAAAAGGCGGGAAAATCGCCGGCGATGCCAGGAAAAATCTGGAAATAGCCGCCGGCGAAAAAGTTATAAAAAAGGGTAATTATTTAACTAGACTTTCTTTATAGCTGACAAAAGTTTATCGATATCAACACCGCCCTCCTTGATTCTGGTAAAATTAATAATCTCTCTCCAGTGACTATTCAAAATTTTATCTGAAGCAAATTTATTTATATTTTTTTTCATATATTTTAGTTAATTAATTGAAGCTAATCTTAGTTTAGCAGAAGACTATCCTGGCATCAACAAAAAAAACCGCCCCGATTCCGAGGGGCGATTTTTTTTATTTGAGAAAATTATTTATTCTCGCGATCTACTAAAGAACAGTGTCTTTAACAGCCTTGGCTAAACGGAATTTAACCACTGTTTTCGCCGGGATTTTGATAGTTGCGCCAGTGGCTGGGTTGCGGCCTTCTCTCGCTTTTCTCTTAGCTTTTACCAATTTACCGAAGCCAGGAACAATGCATTCACCATTCTTCTTAACTTCCTTGTAGACGAATTCTGCCAAATTATCCAAGAAACCAGCAGTTTCCTTCTTGCTTAAATTAGCTGCTTCAGCTAAAGAAGCAATCATTTGTGACTTTGTCATTTTTGACATAATTTTTTTTGCATGGGGCTCTATTAATAAATCCGAAGGACTTAGTAATAATGTCCATTGTAAATTATTGCTATTTTAATTAATAAGCTTTTTTAATATTCGTTAATGTTTTTAGGAGTTTTCAACAGGCTCCTTTTAAAACATCAATGTTTATAAGTGTATTATAGCATACCTAAAAAAATATGCCAATAAATACAAGGGGGTTCTTCCTGTCGAAAACCCTGCCCGGCGCCGATTTATTTCTTTAGATATTTTTCTCTCTTTTTCGGCTCTAAACGCTCAATCGCATAACGCAAAGCGGTACGCGGCATATCGGGTGCATACTTGTCTAAAAAATCGGTTAATATTTTTTCATCAATCCGTTTGCCGGCTTCTCGAAGCATCCAGCCGACCGCCTTATGCATTAAGTCGTGTTCGTCTTTCAATAATTTCTTTGCCATTCTCAGAGTCTCTTCGGCGCTTCCCGCGCGGATAAAAGCGTAAGTTGAAATCATAGCCATCCGCCTCTGCCAAAGATTCTTTGATTCTGCCAGCTTATCGAGCGTTTCTATCTTATTTTTATCAAGAATCAGGTAATCTCCTAAAATTTTATAAACGGAGAGATCGACTAAATCCCAATTATTTATATATTTAGCATGTTTCAAATAGAAATCGACTATCTCTTTTTTAAGTTTCCGGTCGGAAGTTTTTTGATATTTTTCCACTAAAATAAACAGGGCGACCGTCCGAAGTTCATGGATTTTATCTTTCAACAAAACCGAAATATCTTTTAAATCCAAATCAATATATTGTTTGGAAATTTTATGGATAACCGGGCCTCTTATGCCGAGAAAGATATCTCCGGCGCCATATTGGCCTTCGGCGGTCTTAAAGAAGCGCTGTAAAATTTTAGCTTGCGCTTTATCGGCCGATTTTTTTAACTCTTTGATTAATTTATCAACTTCGCGCATATAGATTTTATCCGCCGATTATACCGGCTGATTTTATGTTCTTTAATTATGTTCTTTAATAATGATAATTTTTTTTCTGTAAAATTGTCGTGGCGCGATATATCTGTTCGATTAAAACTACCCGAGCGAGTTCGTGCGGGAAAGTTAAAGGCGAAAGAGATATGGCCGGATATTTTTCATATAAAAAATCGCTAAAGCCGAGCGCGCCGGCGATAACTAAAATCAAAGGTGATTTTTTTTCCAAAAAAGCGGCCAGTTCCGGCGAATCGAAAGTCTTTCCCCTTTCCGCCATCAAATAAACAGCCGCTTCGTCGCGCTTATTTAAAAAATTTTCAATTTTTTCACCCTCAAACTCTTTGGCGCGCTCCTTTGTATTTTCGGAAAAAGACGCCGCTTCAAGCTCGATTATTTTCAAACGGGCATAGGGCTTTAATCTTTTTTCATATTCGGCGATTATAGACGAATATGCTTTTTCTTTTATCTTCCCGATCGTAAGAAGAGTTATATCTAACATAAAAATTTATTAAAAACGGAATCAAGCCGCTTACCAGCCGCCGGATGAACCGCCGCCGCCGGATGAACCGCCGCCAAAACCGCCGAAGCCGCCGCCGGATGAGCCGCCGAAGCCGCCGTTTCCGCCGCCGAAGCCGCCGAACCAGATCCCGCCTCCGCCGCCGCGTCGCGGCGGCTTTGGTTTCGGCAAAACACGAGAAACCAAATAATCGGAACCGAACCCGAAGAGCGCGCTAATAATCGGAATAACAATTAAGTAGATTAATGTTCTAAAAAATATTAAAGCGATAGCGAGTCCGATAACTAGCCCGAAAATTCCGCCTTCCCACCAAGAGCGGCTTTTCGCCAAATGGCGCCACAGCGCGTTGATTAGAGAAAAGCCGATAATTATCAGCCAAAAGACCATTTCGAAACTGAGATTATTGAGCGATCCGGTATCAGCCGCTTCTTCGCTGGCCGATCCGGCCGTATATTCTCCTCGAGTCGCGGCCATAATATCGTCGACCGCTTCGTCCAGGCCTTTATAATAATCTCCGGCTTGAAAAGCCGGACGCATTTTTTTCGTTATTATCTGCCGGCAAGTTATATCCGGCAAAGCGCCCTCCAGCCCGTATCCCGGTTCGATTCGCATTTGCCGGTCGTCAATCGCGATTAAAATTAAGACGCCGTTATCTTTTTTATCCTTGCCGATTCCCCATTCGGTAAAAAGTTTATTGGCATAATTTTCAATCGTATCGCCGTCCAAGCTCTTAATCGTCACAACCGCGATTTCGTTTGTGGTCTCGGTATTAAAGCCGCTTAGTTTATTTTCTAAACTAGTTTTTTGTTCCGAGCTTAATACGCCGGCAAAATCATTAACAAAACCGGTCGGTTTCCCCGGGCTCGAATAAGCCCGAGCCGAAAAACCGACCGTCAGAAAAATAATAACGCTAAAAATTATGAGAAAACGGCGTCGCATGGAAACGAAAAATAATTAATGTTCTTTAGTTAAGCTGTAAATCAACCTTAGGAGCATTCTCCACGCCGGCGGCTACCTGGAAATAAGCCTTTTCGGAATAATCGTAAATTCCGGAAATAATATTCATCGGGAATCTCTTGACCATCACGTTATAAGCCTTAACTTCTTCATTGAAGCGTCCGCGTTCAACACTCACTCTGTTTTCCGTGCCTTCAAGTTGCGCCATTAAATTTTGGACAGTTTCCGTTGACTTTAATTCCGGATAATTTTCCATCACAACCAATAAACGGCTCAAAGAGCTTTCCACTTGCGTGGCGGCTTCCGCTTTCGCGTTAACCGTGCCGGCACCGCTATAATTCGCGCGCGCCGCCGCCAAATCGCCGAAGACCGACTGTTCTTGGCTCATCGCGCCTTTTACAGCCTCGACTAAATTAGGGATCAAATCGAAACGTCTTTGGTATTGGACTTCGACTTGCGCCCATTGATTATCGACGCCTTCGCTAGCCGTTACTAAAGTATTATAAGATTTCCAAAACCAGCTGATTATCAAAACAACGACAATCAGGACGGAGATTAGAATGGTTGATTTCTTTTTCATAAAATTTTAAATAGATTATTTTAATATTTTTTAAATATATAGTGATAATTTTAACAAAATTTCTTAAGAAAAACAAGAAAAAATTATTTTTTATTTATCTCGCCGCGCGACCCTTTAACTTTCCCCGTTAAGACGACAAATTGCTCGAGTTCGCCGTTGCTGAGCTTGCTGAAAGCCATGGTTATTTTTTTGATGGAATCGCTTTTTAAATAATCAAATTCCCTTTTTGTTTTCTTCGTTAAATCGATATCGAGACTCCGTCTGTCGGCGCTATTTTCCTTCCGCTCGACCAACTTATTCTTAACCAAACCGTCGACAAACTGCGTAATCGCGCCGGCGGTCACATGC
>CAZMKG010000003.1:12824-56029 GCA_964567015.1 uncultured Gammaproteobacteria bacterium | reverse complement strand
CTTATTCTTAACCAAACCGTCGACAAACTGCGTAATCGCGCCGGCGGTCACATGCAAAAACTCAGCCACTTCTTTGGCGGAAACCGCTCTTCCTTTCTCATTGATAAAAAACATAATCATCATCTGCTGCCTGGTTAAAACGAGATTGCCGAAAGGAAATTTCTGCTCTTTATGCATGTCTCTGAATATCTGGGAAAAATTCTGAATTAAGGCTTTTAATAATTTTTGTCTGTTGTCTCCCATATATTTATATAATTTATTCATGATTTAGAGCCTCGATCGGATCGAGTTTTGCCGCGCCGACAGCCGGAAAAACGCCGAAGCCGATGCCGATAAGCGCCGAAACGCCGAAGCCGATAGCGATGGCGTAAAAAGGAATTATAAATGTCCAATCCAAACCGCTAGCCACGGCGACAACTTTTAATATCCAAGTTAAAAGGGCGCCGAATAAAATCCCGATTGCTCCGCCGAGTAAAGTGACTAAAACCGCTTCAATTAAAAACTCCGATAAAATGTCGTGTTTTTTGGCGCCAAGCGCTTTTTTTAAACCGATTTCCGCCGTTCTTTCCGTCACGACGACATACATCACATTCATAATGCCCACGCCGCCGACAATCAAAGAAATCGCGGCGATAGCGATAAGCAAAATTGTTATGCTGTTAAAAATAGTATTAAAAATATCCATAACCTGCGCCTGAGTCATCACCTCAAAATCGTCTTTCGCCGGATCGGTTATGTTATGGTTATAACGCATAGCGGACGCGATGTCCGCCGCCACTATATCGCTTAAATCGATATCGGTTATTTGCACAACCGCTTCCACGAGATAGTTTATGCCCAGCATTTTTTTCTGCGCGGTGTTTAACGGAATAAATAAATAATCGTCATTGCCGCCTCCCAGTCCGCTTGAAGGGTTATAAACGCCGATGACCTGGAAATTTAAAGAACCGATGCGAAGCAATTTTCCGATAGGTTCGTCTTGACCGAATAATTCCGAAGCGATTTTATTGCCTAAAACAACAACTTGCGCGCCGCCGTTATCTTCTTCCTCGGTAAACGATCGCCCCGATTTAAAAGTGCTTTGATCGATATTGAACATCGAAGCCGAAACGCCGACATAGGCGACGCTTTTTTGATTGCTGCGATAGCTGGCGGTCGCCTGTCCGATGACCATCCCGTAAGCGTCAACGACATTCGGCACTCTTTTAATACTGTCTAAATCGCGTTTGTTAAAAGAAGTTATGGTCACGCCGGAGTTAGCCGAATTTTGGTGGCTAGCGGCGACATTCTTGCTGTTTGAAGGGATTTTAGTTTGGACATATAAAGTATTGGTTCCATATGACGCGACCTGATCGTCTATCAAGCGGCGAAAACCGGCGCCGGCCGATAAAACTAAAATTACCGTCGCGATACCGATCATAATACCGAGCGTCGTCAGTATCGTCCGCGCTTTGTTTGAAGATAATGCCCTTAAAGCTTGTTTAAATGATTTATACATAATTATTCGTAGCGCAAAGCGTTAATCGGATCGAGCTTGGACGCTTTAATGGCCGGAAAAAGGCCGAAGACTATTCCCGTCATGATAGAAACGCCGACCGAAATCAATATCGAAAACCAGGAAACGATAAAAGCCCATTCATAACCGAGATAGTTCATTAGCAAAGATATGAGATAAGAAATAAGGACGCCGAAAATAATGCCGATAAATCCTCCCAAGCTCGTAAGCAAAACCGCTTCGAGCAAAAACTGATTTCGAACCGCTTTATTGGTCGCTCCAACCGCTTTTCTTAAACCGATTTCGCGCGTCCTTTCCGCCACGGTCATCATCATGATATTCAATATCCCGATGCCGCCGACCACCAAAGAAATCGCCGCCATCGCCGCCAAAAACAGGCTGAGAGCGTTGGTAATCGTCGACAACATTTTGATGGTATCGGCTTGATTACGGATTGTAAAATCGATATCCACGTCGTTTTGGATATGGTGGCGTTGTTTTAAAATAGAATTAATTGAGGCGATAGCCGAATCGACATGCGAAGCGTCATCGACTTTAACGGAAATTACCTGCAAGTGGTGGATGCCTAAAACCTGTTGCTGTCCGATCAAAAGAGGCATAAAAATCATATTATCGGAATCCTGGAATAAAGAGCTGCCGCGGGAGGCGATAACGCCAATAACGCGAAGCGGCACGCCGCCGGCTTTATCGGCTAATGCGCTTTTTACTTTGACTACCTGCCCGATCGGATTTGTCCCCGAATCGCCAAAAAGAGTTTCGCTGATTTTTGAACCGAGAACGACAACATTCGCGCCGCCGGTATTCTCGGCGGGTGTGAAAAACTGTCCCAAAGACATCGTAAATTCGGTGACTTTCGTATAATCGTCATCGGTGCCGACAAAAGTCACATCCTCCGTCTTACTGCCCCAGGTTATCGCGGCCGAACCTTGAACGGCCGCATTGACCGCGACCGCATAAGGCATCTGATTAGGATTGCGCAAAGCGACCGCATCGTCATGGGTCAAGCTGGTAATCACCAACCCGGGAATCGGCGCGCCGTTATCGGCCGCTTTGCTCGGTTGGATAGCCAGAAGATTGCTGCCTAATTTAGTCACTTGGCCTAAAATCAAACTCTGGGCGCCGGCGCCGAGCGACATGATAATAATCACGCCGGCCACGCCGATAGTGATTCCTAAAATAGTTAAAAACGTCCGCCCCTTGCGAGCCAGCAGATTTTTGGTCACTAATTTTATCACGGAAAATGACTTCACAAATTTTAAAAAATTATTTGGCCAAATCTTTATCCGCCTCCGCAATCGTCCGATTATTTACCGGCTCATCCGAGAGAATATTTCCGTCTTTGATTCTAATAATTCTTTTCGCGTGGTTGGCGGTATCGGTTTCGTGCGTGACTAAAATTATCGTTCGTCCTTCATCATTTAATTTTTGCAGAAGGAACATAACCGTGTTGCCGGATTTTGAATCAAGATTGCCGGTCGGTTCATCGGCAAAAATAACCGCCGGATCGCAAACAAGCGCGCGCGCGATTGCCACGCGTTGTTTTTCGCCGCCGGAAATCTGATTAGTATAGTAACTTAAACGATGCGACAAGCCGACAGCTTCCAATGATTTCTTCGCCAGTTCGTCATGATTCTTTTTCTTGCTGTAAATCAGGGGTAATTTTACATTGTCCAAAACCGTGGTTCTGGTCAGTAAATTAAAGGATTGAAAAACAAAACCGATTTCTTCGTTGCGAAGACTGGCTAGATAATTATCGTCAAAATCTTCAATGTTTTTCCCTTTGAATTCATAAACGCCGGAAGTGGCGCGATCGAGAAAACTAAGAATATGCATTAAGGTCGACTTCCCGCTTCCCGACGGACCCATAATCGCCACGAACTCGCCTTGATCAATCTTAAAGCTTATGTCTTTTAAAACCGGAGTCACTATATCTCCCGTAACATAATCTTTCTTTAGATTTTTTACATTTATCAAATTCATAAAAGATAATTTAAGAAAAAAGATTGATAAAAAAGACTACTTGATAAGCGTCACTATCTCTTCGCCGCCGTTTAAACCGTCTAAAATCTCCACTAAACCGCCGTCGGCTTGCAAGCCGGTCGAGACTTTTGATTGATGATATGTTTTAGTTGCCGGATTATCGATTATGCGGACAAACTTTTCTCCGTTTTGATTGATAATCGCGCTGCTGGGGACAGCCAAAGCGTCGGCGCGCGAATTTACAAAGACAGTCATATTAACGGTCATGCCCGGTTTGATTTCGGGGACATTCGGCAGACTGGCTTTAACTAAATAATTAACCACTCCGGAAATCACGGTCGAAGCCGGATCGACGGTCAAAATCTGCCCGTTAAAATGTTTATCCGGACCGAGAGCGTCGAAAGTATAATCAATCGTTTGGCCGACTTTCAAAGAAGCGACATTGGCTTCGCTCACATATGATTCGGCGCGCAAAGCATTAACGTTTTGCAAAACGACAACCGATTGCATAGCTATCGCCTGCTGTCCGACTTTCGTATCAATTTTAGTAATCGTTCCGTCTGCCGGCGCTTTTAATATCGTATTGTCAAAAGCGCTTTGCGCCGCTTCGACCGAACCCTGAGCGGATAAAAGCTGAGCGCGAGCCACTTCAATATCCGCCGGCTGAGCTTTCGCTTTTTGCTGGGCTAAAGTCGCTTCCGCTTGCTGCCAAGACGCTTTCGCGCTATTTATCTGATTTTTCGCGGTCGTAATTTGCGAAGTCGCCGATAATTTAGCGTTTGCCACCGCATTCGTCGCGGCTGTAAGCGCGTCCGTTAAAGCTTGGTTCGAGGATTTAATGGCGGTAATGCCGGAATTCTCGCCGGATAAAGCCGCGCTGATTGTCGCCTTATAAGAATCCATTTGCGTCTGACTGAATTTTGAACTTACAACCGAATTTTGAAGAGCGGTATAGCAATAATTTAAAGACTGAACATCCTGATTTAAAGCGGCTAAAGCGTCGTTTAATGCCTGTGAAATATTAAAGTCGCTCTTATAAGACTGGGCAACCGCCAAGCTGGCGTTAGCCTTATCCAGCAAAGCCTGAACTTGGCTGTTGGCATTCTTAAAATTAATCAAGCTGGTCGAATCGGTCGCGCCGAACGAACCCTTAAGATTTTCATCGTCTAAAATCTGTTTTTCTTTATCAAGATTTGATTTGACGGAGACTAATTGGTTGGCAATCGTCACGACAATAGCGGAACGCTTATTATCGGCGGTTGTGGTCGGCGACTTAAGATCATCCAAGGTCGTTTGCGCCTGGCTAATGGCAGTGGCGGTTGAGGCCTCGACATTAGCTAATTGGCTCACGGCATTATCATAAGCGACTTTCGCCGAATCGACCGCTTTTTGAGAAACATTAATCTGCTCGGCGGTGGCGCCGGCCAGAACTTTATTATAATTAGCTCGCGCCTGGGCTAATTGGCCGTTAGCGCTCGTTAAAGCGGCTCTGGCGTTAGCCTGGCTTAAAATAGCTAAAGTATCGCCGGCTTTAACCTGGTCTCCGGTTTCAACCAGAATCTGCGCGACCATTCCGCCGGTTTGAAAGCTTAAATCAAGATCAGTTTCGCTTACAACTTGCCCGGTTGTCAGGACCGACTGCTCGAGATTCTGCCGCGCGACGACGGCTGTTTGGATATTTGAAACATCTTTCGGTTTAGAGATAAAATACCAGACTCCGGCGGCGATTAATAAGATAATTATCGTCCGGATAATCCTCTTTTTTGTAAAAAATTTTTGCATGCTCATAAATGGCAAATTTAAATATAGTTAATAAAACATTAATTATTATTTAAGCTCCTAAACTAAATTTTGTCAATTAGAGTATAATAAAAGGGCCGATGTTTTACATCCGCCCTTTCTTTATAATTAACCTAATAAGCTATTCTTACAAATTAATTATAGAACTTTTTCAGCTAAAGAAGCTATTCGGCTTCTTAGCGTTTGTGTTAAAGTAACAACCCCCACATGAGGATCGTTATTCATTTTTTTAATTGCATGAGCCAATCCGGACGAATTTTCGTCAAGATATGGGCTGTCAATCTGCGCCAGGTCGCCGGTGAAGACGATCTTTGACCCCTCGCCGATGCGAGTGATAAGCGTTTTCACTTCGTGTTGCGAAAGATTTTGGGCGTCATCGATAATAATAAACGCGCCATCTATCGTTTCACCCCTGACATATTCCAAAACCGCAATCTCAAACCCGTTCTTCTCAAAAATTTCATCGACATGAACCTCAAGGTTTGAATTTTTATTCTTCGATTTTGAATTATCCCCATATCCCTGCGGTTTTAATTTATTTAGCGTTTGTGCAATCGGTCTCGTATAGAGACCAATTTTAGCGCCGGCATCTCCCGGAAGCAATCCGAGGGTCTTTTTCCTATCCACCGGTTCGGGGACTCGGAAAATCATTACCTTTGAATACATTTTCTTTTGCCTTTGTTCCAAGGCCGCGGCAATCGCGATGAAAGTTTTTCCTGATCCGGCGCTACCTTGAAGAAATACACAATCAAAAACCGGATTAAGCGTGTAATAAAGAGCGATTGCCTGCTCCCAATTATGGCGATCATCTGCGTTTTTGCTCTTTGGCTTCACCCCGCAAGACTCAATATCAGGGTTAATAATTTCAAAAACATCACCGCGCCTGATAGCCGCGAATTCTCCTTTTTTGGCATTTTTCTTATCGGTATAACCAATAATCGGGGAGCCGTCAAAAACTTTATTCAACAACCCATTTGCCGAGAAGAAAGTTGTTCTTTTTCTCCAATCGCCACTAACTTTTTCTTTCGAAATAAAAAACATCGGAATCTCTAAATCTGCTTTTTCAATCTTGGTTCTTGTTTTTTTATACTGCTCGACTGAAATCTGGTACTTTTTGTTTAAACTTCGAGCCAGAATCTTAACTCCAAGATCGTTAGTAATCATCTTTACCTTATCGTAACCGCTATAAGGCGATTTTCGATTAATAAACGATAGATAAACATAATTAAGGCAAGCGATTATTTTATGATCCGGTTTAGACCGATCAAAGTTTAACTTAGAAAAATTCATACCCGATTCGATTATTAAGCCCGGATCTTCATTCTCTTGCAGGCGGTCAATTTCTCTAATCACCTTTCTCACATCTTGGCAAAGACGCAAATCGTTCTTAAGTTTATCAAGCTCGTTGATAACTGTTAACGGCAAGACTAATAGATTGCCGCCACGGCGAAGTTCATTAATTGAATCATAATCTTCAATTAGAACGTTTGTGTCGACGACAATAATATTTCTACCGGTTTTTTCATCAAAAATCGTTTTTATCACTGCTGTTTCGGGTAATGGTTTAGGGATTGTTGTTTTTTGCCCTTGACCATTTTTTAGGACTGAAAGATTATTACCCGGCTCTAACTTTTTCTTCATTTTTTATTTTTTTAATTGGTGAATACTCAATATACTAAAAATTCCCAGCCTTTTCTAGGATTTTAAATTGTTAAATAACTTAATTTTTTTATATTTTATATTACCTCTGTTTTTAAAAAAAATCAAGACTAAAAAATAGCCAAAAAATGGCTGAAAAGACACAAATTTCTCATCTTTGACCTCTTCGGGCATAACTCTTATAATAACTATATATGCAAACCCCTTATCGCCGCAAAGAAACTTATGTAAAGCCGAAGCCCGATCCGTATTTGACCGAGACCAAGTTTATCGAGCTCAAAAACAAACTGGAGCGAATGAAAGCTTCCCATCCGCGCTTATCGGCCGAAGTCAAGCGTTTGGCGGAAATGGGCGATTTTTCGGAAAATGCCGGCTACCAAGACGCAAAATGGAAACTCCGCGGTTTAAACCAAAGAATTCTGGAATTAGAAGCACACCTAAAGACAGCGGTTATATTCCGTCCGAACGCCGATAAAGAAACTGTCGGTCTCGGCCACAAAGTCATTGTCGATGACGGCGGTCGACAAAAAACCTATACTATTCTCGGCGGAACAGAAACCGATCCGACTGCTGGAATTATTTCCCATAACTCGCCTATCGGCGCCGCTCTCCTCGGACGTAAAATCGGCGAAACGGTCGAAATAGATTTAAACGGGCGAAAGAAAGAACTTAAAATTATCGAAATTTCTTAAAAAGACCGGCCAGATAGCCGGTCTTTTTATTTTTTGTCAGTTTATATTATTTCACTTCGTAAGTTAAGGTAACTTCCACTTTAACTTCATTTTGTCCCGATTGGATTGTCGGGCTGGCAATACCGGCTCCAGCGTAGTCCAACATTACCTTGGCATTTGAATAACTATTATACATAACCATTTCCGCATCATTGGAATTTTCGTAAACACTCTTGATTTCACCGAGTTTCATACCAGATTGCTCAGCAATTAAAGCCGCTTTTTCTTTAGCTTTTTCAATCGCTAATTCTCTCGCCTGATTCTTCAATTCATACTCGTCGTCAATGGTAAAGCTAATGTTGCCAATCTGATTGGCGCCTTTCTCGGTAGTCTTAGCGATAACATCACCGATTTTACTTAAATCTCTAATCTTTAAAGAAACATTTTGACTCACTTCATAACCGATTAATTCCTGTCCGCGGCTACTAGTATAATTATAAACCGGGCTCAAATTATAATTCGAAGTTTTAATGTCTTTTTCTTCAATGCCTAAATTTTTAAGTTCGGCGATTATATCATTCATTTTATTTGTACTGTCGATTGTCGCATCGGCGGCTGTTTTTTTCGTTCCCGTTCTTAGGCCGACTTGGATATTGGCGATATCGGCTTTAGCATAGACCGTGCCGGAACCGGAAACCGAGAAGCGATCCTGCGTATTGATTTTGTCGGCCATAATAACGGCGACAATCGCAACGGCGGCAATGGCCAAAACGCCGAGGCTGATGAGAAAAACGTAAGATTTTTTCATACTTTTTTGTTTAGTTAATAATGTTTATCTAGTTAATAATTTTATAAATACTTACCTATAAATATATAACGGCGACAATCGCCAAAAGTAACATGTATTTTTTATAATTATAGCAAATTAAAGTAGAAACACCAACTTTTAAATACTAAAACGCAGACAATGGCCGCTACGTTCAAACCCGAGTTTTTGATAAAAACCGACAAGCTCGTCGGAGCAATCCAAAATTATTTTATAGCAATTCTTCTCGCGGCATAATTCTATCGCCCGCCGAATCAGGGCGCTCGCTACGCCTTTTCCGGTATGGTTTTTATGAGTGGAAACATCTTCTATATGCCCGGCCAAACGTCCACCGTGATAATATTTTTGTTCGAATAAAAGGCGCACCGTACCGATTATTTTTCCGTCTTCTTCGACAACTAAAGTTATAATCCCTTTAGCCGCGCAATCTTCAAATATTTTAGCGGCAAAATCAAAACTAATATCCCCGACTTCTCTTAAGTTAGATAATGTCTCAAAAAATGAAGAATTTTTTAAATTATCTAGCGACAATTCTCTAATTTTGTAATCCATAATTATTGTTTTATTTCTCGAAAAATCTATATTAATAATACAATAAATATCGATATAAATCTATAAAGACATAAACTTCAAAAAGCTGTAAATAAAAAAAGGGGGCAAATTTATCTAAAAAATAGCGTATTTATCCACACCACCCGTTGCGGCTAATCTGAAATTATGGTATATTATAATGTTCTTTAAAAATATGAGGAAAGCCAAACTCCGCGAGTTTCTATTTTATAAAAAACTAGAAGCCCGGGAGTCAGTCGCTCGGGCCTAATTAATTAAACAAACATATGTTTAAAGTGTTAGACAGTCTGATCGGCTTAATCATTTTAATCCTAATATTAAAATGGGCCATGCCTCAGGAAGTAGGCGACTTGATTAATCAAATTTTGGTCAGAGTTCTAACTCTTCTCCAAGATTCGTTAAATCAAGTCTCAATATAAAAAATTGGGTATCACTTCGGTGATACCCTTTTTCCTAAAACAAAAAGCATACCGGAAGGCATGCTTTTTTAAAAATAAACCTATTTTGAAGCTGATTTGGTTTTCGGTTTTGCAGTCTTGTTAACCGCCTTTAACCCGCTTTTTTTGGCAATCTTGTTAATTCCCTTTTTGACAACCGGCTTTAAAGTTTCCACATAATGTCCGATAATTTTCCAATGGTCTTTTAAATCCTTAACTAAACTTTGAACTTCTTTTGGGCTGGCCTTAAGCTCTTTTTTATACTTGGCCGCCACCGCGTCGACAATTTTATTATAAACCGGCTCGCTCATCACTTTAGCTTCTTTCATTTTTTTAATAACTTCCGCTTTCATTTTCAAAGCCCAAGCTTTTACTTCTTCTTGATTCTTCTTTCCTTTCGGGCCGAAGAAAAAATAGGCCGCGGCCGCCAAGCCGACGATGCTCGCGCCGATTAAACCGACATTCGAGCTAGATTTCTTTTTTGCGTTTGTTGTTGACATAATATTAAGAGTTAAATTAATTGACATTAAATTATTATTAGTATTATACTCCTAATTTTTAAAAATATAAAATTTTTGGACATGAAAAAAAGGAGCCCCGAAAGACTCCTTCTTAATATGAAATAATTCCTCTTTTAAGAAATTACCTTTATTAAATTAAATAATGCAAATACATGGTAAGCGGCGCCGTTAAAATCGACACCGTCACCATTAATTTAACAAGAATGTTAAGCGCCGGACCGGCCGTATCCTTAAAAGGATCCCCGACCATATCTCCGGTAATCGCCGCCTTATGCGCCGGCGAATTTTTTCCGCCGAACATTCCCGATTCAATATATTTCTTAGCATTGTCCCAAGCGCCGCCGGCGTTAGCCATATAAACAGCCTGGCAGAAACCGGAAGCCAAAGCGCTAAGAAGAAACGAAAGGATCATGGCCGGACCGCCGAAAACAGCAACCAAAAGCGGAATGAAGATAACAAGCATGGCCGGAGCGATGGATTTTTTTTGGGCTGCCAGCGTGCTTATATCAACACACTTCTGGTAATCAGGCGGATTCTTTCCCTCCAAGATTCCCAGTTCTTTGACCTGACGTTTAATCTCTTCAATCATTATAAAAGCCGTATCGCCAACTGCCTTTAAAAGCTTGGCTGAAAATAACCAAGGCACAGCCGCGCCGAGAATTAAACCGGAAACAATCCAAATGTCGTTAATACTCAAATTAATACTTGCCAAATCAACGCCGTATTTTCCTAAAGAAACTCCGATAGTGTGCCATAAAGCGTTAATCAAAGCAATAGCGGCAAAAGCGGCCGAACCGATAGCATAGCCTTTTCCCGTCGCCGCTGTCGTATTACCCAAAGAATCAAGGCTATTTCCGATACGAGCGCGTTCACCGTGTATACCGGCCATCTCAATCAGCCCTTGTGCGTTGTCAGAAATAGGACCAAAAGCATCAACCGTTAGCGTAATTGGTAAAGTCGCCAGCATAGATACGGCAGCTAAACTGACTCCATAAATACCGGTTGCGTAATCACCATGACCAGCCGTATAGAAAGCAGCTAACATACCAAGAACTAAAATAATCCCTGTCGCCAAAACTGATTTCATGCCCAACGATATACCGTCGACAACTACATTAGCATGTCCGCCAATCGCTTTTGAGGCCAAATTTTTTACAGGCCTATAGTCTGCCGAAGTATAATATCCGGAGACAAAAGCAATGCCGTTACCGGTCAAGAGTCCGATAATAACCGGCCACCAGAGATCAAACGAGCCAAATGTAAAATAAATTACAAAAGCTGACCCAATGGCTATCAAGGCGGAAGTAAGATAAATACCGCGGTTAACGCTTTTTAACAGCTTTTCACAATTATTAGTTCTTATACTCAATAAACCGATAATTGAAGCAAATACACCGATAGCAGAAATAGAGAGCGGCACCATAACCAGCAACGCGGCGCTAATAGCAATACCGAAGGCTAGATTATACGAACCCAAAGACTGGAATCCCGCTTCCATAGCGGCAGCGTTACCGCCGACATACGATTCATTCAAGTCTTGTCCCATACCCGCAACATCGCTGGCATTATCACCGACGTTATCGGCGATAGTCGCCGGATTGCGCGGATCGTCTTCCGGTAATTCGAGTTCTCCCTTTCCGACAATATCAGCCGCTAAATCGGCCGACTTGGTAAAAATACCGCCGGCAACACGAGCCATGAAAGCCATGAAGCTGGCGCCGAAAGAAAAAGTGATCACGGTGCTGGTAATTATACCCATAAGTTCATTGGTCGGCATTTCCGGATTGAAAATCGTAATTAAGAAATACCAGAAAGACAGATCCAATAAACCAAAACCGCAGACCGAAAATCCCATGACCGCTCCGCCTTTTAAAGCAGCTCTAAACGCCGGATTCAATCCATATTTGGTATAATGCGCAGTAATCGCGTTAGCGCGAACCGCCGACATCAAACCAAGATAAGCCGATAAAGCGCTAAAGAAAGCACCGGTTATAACGGCAAACGGCGTGTAAAAACTGATAAAGCCTTTATAGGCTAAAAACAACAAAAGCAGAAAAATTACTCCAATAATCTTTCCAGCCGAGGTATATTGCCTCTTAATAAAACTCATAACCCCTTTCCGGATATTTCCGGAAATTGCCAAAAGCTCGGGTTCTTTTACTGCCTGGCGTTTAATCCAGGAGAACATTATTACTACCATCGACAAAGAGGCGAGGGACGTAATAAATGTAATAAGCAAATTAAGCTTTTCCATGAAAAAATAATTTGGTGAATACTAATTGGTTAATACTAAATCGAAAATATATATAATTGTTAAAGAATTATGATAATAAAAGGCAAAAAGCCTTCATACTTTTTTACCGCAAATTTAGTATTTTGTCAACTAAAAAAAACAACCGCCGGCTTGATTTCCGGCGGTTATTTTATTTCTTCTTATTTCGATTAATATCCACTTCGATAATCGTATCTCTCTCCCCTTCTTTCTCGGCGTTTAATTTTACATCAACCGTCTGTTTCAGGATATGGTGCCCGACGATTACGCCGCGCGACCCGTCGACATTGACTCTCGTCCCTATTGGCGGCAACTGCCCCGCCATTTCCTTATAACCTTCATACTCATAAGACAGGCAGCACGTCAAACGTCCGCACATTCCCGAAATTCTTTCCGAACCGCGATGAACAACTTGTTGCGCTTCGGCCATCTCGGAAGTAATCGAAGAAAATTCTCTTAAAAATTTACGGCAACACAGTTCCTGTCCGCAAGGTCCGCAATCGCCGGTAATCTTCGCCTCGTCTCTTGTGCCGATCTGCGTCAGTCTGATATTGACGCCGAAATGTCCGGCTAACTCTTTCACGAGTTCGCGAAAATCAACGCGGCCGTCGGAAATAAAGGCAAAATTCATTTTATTGCCTTCAAAAGAAAAATGAACATCGACGAGCTTCATCGGCAGTCCGTATCTTTCGATTGTTTCCCGACAAAATTCCAAAGCCTCTTCTTTCTTTTCCGGACTCGGCATAGACGCCACGTCATCATAACTAGCCTTGCGTATTATCGGTTTTAATTCTCTTTTATTTTCTTCCTGGCTTTTTTCTTTTATGATTGCTAAAACTTTGCCCAGTTCTAAACCCAGTTCGGTTTCGACAATCACAAAATCGCCGCTGGCCGCTTCGGTTTTTCCTAAAGCAAAATCATAAATTTTGTCCCAGGGGGAAAATTGTACTTGCGCGTATGCCATGAAAATAATAAGCCGATTTTACTCGGCTTATATTAATTTATAGAGAGTAGCGGACAAATTTTAGAATATTTGCGCCGCCTAAAATATCTTTAACTTTTTTCTTGTCATCCTTAATATATTCCTGCTCAACCAAACAAACTTCTGAATAATATTTGCTCATCTTGCCTTCGACAATTTTATCAACCATGGCCTCCGGTTTTCCTTCTTTAAGCAATTGTTCCTTATAGATTTCCTTTTCTCTATCCATCTCCGCCGGATCAACTTCTGAAGGAACTAAATATTTCGGACTGGCGGCGGTAATTTGCATCGCTAACTCGTTAGCCAATTCTTCCTTTCCCGGTTGGTCAAGAGCGACTAAAACGCCTATTTTCCCGCCTAAATGAGAATAAGCGGACACGGTCGCGCCGCTTACAATATCGAAACGTTTAATGCCTAATTTTTCGCCGATAGTTCCGCTTAAATTATCCAAGTCTTCTTGAACAGTTCCGACGGAAAGGTGCGAGCCCAATAAAGCTTCGAGTGAAGCCGGTTTTTGCGCTTTTACCAATTCCATAACAGAATCGACAAAAGCTTGGAATTTTTCATTGCGAGCGACAAAATCGGTTTCGGAATTTACTTCTAAAATATAGCCTTCGGTTTTATCGGCGTTAACACCAACTTTAATTACGCCTTCGTTGGTGTCGCGATCGGTTCTTTTTGCGGCTTTAGCGATACCTTTTTTGCGTAAAATGTCGACGGCTTTTTCTAAATCATTATCGGCTTCTTTAAGAGCTTTTTGACAATCAACCATACCGGCGCCGGTCATCTCGCGAAGTTGTTTTATAAGTTCCATATTTTTGAATTTTTAATTTTAATCAAATCAAGACCTATTGATTTAGGCTTTGATATTTTTTTTAGCCTCCGAAATCGCGGAGGAAATAGCGTCTAAGATAATCTTTATAGTCTTAGTCGAATCGTCGTTAGCCGGAATAGCATAAGTTACTTCATCCGGATTGACGTTCGTATCGCAAACGGCGATAATCGGAATATTTTTTTGCTGAGCTTCCTTAACGGCCGTTTCTTCTTCTTTAGTATCCCAAACGAATAGGGCGTCCGGCATCTTATTTAAACTGGTCAAACCGCCGACGCGCATTTCCAATTTTTTGATTTCACGATCAAAGTCCAAACGTTCTTTCTTTGTATATTTCTCTAATTTTCCGGTTTCTCTCTTTTCAATCAAATCCAAATATTTCTTAACAGATTTTTTAACAACCGCAAAATTAGTCAGATAACCGCCTAACCATTTACCGACAATATACGGCTCGCCGACGGCAATTGCCATCTTTTTAAGCGGTTCGGAAACCTGATTCTTTGTGCCGACAAACAAAATATTTTTACCTTCACTGACTAATTTAGTCATGAAATCCAAAGCGATTTCAAGCTGTTCTTGGGTTTTCTTCAAATCGATGATATAAACACCGTTTTTTGAAGTAAAGATAAATTGCTTCATCTTCGGGTGCCAACGATTTGTTCGGTGGCCAAAATGGGCACCGGCTTTTAACATTTCTTCTAAACTTGGTAGTTTTTGCATATTTTTTCTTTTTTACGTCTGTCTCCCTACCCTAATATTAGGGAAGAAAATTAATGGCTTAGAGCCATAGAGACATGATAATTTAGTAAATAAAAAGAGGCCACTTTTTGAGGATGAACCTCTGCTATTAAGAATATAAAAAAAATGATACATTGTCAATACAAAAAGGGAAAAAAATTTCTTGACATTATATAGAAATAATGATATTATTTAATAACTGAAATGGAATAAAAATTATAAACCCTTAACACTGACAATAATGAAAATAATGAAAAAGTCCTTTAAAATTCAACTTTTATGGAGAAAATCCATAAAATTAGTCAGGTCCTTAAAATCAATTTTTTGGACTGAATTCTGGGGTGGCAAAGCCCTTATCTCTCTAGCTTCGGCTATCTTGGCTTATTTAATAGCTTCTATTTTAAAAATAGATTCTACATTTGTATGGATAGCAGTGTTTTACTTCTCGATGTCAGGTGCTATTCTGAATTTAGATAATTATGATTCAGAAAGTTTTCGAGAAGAGAGATTCCTGAGAATATCACAAGTAGTATTTGATGCTTGTGTTATTAGTATTATAGCATCCTTACTAACCACCGTGGTGGCGATACCGCTCCTCATCATTGGTGGCAACGCTATGGTATTAATCACGGGGATAATTGGGTTAGTTCTCTTTATGTTCCTGTTTTTTAATAATATGGCTGCTGTTTCATCTTATGATGCTTGCGTTTGTTGCTACGAAGAGTAAAAGGAAAATGGAAAAATGTCTCAAAATAAAGGCCGGTAAGTTTCACACTTATCGGTTTTTTATTTTTGGTAAAAACTTTTAACCGCGAGATTAAGCGCGCTTGCCCGAGAATTATATTCACTCACTTTTTCTTTATAGGCGGTTAGCTCATTATTATAAACACTAACTAAAGAATTAAAAATCGGAACCAGATTATTATATTCATCAATCTGTCCGTTATTGTAATAGCCGTCAATTTTTTCCCTCATAGCCGTTATTTCACTTTCTTTATTTTTTAAAGAGATATTCATTTCTTCGATTGCCACGTTCAAGGCATCTAACTCATTTTTAATCGCCCTTAAATCGGCTACGCGGGAATAAATAACGGATAACCCTTGATATGTTTTACCGCTTGTTTTCTGATAAATCTCAACCGCGCCGAGATTCTGAACATTAAACATATCGGAAAAACCGTCCGAACTCTGCGCTAAGCCATCATTAATACTTTGCGGGATAATCCCAAAAGGAAAATAATTAGTTGTCTCGACATAGCAATAACCGGAGCCGTTAAGAGAATGTTCTGTCGGGCAAGCGACGCCCAAGGCGGTATGGTTACGATCGGGAAAATCCAAAATCGCGGCGCCATAGCCCAATCGGCGCAATATGGCCACAGCCAAAAAAGTCTTATCGGAACAAACCCCTTTATCAAGATACAAAGTCTCGTAAGGAAAATAGGGATTATTATTGGCTTGAGGATTATTCACTATTTTTACATCATCATAGGGAATATATTGGACAAGGGCGACGGCCGCTTCAAGTAACTCATCATCCGTCCACTTATTTATCACTGCCATCTCTCTAAGCTGGGCGATTATTGAATCAATAGTATAATCATCATTCCTTATCTTTAAAAAAAGACCATAAAATTCATCCCTAATATCGCTTTCTAATTTTCCGGACACGGACGTGTAGGTATAAACTTTACTGGAAGTCTTGTAGGCGGCGTATAATTTCGGAGAAAATGAATAACTCAATTCGTAATTATTATTTTTATATTTAAACAAAAATTTTCTTAAAAAATTGCTTTCTTCCGCCGCTGAAACGTTTTCGAGGACGCTCTCTTTATCGGCGGCGCCTGTACCGGTCTCTCCGATGGCAATTTTTAATAAATCGTTATCGGTTATTCCGAGACCAAAAGTTCTCATCACATTAAACGCATCGGCCGGACGGCCGAGATAATGTAAATTGAGTTTTACCGGATCGACATAATAAGCTTGGCCTTTATCCTGAACTCTAAGTAAAATACGACCGGCTAATCGAGCCGGCGCTTTTCCTAAATAATAATCAAAATCGGCATTGGAAACTCCCAAACCGAAGGCGCGCATAACCGCATAGGCGTCTTCCGGACGGCCAAGGTAATAGCGTTTATTATCCGTCGGATTAACATACCAGGCTTGACCTTTATCTTGAACTTGAATAAGTATCCGGCCGCTTAGACCGGAGGAAGCATCGGCAGGCGAAGAAAAACAAAAAAAAGAAGCGCCGGCCGCCAAGCTAACTAAGAAAACAAAAAACTTTAATTTTATTTGACGGCCGGACATTTTTCTAAATACTTAATCTATCAAAGTCTTATATAAATCCTCGTTTATAGCCCAAGGCAGATGGTCAACGTTGTTTATATAATTTATCCTCACAAAACCGTCGCGATCAATCAATAACTTGGTGATTGACGATTGAAATATTTCCAAAGACAGAAAACCGATAATGTCGGCGTTGAGAATTCCGGTTATAAGAGCCTTTATAAAATTTCCGTGGGAAAAGACGGCAACGCTCTTCCCTTTATTATCTCTATAAATATCCGCCAGGGCTCTCCGAGCAACCGTTTGGATTTCGTCCAATTGTTTATCGAGGGCGCGATATTGCTTGAATTTTTTCGCGCGCGTCTTTTCGGACATATTGAAATACTTTACCTTAACCCAATGCGTCCAGTCGATTTCATTTAAACGCGCGTCGATGAACACTCTCTTCTTCTCTGCTTTAGAATAAGCGGCGGCGGTTTCAAGGGCGCGGACGATTTCGCTGGAATAAATTCGATTAATCTTCATCGACAACAACTTCTTTGTTAGAAATTTTCTTTGTTCGAGACCCCTTGTTGATAAGGGCATATTCTTCTCGCCGAGCTTCTTTTCTTTCTTGTAGTCAGGATGGCAATGTCTAATCAGATAAATTTCCGTATACGGACCGTGCGCTTTCGGCTTTATTTTTTTATATGGACTTTGATACATAGAATTTACTTTTTATTGCTATTTTATTTACTGAAGATTGCTTTCCGCAAATTTCCAATTTAAAAGATTACTCATCGCGTTACCGACAAAATCGCCGCGACGATTCTGGTAGTCGAGATAATAGGCATGTTCCCAAACATCGATTACTAAAAGTGGTTTTAAACCATGGACAATAGGAGTATCGGCATTAGCGGTTTTTATTATCTTTAAATTTTCTCCGTCTTTAACCAGCCAAACCCACCCGCTGCCGAATTGTCCGATAGCAGCCGCCTTAAATTCATTATAAAAGTTCTCCGGACTTCCGAAAGACTTTTCTATTAAAGAGTTTAAAACCGCGCTTGGTTCCGAAATTTCTCCGGTCGGTTTAAGGCTGCGCCAAAAAAAATCATGATTATAGACCTGCGCGGCATTGTTAAAAACCGCCGCCTGGTTTAAGCTGCCGGCCGTTTTTAAAATTATATCTTCAAGTTTCATGGTTTCAAATTCCGTGTTGGCAATTAATTTATTAAGGTTGTCGACATAGGTTTGATGGTGTTTCCCGTAGTGAAAATCGATTGTGCGGGCGGAAATATGCGGTTCAAGCGCCGATTTATCATAAGGTAACGAAGATAAAATAAACATAAATTTTTTATATTTTATTTATTATAAAAACATTATATCAGAATATGGAGCCAGGCGCTAACCAAAAACCCTTAATTTCTTTTTTAAATCCCGAAAATCGGGAATCGCCAAAGAAACTAAAGACCAAAAACGAGAAGAATGATTGAGCTCCTTTAGATGGCAGAGTTCGTGTACGATAACATAATCGCGTATCGATTCCGGAAGATAAAGCAAGCGAAAATTGAAATTCAAGCTTCCATCGCGCGAACAGCTTCCCCAACGTGTTTTTTGATTATGAATATTAATTTTTAAATATTTAAAATCATAAAAACAATTAAAATACTCCAAGCGCTTAGAAATTAAGACGCGCGCCTCTTCCTTCTTGTTAAAATAATCTTGCCGTGTTAAATAATCAAGCGGTCCGGCGCCAAGATCGGTAAAGTATTTCTTTTTCTTGGTTATCCAAGCGCTTTGCTTTCTGATAAAATCCTCAATCGCCCCAACTTTAAAGCCTTTCGGGCAGGTTATAACTAAATCGCCATTACGATAAACGGCCAGACGGATATGCCTGGCGCGATTACTTATCTTCAACTTATAAATTATGAGTTGTTCGTTTAAAATTATTCTCTTTTCCATTAAATAATCAAAGGATTTATTTTTTCCGGCCGCGCAACTGTCCGCAAGCGGCGGTTATATCCGCGCCAAAACTTAAACGCACAGTCACGGCTACGCCGGCGTCTTCTAAAATTTTTTTAAATTTTTCAATCCGTTCGCGACTTGAAGACTTAAATCTCCCGGTTTCATTATAGGGAATCAAATTAACCATATATAAAGGGTGCCTCATTATTTTTGCCAACTCAATAGCGTCTTTATCGCTGTCATTAACCTCTTTTATCATCAGATACTCAAACATCACCCGCCGGCCGGTTTTCGCGATATAGTTATCGACAGTCTTTAAAATTTCGTGCAAATTATATTTTTTCGCTATCGGCATCAAATCTTTGCGCAAATTTTCATTGGCGGCGTGAAGCGAAATGGCTAAATTTATCTGTATCTTTTCCCCGGCCAGTTTTTTTATGCCCTCGACAATACCGGCTGTCGAAACGGACATCCGGCGCGAACCGATATTGAAAGTTTCCGGATTATTCAAAAATTTAACGGCCTTGATAAATTCCGCATAATTTAAAAACGGCTCGCCCATGCCCATAAAAACGATATTATCGACTTTACCGCCATTATTTTCCGCTTTCAAATAACGCGCCCAAAAAACAACCTGTTCGACAATTTCCGCGGAAGTCAGATTGCGACGGAAGCCGAATTTTCCGGTAGCGCAAAATTCGCAAGCCAGCGGGCACCCAACCTGCGCAGAGACACAAACGGTATTGCGCTTGTCTTTCTGGCGTATTAAAACAGTTTCAATCGCTTCGCCGTCGCCGAGAGTAATCAAAGCTTTAATGCTCTTATTTTTACTCTTATTAGCTTCCAGTTCCGCCTTAATCTCCAAAGGACATTCCTCTTCTAATTTTTCTCTAAGACTTTTCGGCAAATTAGAAACCTCGCGCCAAGAAGAAATGAAATCCTGCCAGACAGCTCTATTAACCTGGGAAAAACGATATTTCGGCTCAACTTGTAAAATTTCGGATAATTTTTCTAAATTCATTTTATTTTTTCTTAAGAATAATTTTTACTATCTCGCTCCGGCCGCTTGTTCTCATCGGCGGCCACCAAGTGCCGACGCCGGCACTAACAATCAAAGAAAAATCCTGATCTTTAAAAAGACCGTAGCCATGGCCGCCATACATCAGCTTCGCCAGATAATTAAAAGGAAAAAGCTGGCCGTTATGGGTGTGTCCGGACAATTGTAAATCGATTTCCGCTTCTTTGGCAAAACGGACATGCCTCGGTTCGTGGAATAAAAGAATACTCGGCAACTTCCGATCATAACCGACTTGTTTTAAAATCGCCGCTTGCAAATCAAAATCTTTGTTAAATGAATAGTTTATCCCGATTATCTGCAAACCGTCAACTATTATCATTCGGTCGGCAAGAATCGTAACGGGATTATCTTTTAAAATATCAATTACTCGCTCAAAACCCAAATAGAGATCGTGGTTGCCAAATGAATAATAAATTCCTTTCGGCGCCTTAATTTTTGTAAAAGGATGATTGACCCAACCGAAATCCGATTCCATGCCGTCAAACAGATCGCCGGTGATAAAAACCGCTTCCGGATTCAAGGTTTGAATCTTATCAAGCAAGCGCTCAAAAAATTTTTTACGGTATACCGGACCGAGATGGATATCGGAAATTTGGACAACGGTCTTATTATCCCAACTCTCCGGCAAATCTTTAATCTTAACTTCATAGGAAACGACTTTAGGGAAAAAGGCTTTGTAGATTCCTAAAAGAGAAAGGCAAAAAGCGCCGCCAAAAAATATCAAGGCGATTACAAGAGACGACAGAGAAAAATTAAAAATCCAACCGATAAATTTTAACGCAAACAGCGCTAAAGCCATTAAACAGAGATTAACCAATAATCCAATCCAAGAACAAGATATAAAATAATACCAGCGCGCCGCCACACTATCTTTTTTATGGATTAAAAATGAAGAAAGAACAACGCTCAAGAACATAAATAAAATTGCCAGAGCCGCCGCTGTTTTAAAATCGTCAGACACCGAGAAAAGATTAGCCAAAGAAAACCAAAAAGCGACGTGCCCGAAGATAAGCGCGATAACCGAAAAAATAAAAGAAATCAACAATTGAATCATAAGCTTCAAATTAAGAACGTCGAAGCCGGACTAAAATATCCTGGTAAAATTCTAAATTATTTAAACTGGCCATCTTCTGCCCTAATAGTTCATTGAGTTTAAAAAGGTGGTGGAGGTAAGCTCTAGAATTTGTTTTTAGCTCTTTAATCCCGCTTTTCTTATTAATCGGCGAAAAATCAGAGGAAAAACGAGCATTATTTATATTGATATTGGAATACTGCCCGCCTTTTTCGGCGATAAAAAGTTTTCCGTGGCGGCCTTCCCTGGTCGGGATGACACAATCAAACATGTCCCAGCCCATTTTAGCGCAACGCAATATATCTTCCGGGGTGCCGATGCCTAAAGCAAAGCGCAAAGCCGTTTCCGGAATAAAGGAAGCTGTCTTTACTAAAACTTCCTCCAAAAAATTTCCGTCTTTATCAATCGGCCGCGCGCCGAAACCATAACCGTCAAAACCGATTGCTGCCAATTCCCGAGCGCACTTTTCTCTTAAATCAATTTCCGCGCCTCCTTGAATCACGGCGAATAAAAGCGGTTTTCGCGAGCCGGTTAACTTCCTTTTTTTTATTTGTTTCTGATATTCCTTTTTACAACGCTTCGCCCAGGCGATAGTGCGCGCGACCGCTTTCTCCATATCGATGCGGGAAAATTCGTTTGGCGGACAATCATCGAGACAAACCATCATGTCAACACCGAGAGCGAATTGAATTTGAATAGATTTTTCCGGAGTTAACTCGTGTTTGGAGCCGTCAAGCGGCGATTTAAAAATAACTTTTTCGTCATCGATTTTGCCCATCTGTCGATTCTTATGAATCAAGGAAAAAACTTGAAAACCGCCCGAGTCTGATAACAGCGGTCCGGACCAATTCATAAATTTATGGATGCCGCCGGCTTTTTTTATAATATCGAGTCCCGGCTGGAGATAAAGATGAAAAGTGTTAACTACTAAAGCTTCCGTGCCGGTTTGCGCCACTTCGTCGTTCGCGGTTAATTTTATAAAACCACGGGTGGCGTCCGGCATATAAAAAGGCGTGCGCAAAGTTCCATGCGGCGTTTTTAAAACCCCCTGTCTGACTCCGGACTTGGTTGTTTTTATCAATTTAAACATAGGATTACTGCACTCTTCCGGCTGAATTATTTAAGTTAACGATATCATCATCCTCGAGTTTTGTGGTTTTGGCGGAAGTCTTTTTACTGATAACATTTTTTGTTTCCGTATCGAGAGCCTCGACTGTCGAGCCGGGAGACAATACCAGTATCTTATCGCGGTCGGCGGTCGAAGGGGTAACGCTTATATTAAACTCCGCGTCGGCGCGATAAACCGAAACCGGCAATCGTCCTATTTCCCAAATTACTCGGCGGGAAGCGGCATCGTAATAAAGACTGCCGACATTAGTGTAATTTTTTTCGTCAAAATTAATATTGGCCGGCAAGTTAAAAATAACTTTTACGTCCGAAAGTTCATGCAAATTGTTTTTCACAACCCAATAAACCTTAAAGCTAGTCTTCTCTCCGACTTTCGGAGGCAGAGGCCCGGAGCCGACCGGCATATTATCTTCATTAAAATAAAGAATACGTTCACTTAGGCTTAAATCGCTGTTTATCCGACTGGTTATTGTATTGCTTTTATTGTCGGTATTTTTCACCGCCTGGTTATTAACGCTATACTGGGCATAGGAATTAACGCTCAGTTCCTTGCCTAAATTATCATCGCTAAACGCCGCCAAATTGACGGAAAAATTTATTGAACCTTCCTGCCCGGGCTTAATTTCTGCCAATGCCGGAATTTCATTTTTTGTCCAAGTTATGGTTTGCTCGTTCAGATTTCCCTTGTCTTTCATCTTTAAAGAATTGAAATCAACGAAATCACTTCCTAAAACAGCCATAATAACAACATCTTTAAACGAGCCCTCGCCTTTATTGTTATAACTGATCGAATAATCCAAAGTTTGACCGAAATTTACGGCATTATCCGCTTTAACGCCATTGACGGACATCTCTAAATTAAGATCGCTTTTAACTAGCTCCGGTTGAATGGATTTTTCCCAGAAAACATAGGCTTGACCGTCTTCCAATTTCTTTTCCAAGCGAACGATAATCTCCGGTTTCTCTATTTTTGTGTTTATTTTATAAGTGATCGGAATTTCCTGACGTCCCGCTTCCCGGCTCAGACCGCTTATTTTCCAACTTACCCCGCCGGCTTTCACCGCTTTAATAGAACTTGTAGAATCGGTCGATGATCCATTTTTGTCAATCAAATCGGAAGCGATAGCAACATTAGTTTCTTCCGGCAAAGAAAAAGTTAAATTAAAATCCCCGAGATAGTTATTTTCTACATCCGATAAACTTAAAACAATTTCATTGTCTTGATTTAGAAAAGCGGTGTTGCTATAAAGCAGATCGGCGCTCCAACCTAAACCGTTAATCACGGTTGAGGCCGAAGCTTCTTTTTTAAACTGGCTGGAATAATCGGAAGGCAGATAGCTTAAACGCGAAGTGATGATATTAACCGAATCCGGTTTGCTTATCAACTTTCCGGTAACGCTCAACTCGGCGTTAGCTCCCGGTTCAAGATTCGGCAGATTCCAACCGTAATTGCCGCTATCCGGCTTTATCGAGCTGTCCGTTAAAATAAAATTTTCCGGGTATTGTATTTCCAGATGAACATTTCTAAAAATAAATTTGCTCGGATTATGATAATCGATAACATAGGAAAATTCTTCGCCGACAATAACTTTTTCCGGAGCGTTAATGTTTATTTCTAAAGAATTAACGTCGCTGGATTTATCAAAAAAATATATATAAGCGAAATAGCCCGCTCCGACCAGTAAAGTTAAAATCAACAGTTTTTTAAAGAAGCGGATAATAGCCAACTGACGACGTTTTATTTTCATCTTTTTAACATCGACAAGCTTGCCTTTTTTATCGGTATAGATTTCGGAAAGATGCGTATCTATCTCCTGACTGCGAGCCTCCCGCTTAATCGCGCTTTCAAAACTAGACACTTCCCGTTCCGTCGGTACAGGGCGCTCGACAAAAGCCGACAGGCTTGAGTAATCTTCTTTAGCGACGCGCAATATTTTTTTTATTTTTTTTTCTTCGCTCATATTCGAAATATTATTTTTTTATTAAAATCGGCCAATATTTATCTGAATTTAACCGATCATTGATTTCCTGTCCGGCGGCGCTTGACTTGCCCGCGTCGCTCCAGAATATTTCCCAACCAAGAGGCAGCGTCAAACGGCTATAAAATTCGCTCGGTATCGCGCCCGGCTGCTTTTGGACAACCAAACTATAAGGAACCGGGGAATCTTCATCGGGATTTAATAGCGCATTAAGTTTCTCCAGCCAATTATCGGACCGGTCATTTGTCAAAAAATTTGAAGCCAAGCGGTATTTAAGCGTAACAGTAACACTCTCGCCGGGGTCAACCATAACCCAATTGGCAAAGACGGTCTTATTATTTTCTAAATAGATTTTCGTTCCGCTCGTTTCATCAATCGACGCTTCGTTTTCAATTTTTACCAATTTATTTTCTTGCCAAGAAGAGTCTGGTTTTTCATCAAAATATTCTTCGTCCGGTTTTTTAAAACCTTCGGCCGCTAAAAGTTCGCTCCCTGCAGGAACATATACTCTTAGCCAATCGACATTGCGGACGCCGGTTAAAGGCTCATTTTTCACTCCTTTATGGACGCGGGTAATTTTAACCATGTCAACAATCGAACCGTCTATTCCTATCTCGCTGTAATGTTCTATCTTTTCCTCTATTTTACGATCGGTTTTTTGACCGGCGATATTGGTGTCGACTACCATAAGATAATCATAATCGGCATCCTTTATTTCTCCGGACCAATTATGCTTAGTAATTTCTGCCTGAAGGGCGGGATCGTTAAAGTAGAAAAGGATTTGTTTTTCCGCCAAGCTGTCTTCAAACATCGCTAAAATATCGACTAAATTATTTTTAGTCAGCTTGCTCGGCAGAATCTCCATAATTCGAGCCATCAAGTCGCCGATAATTTTCTTGGGTTTATTATCACTATTAATTTCCAAATTCTGTTTAAGGGGCAGGCTTGATTCTAAAACAGTAGAGGTCGCCGGAATACCGGCCAAGACGTCGGGGTTTTCCGGATTGTCCATAATTATATTCTTTTGTTCAACAATCTTTTGCGTAACTTCCCAAAAATTATCGGAATCAATAACTAATCCGTATTCGTTTGTCATGTCTATCGGACCGGTAATCTTTAATAATCTTTCCACGACCGTTGGAGTCAAACTGATTACTCCGTCAACCGTCGGCCCGCCGCTTTTTCCATAAAACCACATTAAATTTTTAGCCGTCGTCGGCCAATCGGGCCACCAATTAGCGTCCCAAAAATGCCAAAGCGGATCAACCAGCCAGAGCGGTTCGGGAGCGACCACGCGGACATTCATTCCGCCTTCGGTATCGTAAGAACCGCCTCCGGGAACTTCTAAATTACGAATTTTACCGTCGCGGATATCAACTAACGCATAGCTCCCTAAAAATCCGCCGCTCGCGCGCAATTCAGAGTTATTTTGAAAGACAAGAAGATATCTTTTATCCGCAGTCGCCCCTAAAATACTCTTGAGCTTGCTGGCGGCGCCGACAAAATTACCCAGATTTTCACTAAGGGCGCCGGCTTGTTCAGATAAAGCGGCAAACTTCTCCCGATATTCTTCCGGCAAATTATTAACATCTATCTTAGCCAGACCCTTTTTTAGCCTTTTTGAATCTTCAAGAGCCGACTCGCCGTAATAAATAAATTTATCGAGCGAAGCGGAAAAATTCTCTTGATTGCCGGCGAACAAACTGTCGGTTGCCATAACCAAATTACCGCCCAAAGAAGAGGCGATAGCTCCCGCAGCCAAGAATTTTTTACTCTCCGAAGCTAATTTCAACTTCGGGTTGTCTGATAAAGACGCTAAAAATAAAAGCGAGTCGCTGATATCATTCAACTTTTGCCCGGCGGAGACAAAGTCACCGGCGGCATTTTTAAATTCGGAAGCTGAAGATTTAAAATCCATTTTGCCGGCGGCATCGGCGGCGGCCATTAAATTAAGGACAGCGGATTGCGAACGGGCGACTATCTGCGCTTCCAGTTTGTCGATATTAAAAATATTAAAATAAGAAAGGAGTTTAAACGGAATCACAATCAATATTAAAACAATAACAAAAGAAAGGATTGAACGATACCAGACAACTTTCGTTTCCGCTGTCTCCATTCTTTTCTTATAAAGATTCTTCCTTCGAAATGACCCAAGATCCAATTTGGCGGCTGTTTCAAAAAGCCGCGATTTTTCGTTTAAAAATTCCATCCAGGAACCGGCGCTGCCGGAAAAATATTTTTTTATAGTCCTCCTAAACTTCCGGCCAAGATTCTCGAAAAATGATTTCTTATTTTTTTTAAGCAAATTTAATTTAAAGCTCCGATTATTGCCTCGTGGCGACTTAAAATTATACCCGCCTGAATGTTCGGTTTTTTTTGGTTGCTCCATTTTCTCGGCCGGCTTATTTTCGCTATTTATTTTTTGGCGCAAGTCAACGACAAAACCGGCAAACCGATTTTCGATATTCTTTGAATTATTTTCGTTATTAAATTTTATTTTTCCTTTAGACATTTAGAACTTTTTTATAAACATCGAGAGTTTTATTGGCGCATTCCCACCAGCTATATTTTTTAACCTGTTTTAATCCGGCGGCTATCAAAGACTCCCGAAAACCCTCATCGTCCAATAGGCGTTTTATTTTATCTGCCATATCATCTCTATCCTCAGGGTTGAAATAAACGGCCGCATCACCCAATATCTCCGGTAAGGACGACCGGTCGGAGCTGGCCACCGGGCAATTCCTAGCCATCGCTTCCAGAGGCGGCAAACCGAAACCTTCGTATAAAGAAGGAAAAACATAAGCCCTTGCTTCCTGGTAAAAAATTTCCAGCTGCGCGTCGGAAACATACCCGGGGAAAATAACCGGGCTATTGTTATTACCCTTCTGCCAGATATTTAGAGTCCGAGCTTTATCGCGCAAGCGCTCATAAAAATAATCTTCCTTGCCGACCAATACTAGGCGCAAATCGGCGCGACTATCAAGTAATTTCGCAAAAACCTCCAGAAGAGTTTCTAAATTTTTATGAGGATAAGCGTTGCCGACATATAAAAGAAAATTTTTAGGGATATGATATTGTTCTAAAGTCTCCTGGTTATCTAATTTCGCGACAAACAAAGAATCGCGGCCTTTGGCTAAATTAGCCACCCCTTCATAGGTAACTATAATCTTATCTTCCGGCGCTTTAAATTGTTCAATTATGTCTTTTTTCGTAAACTCGGAAACGGTTATTATTTTTTTCGAGCGCTTAACGGCATTAACGATAACCAGACGATAGGCCAAATTTTTCAAACGATAAACGAACGGGTTGAGGGTTGTGGCGCGACGCGTCGGAAAATGCGTCAAAATCAAATCGTGGATAGTAACCACAAACTTTACCGGAACGAATAAAGGCACATTGAAATGGGGAAAGTGCATTAAATTAACCTTCTCGCGCCAAATACGAAAAGGCAATAATATTTGCTCCTGCCAAGAATACCATCTCATTTTTAAACAAACTTTTTTAATATTTGTCTGCGCGCAAACGAATTCGTCAAAGTTATCTGGACTTAGAAAAATCACAAAATCAAAACCAGCGCTTTCAGCGCTTGATATTTTGATTATATTGTCTACCACTTCCTGAGTATACCTTCCCAGTCCTTTACCGACCGGGCCATAGAAACGGGCGTCTATTCCGATACGCATGTGTTTATATTTTTATTGTTAAACAATCGGCAAATTAGGCGGCGGCGTCGCTCCCGAGTCTTTGCGGATGTCGCCAAGCAGACCTTTTTCTCCGTCTTCAAAGTTATCTCTCGGTCCGCTAAAAATATCCGCCGGCAAAGGAGTATCGTCGTTTATAATAGGTAAAGATGATGGGGCATCGGCTTTTCTTCCCGGAGCTTTTTGGACCAAAGGCGATTTTACATTAGCCTCAATCGGAAAGTGCCAGAGAGTCGCCAATTCTTCAATGTTTAGAAGATACATGTCCCGGCCATTGGTCGAACGATTTATGTAATTATTAAAAAGATTTCTCTTTTTTCTGATTAACCGAGGTTTCCTTCTAAAATAAACAGTTTTTGTCATGGTCTTTTTAACATCCGGCTTAAAGCTGTTCATACCAAGAGCGCCAAATTGTTTTATATAGCCGACAAATCCATTGAAGACCTTTGCCTTATCCATAACTTCTTTTCTGGCCATATAAACAACTCTGATTTTAGAGTTAAAACCGAGCTTAGTGGCTTTCATAAAAATACCTTCGACTTGTTCCTTCTCCTTCGGAGTTAAATCAAGCATCGTCTTCGGTTTTTCTTCTTTTTTGCTGCTTGAATCAATATCCTGCCAAATAGGATAAATTATTTCGCTCGCATTACCGATAGCCTCCAAGCTTTTTATGGCTATGCCCTGCTTGGCTTTTTTCTTGCGGCCCATCAACTTATCCGCCGCTTCCGCCGCTTCTTTTACCCAATCGAATCCCGTCGGCTGAACTATTATCTGAAACCATAATTGTTCTCCTTGACGCAAAGAACCGCACAAATCCATTAGAGTCGCCATTGGATCTTTAAATTGAGTTTCACTCGGTCCCATCTGATGTTCAAAGTCCTGATAAGTTCTTATCGGCAAATACCACGAGTCTTGCAAAATAAATTCCGCGCCGAATAAATCCCACTCGTTATCCGGATAACTTTTAGGCACATTTTCCGTATAGTCGTCGACCTCGGAAATTTCCGCATCGGGATATTGCGAATAGACGGAAGACTCGATTAAATTACGGAATTCAACCGGTGTTCTTATTAAAAATTGCGTGTAGCCCTCAAGACTGACAATTTCATAACTAAAAGATTTTTGATATTGGCCCTCGAACCATTTTTCATAAAAATTCTGAGTGCCATGGGCTCCGCCTAGATAGGTGAACATATTCTCAACCGCTTTTGGCGATTGCTCATTGCCCTTGGGAATATCGATTGCCAACAAAACATACTTATGCCCGAGAGACCATTTCTCTTCGATATAATTAAGCCAGACCTCCCGTGCTCCGTAAAGAAAAATAATACCAAGGAATATCCAACCGAAATTAACAAAAAGAGCCCAGAGCATCTGCTCGGGGGGCAAATTAAAAAAGCGTTCAAAGACGGCTAAATTAACAACTATATCCATACTTCCTTTATTATTTCAACATACATATTTTACCATATTTTTTTAGGAAAAACAAAAAGTCCGGCCGCTTCCGGCCGGACTTCATGTTTACTGCCTATATTTCAGATATTTTATCTAATATTTTTATTATTTAGACCATTCCTTAAGCCCATAAGTGCCGCGGCTGACAAGGATATAGCGATCATCGAGAATAAGCTCGTTGTGGACAGTGGCGGCATTAGCTACTTTCTTATCAAATCCCATCTCATTTATTTTTGAAGCTATCTCCGTAAAGTGAAGAGGCTTTGCTTCGTGTTTTAAAATAAGATAAATCTTGTCATTCACCGTTTTTGGTTTTATTTCTTCGGAATTAGCTATTCCCCATTCGCCGTATTTATTCTGCTCGATATTTTTAATAGCCTGCATTAAAGAGTATAAAACTTTATTGTTATTTATAATTTCAGCTTTATCCGGGAAAACCTTGCTTTTGAAAACCGGGAAAATATTAACCTGTCTGATAGAACCGATTTTCTCCTGATATTTATTATAGGAATCAAGTTCTTTTAATAATTTTAACAATTCTTCGGTAGTATAAGTCTTCTTTAAAGTCTCGATGTTTTTCAATAAATCATCCGCCAGTTCTTTAAAATAACCGACTTCTTCGTCTTTTAATTTAAAAGAAGCGTTGAATTCGTCATTGTCGCCGACTAATTCTAAATTTTCTTCCATTAATTTAGAAATCAAAAAATTAAAATGGTTGCGATAAGCGGCCCTATTCTTTTCGTAATCAGAACTGTCCGTATTATTTTCATCGCCGAGTTCCAGAGCCATAACCGTTAAAATGTCCAATAGATAATCGCGTCGTATTAAACCGCCATGTTCATTTATTAAATCGCGGACAACTCCTTCTAAAATCTCAATGGAGTTTCCTAAAGTTTCCAACTTCTTTATCTTCTTGATACTGGCCGATTCAATCTGTCTAACCCTTTCTCTGGTTAACTTATGCAGACTGCCAATTTTTTCCAAAGTTTCGCCTTTATCGCCGCCCAAACCAAAACGACGCGACAAGATATCCTTTTCGCGGTCCAATAATTCAGAAAATAAAGAGTTAACAATCTTGATAGCGTCAAGACGAGCCAATTCTTCGGATTTTTTATCGATTATTATCTTTTCTAGTAAATTTTCCATAAAAAAAAGACTTATAAATTTTTCTTAGTGTAAACTTACACTATCATATTATTTTGTATTAGTCAACCCACGAAAGCAAGCGCGGATATTTTTATACTCTTTTAGAAGATATTGCTCTAATATAAGCGAAAATATACCAAAGACAAAAACTCTAAAAATAATTATAAATCGACTGATAAAATTTTGGCTAGACCAATGTTTGACAAATATTAAATGTTGGTTTCTAAATGACCAGGAACGAACTTGACGGCTCTTTTTTTTCCGATCACCTATTCTTCGCAATGGACCGCCGCCGGATGAAGCCGCCGTACGATCATGGTACATTATCGCGCTCGGCACCAGCGCCGATTTGGCGCCTATTAAAAATAACCGGTAGGCCAAATCGCAATCTTCCTTATACATAAAAAATCTCTCGTCGAAGTATTGGTTGTTATCTTTAACTTTTTCTAGGGCGCTTAATCGAAACATCCCGGCCGCACCCGACGGTCCAAGAATATTATAACAATCAAAACGCTTGTCATCTTTTTCTCCTTGGCCCAGATCAAAAAAACGCAAACCGGGTTTAACAACCAAGCCACAGGAATCAATAACTCTAGTTTTAGTATTGGCGGCAAAATCCCAACGACGAATTTTTGGACAAACGGAAGAGAGTTCTTGGTTTCGATCAAGAGCCGAGATTAATTCAGATATGGTGTTTTTTTCTAAAACCGTATCGGGATTGACGACAAAAAAATATTCCGCCCCTAAGCGCGCGGCGGAGTGAATAAGAATATTATAAGCGCGACTGAAGCCGAGATTGCTGTCGGCGGAGATATATTCTAAAAACAGACCATTCTTCTCGCTAAAAGATTCAATCTCTTTCTTGTTTATATTATTGTTCTTCTCGCTATTATCGAAAACTAACGCCCTATAATCTCCAGGCTCTAAAAAATCAAGCGCATCTTTAAGGCTCGGCAAAAAATCCGGCAAATATTTGGCGCTAGAATCGTTATAAGTTAAAAATCCGACGACTAATTTCATATTAAATAACCATTTTATCGGCCATTTTTTCTTTAGCAAAATTTTGCGCTTTAAGCAAGCTATCAAAAGTTCCGGCATCGAGCCACTCCCCTTTGACTTCTGCCACCTCTATTTCGCCTCTGTCTAAAAACCAATTGTTTACATCGGTTATCTCCAGCTCGCCGCGCGAACTGGCTTTTATTCCTTTGGCTACTTCGACGACGCGACTATCATATACATACAGCCCGGTAACCGCGTAATCGCTAAGATATTCTTGCGGCTTTTCGATAATTTTTTCCGCCCGCATCGCGTCATTGAATTTGACCACGCCGAATCTTTCCGGATCGGAAACTTTCTTGGCAAAAATCTTGGCGCCTCCTTTAAAATTTTTGATATCTTCGGAAAAATCATCTTCAAAAATATTGTCGCCCAAAATCATAACCACATCGTCTTTATCGATAAACTTTTCTCCGATTAGAAAAGCTTGGGCCAAACCTTCCGGTTTGTCTTGAATTTCATAAGTAAATTTAACCCCGAATTCCTTGCCCGAACCGAGAAGATTAAGATAATCGCCCGCTCTTTCCGGAGCGACAATTATTAGTATTTCTTTAACCCCGGCTCTAATCAGCGTATTAAGGGGATAGTAAATCATCGGCCGATGATAAACCGGCAATAATTGCTTGCTGGTAATTTTGGTTAACGGACGCAAACGCGTTCCCGAACCGCCTGATAGAATTATCCCTCTCATATGTTTTTATTATTCATGTATTCTTTTAAAGCTTCTTGAAAATGGCGCATCTTTTTAACTTTCGAATTCTTTAAAACGGAAAATTTTGGCCGCCTGGCGGCGCGCAAAAGGTTCTCGCTCCTGACTGCCCTAATTTCCACGTCCATCCGCTTAAAGTCAAAGAGCGTTTTTGCTCCGTCAAACCAAGTGCAAGCGCCTTCGTTAACAAGATGATAAATACCGCAAGGCATTTCCAGTTCCCAAAGCCTTTTGGTCGCCGCCGCCAAATCAGGAGTGTAAGTAAAGCAGCTTAATTCTTCGCTAACGACTGTTATTTCTCTCTTATCCTGAGCCAAGGAAAGCATAATGTCAAAAAAACTCGGTTTAGCCACTGGGCTCGAACCCTTGGGACCAAATAATTTTGAGGTTCTAATCAAATAAAAATTTAATCCGCTTTCAGCTCGTTTTAAAATCTCTCTTTCGCCGGCGAACTTGCTTTCTCCGTAACGATTAATCGGATTAGGGGTATCTTCTTCGGAAAACTCTTTCTTTTCCTCCGTACCGCTGAAGACATAATCGGAAGAATAATGGATTAATGTCGCGCCGCGGCGCAGAGCGATATCCGCCAAGACGGCCGGCAAATCAGAATTCAATCTCAGAGCCGATTCGTATTCTGTTTTTTCTTCGCATTTGTCGACGGCATTATAAGCAACGGCGTTAATAATCAAGTCCGGAGCTAACTCGTCTATTCTCTCGCTAAGCAGGGCAAAATCTAAAACATCGAGATTGTCGCGATCCCACGAAACGGTTTCAAAATCGGCTGAAAAAACTTTTATCAGCTGTGTTCCCAGATTTCCGCGTCCGCCTAAAATTAATATTTTCATATACTACCAGTATAAACACTAATCGGCCAATTGGCAATTAAAAACGCCGGAGCGCGATAAACGCGAACCGGCGGAACTCGGCGTATAAATTTTATTTGTTTTCCCACTCTTTTTCTTGACGCACGATAAGCTCGGGCGCTTTTTGCGGTTCGGCCATAAGCTCTTTTACAACCTTTTCCATGCGGGCGCCCTGCGAGCCCTTAGTCAAAAGCACATCACCGGCTTTAATTCGATTTTGCAGGAATCTTCCCGCCTCTTCCGGTCGGTCAAAATAAAAGATATATTCGTCTTCCATTCCCGCTTCTTTGGCGCCGCGAATAAAATCGCGCGCCTTTTCACCGACGGCAATCAACTGGTCTATACCGCTCTCGAAGACCTTTTTGCCGACAAGCGCATGGCCTTCTTCGGTATAACTGCCGATTTCCAGCATATCACCTAAAACAGCGTATTTACCGGCGGAAGCATCGACTTTGATTCTTCTTAAAACATCAATGGCCAAAAGCGCCGATTCCGGCGAAGAGTTATAAGTATCATCGATTAAGAAGGTGTGTTTTATTCCCGGCAAAAAATTCATTCGTCCTTTCGGCAGACAGAAATCGCTTAAAGCTTTAGAAATTTCTACTAAATTAAAATCAAAATACAAAGCGACGGCGGCGGCGGCCAAAGCGGCATAAATAGCCGTTTCCGCCATAACATTTTTCATATTAACAGGCACAACCGATCCGTTATAATTCAATTTGAAATTTATGCCCGAAAGATCGTAGCCCTCTTTAGTAAAATTATAAACAACATCCTGAGCTTGGAGATCCGCTTTTTCTTTTAAACCATAACTCAAGACCCTGGCTTTACTGACCGCAGACATTTCTTTTGAATATTGATTGTCGAAATTAAGGACGGCCAAGCCTTTGGCGTCCAATTTTTCGATAAGTATTTGCTTTTCTTTCTGGATACTATGAATCGTGCCAAAATATTCCAAATGCGAATAGCTGATATTTGTAACGACACCGATATCAACAGGCGCGATATCCGTTAAATAATCCATATCTCCCGGGCGGTCGACACCCATCTCCAAAACCAGAACCTGAGGATAATCTTTATCCCTTATTAATATAAGCCCGAGAGCGCGCAAAAATACGCCCAACCATCCGAGAACATTTTTTCCCGGAGATTTAAGGCCGATAATCGTAAGCGGTAAACCTATCTCATTATTATAATTTTTAAAAGTCGTCCGCACTCTTAATTTTTCCCGCAGAACTTTGTCTATCGCATCTTTAGTACTGGTTTTGCCGATTGAACCGGTAATACCGACAACGACCGGCTGATATTTTTTAATTATCATCCGGGAAAAAAACTTCAATCGCGCTTGTAAAAATTTCTTCATATTAATTTCTGGATTTTGGAATTTGATAATACTTTAAAATAAAATCGGCGATGTCCTTCCATAAAGGAACAACCGAACCTTCGGCATAGGTAACATCTTTCGGGCTGTCCATCTTAGTCAACATGACAAAAGACGGATTTTCAATCGGAGCGATTCCGATAAATGTATGGATATACTGATCTTTAAGATAACCGCCCGGAGTAGGAATCTGGGCCGTGCCGGTTTTACCGCCGATATAATAACCCTGGATATAGGCTTTGCTAGAATGGCCTTTCTCAACGACATTAACCAGCATCGCCGACATCGTGCCGGCAGTTTGGGCGGAAATTACCCGTCTTAATTTTTGCGGCTGTATATCTTCGCGCTTACCGTCGTTGTGAACAATGCTTTTTACGATATAAGGCTTCATGATTACGCCTTTATTGGCAATTGCCTGATAGGGCATAATCATCTGCAAAGAAGTGACGGCGATTCCCTGACCGAAAGAAGCAGTCGCCGCGTCTATTTCTTTAACCTTGGTCTTTAACAAATTGTCGATATTGCCGGAGCTTTCCGAACCTAATTCAACTCCCGTCTTTTCGCCGAAACCATAATTTTTTATATAATCGGCGAAGACGGTCGGACCAACTTGGCGCATCGCAAATATCGCGCCGGTATTTAGAGAATTTTCTAAAACAAAATTCATATCAACCACGCCGTGGCCGCCTTTGGTGTCGAAATCGGAATTTCTAATCGGTTTATTCCAACCGCTAATCATTATTTCTCCGGGGTCGTTATAAGTAGTTGACGGCGATACTTTATTTTGATCGACGGCAATCGACATGGTTACCGTCTTATAAACCGAGCCCGGCTCGTATTGATCGAAAGTTACCGGGTTATTAAAAACCCTGATATTGGAAACGTCTTTATAATTGTTCGGATCGAAATCGGGAACAGAACACATCGCGATAATCGCCCCGGTTTTCGGATTCATTATGATAACACTGCCGCCGTCGGCGCCATGTTTTTTAACGGCTTCTTTTAATTTTTCGCAGGCGACAAATTCAATATTGCGATCAACCGTCAAAATTAAATCCGACCCGTTCTCCGGCTTCACGTATTCCCTGTCGTTGACGATAATCGTGTTGCTTTGTCCGGCTTTTTCCGATTTCAAGAATCCGGCTTTCCCGGCCAATTCTTCGTTAAAAAATTCTTCCAGCCCATATTTTCCGACTTCCTTATCGTCGGCGTTACTGACAAAACCGAGAATATGCGAACCGATTTCTTTCTCCGGATAATAACGATATTTCTTCAAATCAAAACCGAATCCGGGAAGCGTAAATTTAGTCGTCGTCGCTCCTTTCCTGTAGCCGACTTGTCCGTTTTTAAGTTCCAAATCAGAAGCCGAAACCGGCGCGGAACTGGTAGACGCCAAAAAGGCAAAAAATTTCAATAAGTCATCGGTTCCCAGTTTTCTGTCCAGAGATTCATACGGATCTCCGGGCTTATCAAGTTTTTTTAAATAGTTTTTTATTATCTCCTCTTTCGTCGACGAAGCCGATTTTAAAACCGCTTCTTTAGTCGTCGAGTCGGATGTTAGAGTGGATATTAAAACTGATGATGAAGCCGCAGAACCTCCATCCTTAGCTTCCAGAGACGGCTTATCAAAAAAATCATATAATTTTTCAGCCATTTCTTGCGGATTGGTAATTTCTTTCGGCACGACATAAAGCGAAGCAAAATCCTTATTGGTCGCGAGCGGATAAAGCTTTTCTTGGCCGTCGACGGTTTCGCTTAAATATATTCTTCCTCTTTCCGGGGCCAATTGGCTATAAACTTCATGTTGAGAAGAGGCTAAAGCCGTATAAAAATCGCATTGGCCGATTTGGACGGAGAACAATTTATAAATCAAAGCGCCGCTTAACAAAAAAACAATCGCCACAACCAAACGGAGACGATTAACACTAATCTTATTTTTTTCCGGACGACATTTGTTTTTTATTTCGCGCCACATACGCTTTTACTTGCGAGCCACTACCGAGGCCGTAACCGGCAGATATTCGATTTCGCCTATCGCCACCATATTTAACTTCTGCGTGCGCGAACTTAGTGAATAATAAGATTGGAGATTATTTATCTCTTCTTCATTATCGAGCTTCTCGCTGGCTAAAACTTCGGCCTGCGCTTTTAATTCTTTAAGGGAGAATCCTTTAACGGCCAAATCGCTGATATTTGCGAGATAGAAAACTCCGAGAACCGAAGCAAAAACCATTAAGAAAATATTAAAACTTCTTAAATTTATCTTTTTGCCGCGATTTGTTTTTTGGGTCTGCGCCTGATAGCAGTTAATAACCTTGGTCATAATAAAGTAACGAAATTTATATCAATTTAAAAATTATCTAAATCTTTTCCCCGGCTCTGAGCTTGGCGCTCCGCGCGCGCGGGTTAGCCGCCATTTCTTCCGTCGACGGCGTCAGCGGCTTCTTGGTCAATACCGCCAGATTTTCATTCGCTTTAAAAAATCTCTTAACGATTCTGTCCTCGCCGCTATGGAAAGAAACGACGACCAAACGACCATGCGGTTTCAAGAGACTAACGGCATCCGGCAAGACATCCGCTAAAATTTGCAACTCTTCATTAGTCTCCATCCTTAAAGCTTGAAAAATTCTCGTGGCGGGATGTATTTTTGACCGGTAGCGAAAAGGAACAACCTTCTCGATTATCGCCACCAAATCGGCGGTCGAAACTATCCTTTTACTCTTGCGCGCTTCGACAATCTCCTTGGCTATCCGATAAGCATGTTTTTCTTCTCCGTATTCCTGAAATATCCTTGTTAATTCAAGCAGCGGATAGGTATTGACTATTTCTTCGGTTGACTTGGAATTTATCGGACCGAAAGACATATCAAGCGGGCGATCGCCTTTAAAGGAAAAACCGCGTGTTTCATCGTCGAGCTGCGCCGAAGACAAACCGAGATCAAAAACTATGCCATCGAATTTAGCTTCCGGCGAAAATCTTTCGCCGATGGCCTTTTTAAGATTTTTAAAGTTATCGTTTATTAAAACAATATTTGCTAATTTCTTTTCACCGATTAATCTTTGCGCGTTCTTTATCGCCAGTTCATCCAAATCGATTCCGACCACCTGCCCGCTAGCGCCCGCTTCTTCGGCTAAAGCAATCGTATATCCGGCTCCTCCCAAAGTACAATCAATATATTTTTTCCCCGGACGCGGATCGAGATAATTAAGAATTTCCGTTAACATGACGGGGATATGGAAATAAGCCATATTTTTTAAATTCCCAAATCGCCCAGTTCTTCAGCGATGGCATTGCTATTCTTTTCGCTTTCGGTTTTATATTTGTGCCAAGCGTCTTCATCCCAAATTTCCAAATGATTATATAAGCCGGCAACGATTATCTTTTTCTTCAATCCGGAAAACGCGCGCAGATACTCCGGCAAAGTAACGCGACCCTGATTGTCAAAATCGACATCCATCGCGCCGGCTAGCATATGGCGGCTAAAAGTTCTGGCTTTGGCTTGGCTGATAGGCAGAGCGGCCAGCTTCTTGGCAATATTTTCAAATTGTTCTTTCGAATACAAAAACAAGCAATTGTCCAAACCCTTGGTAACAACTGCTCCTTTTTTTAAAATAGCGCGAAACTTAACCGGAATGGCTAAGCGGCCTTTATCGTCTAGATTGTGATTATATTCTCCAATAAACATAATAAACTTTTATCGAGAATAGATGGCAAAGACAAGCACATTCACCACCTTTCCCCACAATTCACCTTACGAGTTTAATTATACACCACTAACACCCTACGGTCAACACTATTCTTTTAGCTTATATAAGCAAAAAAATATAAAAAAAGCTACTTATCAACAAGTAGCTTAAATTTTAGAGAAATAATTTGCCAAAATAGTCTAAAAGTTTTCAACAGTTAACACACAGGCTATAATGACGATTTTTTCGCTTTTCCGATGTTTGGTTCACGGTCATATATCGGCTCGACAATCGAATATCCGGAAAATTCTTTATTCTTTTTTGATCTGTCTTCGGCCTCTACCGGAATATTAAGAGCATAGGCGAGAGCGTTGGCGGTTATCACGCCGATACGCAAAGAAGTAAAGCTGCCGCCATAACTGGCAACGATAATCTTCGTTAATTTATCGAGCTTTACTTTTTTTATTTTTAATAATTTATCGATTGCCGGCAATAATTTTTCCGATTGCTTTCGCGGCGCGCTAATTTTTTTTCTTGCCGAAACATTATCTTTGTCCCTAAGCTCGATAATTATTTCATCATGGCTAATGGTATTTATGTATAAAGTCATATTTTTATTTTAATATTTTTTTTATATTCGCCAGCGTATTTACTTTTACCAATTGCTCGCGCAATTTAGAGGCGCCGTTTATCCCTTGCATATACCAAACCAGATGCTTGCGAAATTCAACTATACCGCGCTTCCCTTTTTCCGCCTGCTCCAGTTCTGCGTGTCCAAGCGCGATTTTAAAAATCTGTTTCCGGTTTAAATTTATAATTTTGTCTTTTTTTATTTCTTTATATAACCACGGACGCCCCAAAACTCCGCGCGCCAGACCCAAACCGTCGGCGCCCGTCTGCCGCAAAGCCTCTTTAGCGCCGGCTAAATCATTAATTCCTCCATTGGCTAAAATCACGCCTTTAAAATTTTTTCTTGATTCTTTAATAATTTTCCAATCGGGATTACCGGCAAACCCCTGCGCCAAAGTCCGGCCATGAATCATTAACGCCGCCACCGGCAAATCGGAAATATTTTTTAAAAATTCAAGCGCATCGATACTGCCGGATTTCACCCGTATCTTTATCGAGACCGGCAAATCGGTATTAGCCAACACTGCTTCGATAACGGCTCGCGCGCCGGCCAAATTTTTCATTAGTCCCGATCCGGCTCCTTGCTTGATTATTTTCGGCACCGGACAACCGAAATTTATATCGATTCCGTCCGGCCTGACTTCTTTAGTGATAATTCTGGCGGCGACAGCAAAATGCTCCGGATTGGCTCCGAATAGCTGGACGACATAATATTTTTCTTTAAGGCGGTCAAACTTCAGGAGCTTAAGAGTGGCGTTATTCTTTACGTTTTGATTGTAAAAAAGCGCCGTTGCCGACGCCATCTCGCTGTATAAAACATCGGCGCCATATTTTTTGCAAATCCGGCGAAAGGCAGAATCGGTAAAACCGGCCATCGGCGCGAGCGCTAAAATCGGCTTATTCCGTTTCTTTAATGTTTTCCAAAAATCCTTAGACATGTTGATTTTATGAATGCAAAATCCGATAACCGTCCGGCGCGTCTTCTACCGTGTATCCCGATTTTTTTATTTCTTCTCGCAAACGATCCGACTCTCCCCAATTTTTATTTTCCCGCGCCGCCTGACGAGCAGTAATAAGATTTTGAACTTCAATCGGCATATCTTCAAATTTTAGTTCCGAAGCGACCGCTTTTTCCGCCGCGTCGAGTCTTAAACCAAGCGCCCTATCGAAATCTAAAATCGTCGCCCATAAATCGACTTTTATTAAATCCGACTTTAACACCGAAAATAAAACCGCCAATGCCTGCGGCGTATTTAAATCGTCGTTAAGGGCTTCCAAAAATTTTTCTTTATATATCGAATCAATTTTCCCGTTTTTAATTTCTTCCGCGGTTAATGACTTTTTTAACGCGGCAACCGCTGAATATAAACTTTCTAAACCCTCGGCCGCCTGTTTAATGCCCTCCTCGCTATATTCCATCGGTTTGCGATAATGTACTTGCAGCGCGGCAAAACGATAAGCGAGCGGATTTATTCCTTTTTTTACCAAAGCATTTTCGAGTGTCAAAAAATTATCCGCGCTCTTCGCCATTTTCTTGCCGCCGGCGATATTTAAAAACCCGTTATGCATCCAGTAATTAAAAAATGGCTTTCCGGTCGCCGCTTCCGATTGCGCGATTTCGTTAGTATGATGGATATTGATATGATCGATGCCGCCGCAATGGATATCTAATTTTCCGCTTAAATACTTTAAACTCATCGCCGAACATTCGATATGCCAACCAGGAAAACCAACTCCCCAGGGAGACTTCCATTCCATCTGGCGTTTGGCGCCGGCCGGCGAAAATTTCCATAAAGCAAAGTCGGTCGGATTTCTCTTTTCGGAATTTATTTCAACACGCGCCCCTTCTTTTAATTCTTCAAGCGGCAAATGGCTAAGCTTATTATAGTCCTTGACTTTGGCAGTGTCGAAATAAATGCCGTCGCTAATTTTATAAGTATAACCTTTGTCTTCTAAAACTTTTATCAAAGCGATTTGCTCCGGGATATTATCAGTCGCGCGAGAATATACATCCGCCGGTTCAATATTTAACAATCCGAGATCTTTTTTGAAGGCTTCTTCATAAAAAGCGGCGATGTCCCAAGCGCTCTTGCCTTCCCGTTTCGCGCCTAATTCCAGCTTATCATCGCCCATGTCCATATCTCCGGTCAGATGCCCGACATCGGTGATATTCATAACATGCTCAACGGAATATCCGTTATATTCCAATGTTCTCTTTAAAAAATCATCAAATAAATAAGCCCGGAGATTCCCGAGATGGGCATAATTATAAACTGTCGGCCCGCAAGTATAAAGACCGACTTCGCTCTTTTTAATCGAGACGAATTCTTCCTTTTGGCGCGTTAATGTGTTGTATAAAAAAATTTTTTGCATAAAGCTTTATTTATCAAAGGCGCATTAATTCATTTTTTTAATTCATTTCCTTGGCGCCGGCCGCTCGGCGGAACTTTTCTAGCATCAAAGCGGTTTTTTCTTTTAAACTATCATCGAGATTTTGACCGGAAGCTTGTGATTCTAAAGACTCCAATAATTTAAGGAATATTTTTTCTTCGGCTTCGCTATTCTTTTCGGGATTATTTTTCAAACTATCCAGCAATTCTCTTAAATCCGATTTATTTATTCCCATGAAAAACGCAGGGACATTTTTTATTTCGCCGCGAACTAATTTTCCATCTTCGAGTTTAGCGCCATACTTTATATAAGCTCCTCCTTTAGCCATAATGCGCTCTAATTTTTCTTTCTTTTTTTCACTACCGTCATTTCCGTCTCTGCCGATAACCTCATCAAAACCGCAAACAACTTCTCCGGTCGGACGGTAAACGATAACCTGATCGACGCCATTATTATAATCATCGTATTTTGATGACCGAGCAACAATAAAATCATCGCCCAATTGTTTTTGCAATAAAACAGTTAAGGCCATTTCGGTCAGATTAGAAGGATTTTTTTCATTATCAATATTCCATGATTCAACTGTTTTTCCGGTTTCTCGACTAAAAACATCTTCTTGAACATCAACCAAGAGTCTATCATTATTGGCTGTTTTCCCTTCAATGGCGATTCGGCCTTCATTGTCGACAAAACCCGGTAACTCACGATTAATTTTTTCGGACAACACCGCTAAATGATTTTTTAAATACGGCAAATACGTTTCCAAATTTGGCTCCTTTTTTCTATCTTCAAATTTTCCTAAATCTATTTTTTGCCCCGGTTGGATGCCGGCTAAATATTCTATAGCCATAAAGTTAATATTTATTAAACTTTACTTAAAGTGGTCGTTAGTGGACTCGGACCACTGACCTCCGCGATGTGAACGCGGCGCTCTAACCAACTGAGCCAAACGACCGATTGTTAAACCTTATTTTATCTGTGCCCGGAGGGGGACTTGAACCCCCATGAGATTGCTCCCACAGCGTTCTGAACACTGCGTGTCTACCAATTTCACCATCCGGGCGACAAAATCCTTATATAAATAGATTATAGGTATAATAGCTTCATTTTTCAAGTATTTTGCGAATACGCGCGGAAAAATTCAATAACGGCTTTTCTTGTCTTTTTATGATATAATAATCTCATGTTAGACCTCATGACCGAAAAGAAAATATTTGATCTCGGCTATAAATTTATCGGCGGAGTCGATGAAGCCGGACGCGGCCCTTTGGCCGGGCCGGTCGTGGCCGCCTGTGTCGTTGTCGGCGCTGATTTTAAAATTGACGGCGAAGATTTAGCTTTAGTCGCCGATTCGAAAAAACTAACCGCCAAAAAACGAGAAAAATTATTCGGCATAATAAAGGAAAAAGTTTCAGCGGTCGAAATCGGCGTGGTCGACAATTTAACAATCGATAAAATAAATATTCTGCAAGCCAGTTTTCTGGCTATGCGCCGGGCGATTAAAAAACTAAAAATTGAGCCGGATTATATTCTAGTCGACGGCAATTTTAAAATACCGAAATTGGAAAAATCGCAGACGGCGATTGTCGGCGGCGACGCTAAAGTCTTCTGTATCGCGGCCGCATCCATTATCGCCAAGGTGAGTCGAGACTGGATGATGACAGAAATCGACAAGCAATATCCGCAATATGAATTTGCCAAACACAAAGGCTACGGCACCAAAGCGCATTTTGCTAAAATCGCCGAACACGGCCCCTGTCCTTTGCATCGCTTCAGTTTCAGTCCGATTAAAGAAATGATGGAAAAATAAAAAAAGAGCCGACTGATTCGGTTCTTTTTTTTATATTCCTGATTTATTTCTAATCTCTATATTTATTTCTAATCTCTATCCGTCCC
>CAZMKG010000003.1:10990-12724 GCA_964567015.1 uncultured Gammaproteobacteria bacterium | reverse complement strand
CCGGCCCAAGGTTTAAAACCGATAAAATGGGAACATAAAATCCCCTCGCCGCGAGTATCAACCACAAACTCATCGCGATAACCGAGTATCCCGCGAGTCGGGACGGAAAAGAGAATTCTAGTCTGGCCGTTGTGGGTTTTTAAATCGGTCATCTGTCCTTTGCGGCGGGACATTTTATCGATAACCACGCCGGCGCAGTTTTCCGGAATATCGACGGTTATTTCTTCATACGGTTCCAACTTAACGCCATTTTCTTCTTTAACGATAACTTGGGGTTGGGAAACCTGGACTTCATAGCCTTCGCGGCGCATATTTTCCAAGAGAACGGCGATATGAAGTTCGCCACGTCCATATACTTTATAAAAATTGGCGTCGGAAAAATCGATTTTCAAACCGACATTAACTTCTAATTCTTTTTCCAAACGTTCTTTAAGCTGACGGTTGGTGACAAACTTCCCTTCGCGACCGGCGAACGGAGAGTTATTAATCAGAAAATTCAAACAGATAGTCGGTTCGTCGATTGAAATAGCCGGCAGAGATTCTTGATCGGCGCTTTCGGAAATCGTTTCCCCGATATAAATATCAGATAATCCGGCAATTAAAACAATATCGCCGGCGGAAGCCTCGGCTATTTCTTTGCGGCTAAGACCGCTGAAAGTAAATAACTTCGTCACTTTTTCGGACCGCGTATTGCCTTCTAAATTTTTTACAAAAACCGTCTGGCCGGTTTTTATTTTTCCTTGATAGATACGGGCAATAGCGCAACGGCCGAGAAAATTATCATAAGCGAGATTAAAAGGCTGAGCGGCCAGAGGCATAGCCATCATTTCTAAAGTAGCTGCCGGTTTTACATGTTTTAAAATCAAATCAAGCAAAGGATCTAAATTATCGGCCAGCTTGTCCGCTTCCAATCCGGATTTGCCGCCTTTACTGATGGCATAGATGACCGGAAAATCAAGCTGCTCGTCGTTCGCTCCTAAATCCAAAAATAATTCATAAACCATTTCCGAAACTTCAGCCGGACGAGCGGCCGGTTTGTCGACTTTATTGATAACGACAATCGGCTTTAAACCAAGCTCCAAAGATTTTTTTAAAACAAATTTCGTCTGCGGCATCGGGCCTTCCTGCGCGTCGACAACCAAAAGAACGGAATCGATAGAACGCAAAACGCGCTCCACTTCAGAACTGAAGTCGGCATGGCCGGGAGTATCGACGATATTTATTTTTGTGTCTTTGTAAAAAAGGCTGCAATTTTTCGAATAAATCGTAATTCCTCTTTCCTGTTCAATCGAATCGCTGTCCATGCTGGTATTGTCGGTGACCATATCGGTTTGACGCAAAAGCGAATCGGTCAAAGTTGTTTTTCCATGATCGACATGGGCGATAATCGCAATATTTCTTATTTCCATATTATTGTTATTTTAGATAAAATAAAACGCGACATGTCTAAGTCGCGTACGGCGAACCAAAAACTTATTATATACTACAAGATAAACGGATAAATGTCAAATATTTATTGATAATTCGTCAGACCTACATTTTCTCTATCGTTTCCTCCCCGCTCGCCATGTTTTTTATTTTATAAACATTCTTAGCCGCCTCGTCTTCGCCGACAATAATAACTTTGGTAATATCTTTCCGATTGGCAAACTCCAGCGCCTTACCGATTTTTTGCTCTTCAAGACCGGCTAAAACATTAAATCCTCGGCAACGGAATTTCTTGGCCAGTTGGTC
>CAZMKG010000003.1:7290-10890 GCA_964567015.1 uncultured Gammaproteobacteria bacterium | reverse complement strand
CTGGTCGCCTCGACGCCGAGTTTCGTCCATTTATCCAAAGTGCGGACGACTGAAAGACGCTCATCTTCGCCTAAACGGTTGGCGCCGCTTAATTCTAAAACGGCATCGATTAATTTACGATTATTTATAGCCAGCACGAATGAATTCTGCGGCGGATCGAATTCGAGCATGATATCAAGCGCCAACTGTAAAATTTCAATATCGGACGATAAAGAATCGCTTCCGAAAATATCGCAATTCAATTGCCAAAATTCACGATTGCGGCCGCGCTGAGGCTTTTCATTGCGCATAAAATTGGCAATGGAAAAATATTTCAACGGCTTCGGGCTGGCGGCATAAACTTTAGTCACCATTCTCGTGACCGACGGGGTCATTTCCGGACGGATAGACAGTTCCCGTCCGCCCATATCCTCAAAGGTGACCAATTCTTTGCCGGCGATATCCTCGCCGGACTTGGCGCGATAAATATCGGCGCTTTCAACCAAAGGGGTTAAATATTCTTCAAATCCGTAGCGCAAGCAAACACGGCGCCAGGTGTCGAAAATATATTTCCTAAACAAAAACTCCTCCGGAAGCCAATCCCGAGTACCTTTCGGCTCTTGATTTGATAAACCTTTATTCATATGAATTAATCTTACTATTTCCCGCTATTTTTGGCAAATTACGGCTTGCTGCAAATGACTTTTCAACAATCTTTATTTTTCTTTTATAATATTTTTAAAAATTATTCATCCGCGTTTCCATATAATAAAAAGGCTAGACAAATAATTAACTAACGAAAAAACTATGAAAATTCTTATCATCGACGACGAAGAGTCTATCCGCGAATTCCTTAAACAAGGACTGGAAGCCAAAATGTTCCAAGTGGAAACGGCCGAGAACGGCGAACGCGGCGCCTTTCTCGGACGGACGGGAAATTACGACCTGATAATTCTCGATTATGTCCTGCCTAAAATGGACGGCTTGGAAGTTTTGAAAGAAATACGCAACGAGAAAAGACATATCCCCGTGATAATGCTGACCGTCAAATCGGAACTTGACATCAAAGAAAAAATGTTCGACCTTGGTGTCGACGATTATATAACCAAGCCGTTCTTATTCGACGAATTATTGATGCGCATAAACGCTATTTTAAAAAGACCGGCGCGGATAGAAGGCGAACTGTTTAAAATAGATAATTTAACCTTAAACACCAAGACAAAAATAATCAGACGCGGCGGAAAAGAAATCTATCTCACGCGGCGTGAATTTTTTCTGCTTGAATATCTGCTGCGCAATCGCGGCCTAATCGTTTCCCGGCAAGAAATTCTTGAACATGTTTGGGATTATAACGCCGACCCGTTTTCCAATTCCATCGAATCGCACATCGCCAGCCTGCGGCGCAAACTTAACAGAAATAAAAATATCAACCTGATTCATACTTTCAACGGCCGCGGCTATAAACTTTCTCTGAATAAACTTGAAGGGGGTTTAAAAAGTCGCGAAAAAAGCTTATAATATAAGAGAATAAATATTAATTAAAAAAATATGCCGCAAAAAATGCGAATCATTATCGTCGCTTTAATATTATCTTCTCTTCCTTTATCCGCTTCCGCCGGCTGGTTTTGGAATAAGCCGGAAGCGCCAAAAAAAACAATCGCGACGACCGCGACCGAAAACCGGGCACCGGAACTTTCCGATGCCGAAAAAGAAATAGCCGAGGCGAAATATAAAATTGTCGACGCTTGCTTCAGCAAAGAAGATGTCGATTGTTTAATCGCCAATCAAGACAGTTTCTGGTATACCGAATCGGAACTTAATTATCTTATCAACGCCAAAAGCGCCAAAGCAAAAAAACCGCTGGTAAGCGATTTTAATCTCGGCGCCGAAAACGATTATCTTAAAATTTCCGCCGACGCCAAAAAAATAATTAAAGGAAAAATCTCTTTTAACCTGAAACTTGAGCAAGACGGAAAGAAAATAAAATTAAATCTTTCAAAAACGAAATTGTTCGGTTTCCCGGTTCCCGGCTCCTGGATCGGCAAACCGCTAAACGAGGCGCTCGACGAATATTTGTCTTTTATATATAAAGACAGCCGCTACCAAGGTTTTTCCTTCTCAAACAGCAACGGGATAATAAAAATCCGTCCGGAATTCGAATAAAAGTAAATTCGGACGGAAATAAAAATTAAAGAAATTTCTTGCCTTTTATTTTATCCGGCAAGTATTCTTGACCGCTATCGTCTTCGAGCGGCGTATATTTATAATCTTTGGCGTAACCGAGATCTTTCATTAATTTTGTCGGCGCGTTTCTTAAATAGAGCGGCACAGGCAGATTCCCGGAAGAAGCGACTTCGGCTTGAGCTCTGCCGAGCGCCATATAAACAGCGATATTCTTGGGCGATTTGGCGAGATAAACAACGCAATGAGCCAAACTGACTCCGCATTCCGGCAAACCGATGTTCTTGCATGCGTCATAAACCGCGTTAGCGAGCATAAGCGCGCTATTATTCGCCAGACCGATATCTTCGCTCGCAAAACGAATCAAGCGACGAGCGATATATAAAGGATCTTCGCCGGCTTCTATCATTCGCGCCAAATAATAAATCGCCGCGTCGGCATTGCCGCCGCGCATGGATTTATGCAAAGCGGAGATTAAATTATAATGTTCTTCTCCGCTTTTATCATATAGCAGATTGGGCTTGCTGATTATATCTTTTATCAGTTGGGCGGAAATCTTTTCGCCCTCGCGCGCCGCCTCAATCGCGCTTTCTAAAATATTTAAAGCTTTGCGCGCGTCGCCGTTAGCCAACTTCGCAATCAACCCGACAACTTCGGTTGAAACTTTCGCTTTTAAATCCTTGGCGGTACGTTTTATAATCACACTTAAATCATCAACCGACAGAGCTTCAAGAACTACGACTTTAACTCTTGAGAGTAAAGCGCCATTAACCGCAAAACTGGGATTTTCGGTCGTAGCGCCGATAAGGGTTATTGTACCGTTCTCAACTTGCGGCAGAAGCGCGTCTTGCTGGGCTTTATTCCAACGATGGATTTCATCGATAAACAAAATCGTCTTTGTCCCCAACCTCTTATTTTCTTTCGCCCGATCGACTATTAATTTCAAATCCTTAACGCCGCTGGAAGTCGCGCTCAATTCCTTAAACTCGGATTTCGTTTCCTTGGCGATAATAAAAGCCAGCGTCGTTTTCCCGGTTCCCGGAGGACCCCATAATAAAAGAGACGGGACTTTATCGCTTTTTATCGCTTGATAAAGCCAGCCGCTTTCTTTGATAATTTTTTCCTGACCGACAAACTCTTTTAAAGTTTTCGGGCGGAAATAAGTGGCTAAGGGTATGTCTTTAATCATATAATAATTCTTAATCACATTAAAACTATGATTAAATCCTTAAACATTCAAAGACCAAATCGCAAAATTTAAGACGCCGGCAAAAGTAACCCAGAGCAGATAGGGTAATAGAAGATAGGCCGATAATTTCTTTATTTTATGAAAATAATGGATATTAACGATAATCATCGACCACAGAGAAAGCAGACCGAAGAAAGCTAAAGCCGGTTCATGGACAAAAAAGAAGAGAAATGACCAATAAACATTAAGCA
>CAZMKG010000003.1:2277-7190 GCA_964567015.1 uncultured Gammaproteobacteria bacterium | reverse complement strand
GAAACCGAGCCGAAGGAAAGTAAAAAAAGCCAAAGATTTTTTAATTTTAATTTCATATTATTTAAATCTAAAATTACTTCAACTTAAAGATATTGTTTACTTTATCTTTTATTTTTTTCTTCTTTTCATCGATGGTTAAACCGAAAAGCGCGATAATAAAAGCGATGAAAAAAATAAAACAAATTGCGATTACTCTTGCCGTCATAAAAATTAAATTATTACGATTATTTTAATGATAGCATTTTTTAATAAAAAAGACGACCGGACGGGCCGTCTTTTGTTTCTTTAAAATAAGATAACAAAAACTTATTCGCTTCTTAAAGCGTCAACCGGGTCGAGACGACTCGCCTTATAGGCCGGGTAGAATCCGAAAAATATGCCGACGACGACAGAAAAAGTAAAACCGATTATCGGGCCGGTCCAAGAAGAAGCCATGGCGATAAGATTAAAATGGGTAATAAGCGGAATGGCCGATTGCCCGATAATCATTCCGATTATTCCGCCGACCATCGATAAAATTATCGACTCCAATAAAAATTGCAATAAAATATCGCCCTGTTTTCCGCCAATAGCTTTAGAAATGCCGATTTCTTTCGTCCGCTCCGCAACCGTCACGAACATAACATTCATAATACCGATACCGGAAACCAAAAGAGTTATCGCCGCAATAGCCGTTAAAAGGGCGGTCATCGTCTTGGCCGATTCTTGCGCGGCCGCCACCATACTGCCGGCATCCATTAACATAAAATCATCGTCTTGCGTCGACTTGAGCTTGTGCTCCGTCCTTAATATGGCCGTTATGCTAGAAGTGGCTAGAGCCGTATTGTCGACATTATCAACGGTAGTTGTAATCATTACTTGTCCCCTAGTTCCTAATATACTCTTTTCGGCCGTACTACTGGGAATAATTACCGCTTCGTCAACCGAAATCATGCCGACGCGGGAACCTAATTTTTTTAAAACACCGACCACTTCGACTTTCTTTCCGCCGACGGTTATCAGACTGCCGACAGCCGTTCCGTCTTCAATAAGCGAGGAGGCGGCAGTGTTCCCGATAACCGCCACCAAAGACTTGTTATCGATATCTTCTTCCGTCAACTCCCTGCCCGACTCAACCGTTAAATTAGACAGACTGATAAAATTTTGATCGGCGCCGACGACGCTATAACTTTTACTGACTGAACCGTAAGAAACAGTTGTGTTCCCCTGAATTGCTCCGGTAGCCGAAGCGACGTGGTCAGCCTCCAACAAGAGCTCAGCGTCGGATGTTTTTAGTTTTGAACTGCTGGTAAATCCGCGGCCGCGGTTGGGCATTATCAAAATCGAATTGGCGCTTAAATTCTGAAATTGGGAACTGACCGATTCTTGCGCGCCTTTGCCGACGGCAAAAACCGCAATAACCGTGGCGACGCCGATAATAATACCGAGCATCGACAAAAAGGTTCTGGTCTTTTTAGCCAAGAGGGACTCAAATGACATTTTTATAATTTCCCAAATCATAATTAAAAATTATCTTTTAATTTATAATCGTTATCTAAAACTTGGCCATCGCGCAAATAGATAATCCGATCGGCGTATTTAGCGACTTCGGTCGTATGTGTAACCATCACAACGGTTCGGCCCTGATTCCTAAATTTAGTGAATATTTCCATAACTTCGATACCCGATTTTGAATCAAGGGCCCCGGTCGGTTCATCGGCCAAAATAATTTCCGGATCGTTAATCAAAGCGCGGCAAATAGCGACACGCTGCTGTTGACCGCCGGAAAGTTCTGTCGGTTTATGATGTATTCTTTCCGCCAAACCGATAGAATCAAGAAGCTTGCGAGCCTTCTCCGCCCGCTCATGCGCCGGAACACCGGCATAAAGAGCCGGGAGCTCGACATTTTTCAAAGCGGAAAAACGAGAAAATAGATTAAACTGTTGAAAAACAAAACCCATTTTTTTATTGCGTATAAAAGCGAGAGTAAAATCGTCTTTCACGCCGCCAATATCTTCTCCATCCAAAAAATATTTTCCTTCAGAAAGCGAATGAAGACAACCTATGACGTTTAGTAAAGTAGTTTTTCCGCCTCCTGATTCTCCCATAATCGCCACAAACTCCCCTTTCTTTATTTCTAAATTAATTCCTTTAAGAACCGGGATCTCTTCTCCATTAGCCAAAAAATATGATTTATGGACATTTTCCATCTTTATGGCAATTCTATTTTTATTTTCATCATTCGCATTCATATCGATAATTGAAAATAATTAACAAATAATCGCGGCGATTAGTAAACAACCATTTCTCCGGCCGCCAACCCGCTTACTATCTCAACTTTTTTTCCGTCAGTAAAACCGGTGGTAACATTACGGATCAAACCGTCAAGCAATTCAACGGACGGCTTGCCGCCGATATTAGAAACTGCTTGGACAGGAATAGCGATAACGTCTTCCGCCTCCGCGGTAACGAATTCAAGAGTGGCGGTCATCCCTTCACGCACCTTATCATCGGCGTTAGTTAAAATAACACGGACAAGATAGGTTACTATCCCGCTGGAATTAGTCGTTGAGGTTAGAGAGATAAAGCTTATTTCCCCGGTCATCTCGACACCGTCAACCGCATCGAAGGTAACAACGGCTTTATCGCCGACTTTCAATTTGCTAATATCGGATTCTTCAACGCTAACTTCGATATATAAAGTATCATTATTTATAATCGTCGCGACGCTTTTGGCCGAACTGCCGTCGAGGATTATGTCTCCCTTTTTATAATTTAAGGCGGCAACAACCCCGTCAATCGGAGAAGTTAAAGTCGCTTGAGAAACATTATATTTCGCCCTATCAACAGAAATTGAGGCGGAAGTAAGCTGGGCGCGGGCGGAAGCCAAATCCGTCGCCGACAAAGGCGCTATTAAATCGGCATAATCATTCTTAGCCTGAGTTAAAGAAATTTCCTTAGTCCTAACCGTGCTGCTAGCCGTACTAATATTCTGTTCCGACTGTCTTTTGACCGTTTCCAGATTAGTAACCGCTTTATTATAGGCGGTTTGATATTGGCTTAAACTGCTTTTAGCGTTGTCGACCGATTGCGTCGCGCTGTTTAAGCCGGAAGCCATCGAAATCGCGCTTGATTGATTGGAATTAACCGTCGATTTAAAACTATCTAATTTAGACTGCGTTAATCCTTCAAAAGTAATCGTGGAATCAACTAATTTCTGCATATAACGCAGATGATCTTGCATAGCGGCAATCACTTGAGCGGCTTTAACGGCCGCGGCATCAATACTGCTATTTGAACTATAATCATTTAAATAACTTATCTCGGACTCGTATTCGATTCTAAGATTCTTTGCTTTCGTATAACTGTCCTTAGCTTGAGAGAGGGCCGAAGAGTCAAGAGCTCCAAGACCTAAACGGAATTCACTGTTAATATTGGTATCGTCAACGCCGATAATACTGTCCGAATCCCTAAGCTGCTTAATTAAAGTTACATTTATACTTTTTAGATTGCTGGTTAAACTTAAATAAGCGTTATGGACGATTTCGCTGTCATTAATCGTGCTGTTGAGCTTCATATTGTCCTCGGCGGTCTGGATATTCGTCTTGGCGTCTTCTATATTTTGATTGGAAGTATAAACCGTTTGTTCATAGCTTGATTTTGCTTGAGTCAAGGAAACCTCCGCTTGTTCGATATTCGCTTTTGCCTTGCTTATTTCGCTTTCGGTCGCCGGTTCTATTTTAGAATTATAACTGGCCAAAGCGGACTGATAGCTGTTATAAGCGCTTCTTAATTCAAACTCCAAGCTTTCGGTTTTAACCGAAGCTATTTTATCTCCTTTTTTTATATTGTCGCCCTCTTTAACATAGACATTGTCGACTTCGAGACTGCCGGAAACAGGAAAAGAAAGTTCAACTCCGTCTTTAGCGACAACTTTCCCGGTTGAACTGACAGAAATCCGTAAATCTTCTTTTTTGGCCGTGTACTTTTTTTGCTGGACAACGGTCGTCTGCGATTTCCCGTTTTTATTTACAAAATAATATGCCCCGCCGCCAATAACCGCCGCGATAATCAGGATTATGATAAATTTTTTACTGAAAATAAAACTAAAAAATCCGCCTCTGGCTTTTTTGCTTTCTTCAAGGATTGATTGCGCCATAAATTTTATTAATTAATAAGTATGAATTCGGCTATCTTTTTATCAGTCGAAGAAGCGTTAAGCCAAACGGTAATCATTTTATCGGCCGTGATATCTTCCAAAGTGGCCGCAACCATCTCTACCTTCTTGCTATCGGAATTTATGTTTGATTTAAGCATCTGAATACCGACCGGAATAACCACTTTCTCTTCGCCGGAGCTCATCGCTTTAAGATTCTCCAACATAGTCGCGCGGCTGCTTTCGGTATTATTTCTGCCCGGTTCTCCGGGACCGCCGCCCATCATCCTGCCGCCGCTCGGAACGCCGCTCCCGCTCAAAGAAACGCTTGGTCTATCTTGCGTTGCGCCGGTTTGGTTATCGGCCGGTTTCTCTTGGCTGGAACTGGCGTTTCTCCCATTAGCCGGCATGTCTATTTTTATTATCGTCGCTTCATTTCCGGTAATGGATTTCACGACTCCGCGGATATCGGCCGGTTTTTCCGGCTGCCCGAAATCGGGCATGCGTCTTCCGCTGGCGCGATAATCGCCGCCACTATCGGGTTTGTTTCGATTACCGGCGCTACTATTTTGCGTCTGACTGCAACCGGTCAATAAAAAAAGACCGGCGATAAGGAAGGAAAAAATAGCTATATTTTTCTTCATATAATTATCTTTTTATAATTTTGATTATGGGCGTTAAAATTAATTGGTTGGAGCGCCCCCGCCCATTGGACCGCTGCCCATTGAACCGCCGTCAGTCGGAGGAGTCATTCCTTCCGGCGGCGTACCGCCGTCTT
>CAZMKG010000003.1:0-2177 GCA_964567015.1 uncultured Gammaproteobacteria bacterium | reverse complement strand
CCGCCGTCTTTTTTAAAAATGATAATTATCTTTAACGCGCGGCATCATAAAATCTCGCGGTCCGTTATCGGAATCGTCGAAGCGGCGAATAAACCCCTGCCCGGCTCTAACCGGAAAAATTTCATCGGCTCTAAAAATTCTGTCGTCAATCTTTTCTCCCAAAAGATTAACCGGCTGTCCGACAATAATCTTTTCGCCGGAACGCGATTTAACTTTTTTTGCTTCAATCAGCCATTCTTGGCGATTGCGATCAATCAATAAAAATTCCGACTGATTTTGCTGATAGACAACCATTCCGGACAAGCGGCCCTCTTCCGGCTGCGACCAAAAATCGATACGGGGGTTAAAAACACGATAATAAGAAGGCGCCCTATATCCGAGAACGTTATCAAGTTTCTCGCCGATTCCGGCCGCAAAGAAAATCGTGCCCAAGAAAACGCTAAAGATAATCGAGGCGCTAATCAATAAAACGCGAGGATAACGATAGCCATTTTCCGTATGTTTAAAATTATAATAGACGATAAAGACAAAAATACCCAAAAAAACAATCCAAAAATAAGGAAGGGTTAAAAGAAAAAATTCCAAGAAACTTTTTTTTGCTTGGCTATAAACGGCCCAATCGTTATATTTTAGGAGATAAATAATGACAGAAACCGCCAAAGAACCGATAACTAAGGCTAAGGCGCCGGAAATCCAGATAACATAATTCTTAAGCAAAAATTGCCAACGCGGTTTCGGCGTTAATTTTTCATTTTTTATCTTGGCAATCAATTTTTCTTCAAATTGATTATTCGTCCTTTCCTTTTCTGTTTTATTTTCGTTTGTGTCCATATAATTATTTTTTAGATTGCTGCCTTTCAAACTCCTCGCGGAACTCCTGCTTCGCCCTATTTATCAAAGACGCTATCGTGCCGAGCGGTTTTTTTAAAATATCGGATATTTCTTGATAACTCTGCTCTTCCAAAAACTTTAAAACCAAGACATCGCGATACTTTTCATTAATTTTATTTAAAACCGAGTTTATTGTTTTCTGCAGAATTCTATTATCTACTTGCCCTTTAATGTCCGCTTCCGCCATTAAGCTATTTGCCAGTTTATCATCGATACCGACCGCATAACCTTCCGGCCTGGCTTTTAATTTCCGATGGCGACTAATAACTTGATTATGGGTAATACGGTAAATCCATGAAGAAAATTTCAGATTTTCATCAAAATCATTTAGATTTAAATAGACTTTGATAAAGACTTCCTGCAAAGTGTCTTCCACGTCTTCGGTACTGGCGTTTGTGAGCCTCTTAATATAACTAGCCAATTTTTCTTTATATTTATCGACAATATATACAAAATCGTCTTGGTTAGCCAAGCTTAATTTCACCAACTCCGAGTCGGTTTTTTCCCATATTTTTTCCGGAGAAACGCCTATATTATCCATGTTTTTATTATAACATCGGACATTAACTTATTTAATATTACGTCTAAAAAAATTTTTTCTTCCAAGGATTCTTCCGAAAAACCCCTTGTCTAACGCCCTTTTTATTGCTATTATAGTATTTTACTGAAAAAAACCAATAATATAAATAATATGAAGAAAATTATCTCTTTATACGGTCCGGCGGCGGCCGGAAAAACTACCCAAGCCGATCTTTTATGCAAAAAATATGGATTCCGGCAATTCGGCATGGGCGACACATTAAGAGCGGAAATAGCCTCCGGCTCGGAACTCGGAGCCGAGATTAAGAAAAGCGTCGATGCCGGAGTTCTTATCCCCGATGAATTAATGATTCAAATCCTTAAAAAAATCGGATCCGATATCAAAGAAACCGGGATTGTTTTTGACGGTTTTCCGCGGATGATCTCCCAGGCGGAAATGCTCGACAAAATAGTAAGAGAAAATGAATCGGATATAGATTTATTTATACTTTTAAATATAAGTTTTGAAGAAGCGCAGAAAAGAATCGGCGAACGCGCCGAAAAAACCGGACGCGCCGACGATAAAGATCTGAAAGTTGTCGAAAATCGCCTGGATGTTTTCCGCCAAGAATCAATCCCTTTAATTTCTCATTACAAGGAACGCGGTAAATTTGTCGAAATAAACGGAGAGATGAGCATTGAAGATGTTTTTAAAGAAATCGAGAAACATTTATCTGTCTAATTTGGATTTTATCTTCAAAAAAAAC
>CAZMKG010000002.1:62867-69721 GCA_964567015.1 uncultured Gammaproteobacteria bacterium | reverse complement strand
CTGGCGGTAGAAACATTATCATCGCTTAAGCCGATCGGGTCCTGAAAATTAGTATCGACCAGTCCGAGCATCAGCGCTTTTTCATTCATCTTTTTAACGAATTCTTCTTCGGTCAAACCGCTTGCGTGGACAAGAGCCATAGTGGCGCCATTATCGGAAGCAATCAGGCTTGTTTTAAAAATATCTCTTAATTTTATTTCTTCGCCGCGGAAAAGATTTAATTTCCCGCCTTCAATCATATCGTCTCGACCGATCACGTAGGTCGTTTCCCAATCGGGATTATTATCCAGAAAAACCAAAGCGGTCATTAACTTAGTGATACTGGCAATCGGCTGAATATCATTAGCGTTTTTACCGAAGAAGAATACCCGGCCGTCATCGGAAAGAACGGCCGCTTTATCGGCCGGAAGGTCGATTGCCGGAGCGGCTAAATTCCGTTTAATAATTTTTACATTGTCGTTAACCAAAATTCCCGAATCATGACGCGACAATATTAAAAACAAAATTATTTTCAAAAACAAATTCCACATGCGGTTATTCGATTAATTATCTTCTGAAATATTTTCTTCCGCCTCTTTTTCTTCAAAATCTTTTTCTGCAGCCGTCTCCTCCTCGAGCGCGATTTCGCCGGAAATCGTTTCTTCCGCCGCGCGCAATTTCGCGTATTCCGGTAATTCGCTGATGTCGCTTAAACCGAGGAAACGGATAAAATCGTGCGTAACCGTATAATAATTTTCATCTTTGATTTTATTGTATTTTTCTTCGATAAGCCCCCGCAACAAAAGATTGCGGATAATTAAACTGCAATTAACGCCCCTTATCTTTTCCAACTCCAATTTGCCTATCGGCCCGCGATAAGCGATAACCGTCAAAGCTTCCAGGCTCGGCTGGGACAGTTCGCCGCTCGTCTCATCCTTTAAAAAATCTTGAACCAAGGCGGCGTTTTCCGGCGCGGTGGTTAATTGATACTGGTTATTGTTTTTAATCAGGCTCAAGCCGCGTCCGTTATTTTTATATTCCGCCCCTAAAGCTTCCAGCGCTTCTTCGACTTCTTTAATTTTTACTTTTGTTAAATCGGCCAACTCCTTAACCGGCATCGGCTTGATGGCGACAAATAATAATGATTCGATTTGTGACTGTAACGACATATTTTAATTTTGATATTTTAATTTTAATTATCGTCTTCGCAAGTTTGATTGCGGGCGATATTTATCTCGCCGAATAATTCGTCTTGTTCAAAAACAAGTTCTTTCTGCTTGGCCAGTTCCAAAACCGCCAAAAAACTAACGATGACTTCAGTTTTGTTTTCCGCCGCTTCAAGCAATTTGGAAAAATTGACGCGCGCTTTATCAAAAATCATCTTCTTAATCTGGATAATCTTATCGTCGATGCTTATCTTCGGTTCCAAGCGCGATTCCGGCAATTTTTCTTCCTTTAATTTTTCCAGGGCCGCTAATAATTTCAAGAAAACTTCATACATCAGAGCGCCGCTTATTTTTGTCGGAGCGGTAAAAACCGGCAGATTAAATTGCTGACGGCGATTTTTAAGAAGCGGCGGCAAGAATGAAAAATTTTTCGCGGCGATAATCCCTTTTATCTTCTGGCTGGCGGCGATAAATTCTTTATACATCCTGAGTTGGCGCTCCAAATCGTCGACTTCCTGATCGTCTTCGGCGGTATATAGATAAGGGAGCAGAGCCTTGGACTTTATAAACAAAAGCTTGGCGGCGATAACCAGAAAATCAGCCATCTCATCCGGATTGATGTCGGAAGCGGAACGGATATATTCAACATATTCGTCGGCAATTTTAGCGAGAGCGATTTCGGTTATATCCATTTCTTGGCTCTCAATCATGCTAAGAAGCAACCCGAGCGGACCGGAAAATTTTTCAGTCGTGAAATCCATCATAACTAGTCGACCAATTTCGCGTCTTTAGCTTCGACCGCTTCGACAACATACAAATTACCGTCCAAACATTGATAACCGGCTAAATGAGCTTTGTTGCCGTTAGAATCCAATCCCGAATAGTAGTTGTTTTTGGCGCCGTCATCGACAATCGAGCTTGTTCTGAAAGTAGCGCACATTTTAAATTCTTTGTCGCCATCTTTTTGATAAACAATCGGCTCCTTTGTTTCCGGATCGAACATATTGCCCAGATTCTGATAGGCGTAATGATAGCTCTTCAACTCTTCGATATCGTTAGGCAATTTTTTATTGCGTTCATAATAATTATTGACCGCATTTTCAAGGTTATACATGTTTTGGACAAGCGCTTCGTCAACGCGGCGCGCGCGCGCCATCTTCGGCGATTCGACAAAGAACCAGGCGGAAACGAAAATGGCAACCGCTAAAACCAAGGTACCGAAGAAGAAGAATTTAACGGTCTTGCTCGATTTTTCCGGGTTTTCCCTTTTCACGTCGTAAAAATAAAAAGAAAAAGCGACACCGGAAATAAGCAGGACAGAGGCGGCTTTAAGGATAAAGCGCGAAGTCAATTCGCCGGACAAAAAGTTATTGATTACGCCGACAAAAGAACCGAGAATAATTAAAGATGAAACCAGAATAATAAAATAAGTCAGCCAACGGCGGATAGCCGAATCTTTTTCGAGTTCCCCTTTATGCAAACCTTTGTTTATAAGACTGGAAACGTAATAAAATATCGGCGCGGAAATAAATAAGGCGGAAATGGCAAACCGCATCTGGCTGCTAACCACATTCGAGCTGTATGTTTTTAAAACATCGGGAATCGTCTTATCGATTATGCCGAATAATATCATGCCGGCCGATAGAGCCATGAATATTAAAGCGGCAAGCGACAAGAGATAGTAAAACGCATACTTCGCATTGTGTTTGTTGTTCATATTAGTATTCCCATCCCGGATAGCCATGATAATCGAAATTATCAGGATAACCGGCAAGGGTAAAATTATAAAGAAAAATAATCCTCTCATTGACGTCATCATAAATTAAATTTAAAAATCGGCGCTCTTCGGCGTTCGCGGGAACGGAATAGTGTCGCGGATATTGGCCATACCGGAAAAATACATAATAAGTCTTTCAAATCCCAAACCGAAACCGGCGTGCTTTACCGAACCGAATTTGCGCAAATCAAGATACCAAGCGTAATCCTCTTCCTTAAGATTCATTTCCGCCATTCTTGCTTTTAAAATATCGAGACGTTCTTCTCTCTGGCTGCCGCCGCAAATCTCGCCGATACCGGGAACCAATAAATCAACCGCGGCGACCGTTTTGCCGTCATCATTGACGCGCATATAAAAAGCCTTGATATCCTTCGGGTAATCGGTCAGAAAAACCGGACCGCCGACAACTTCTTCGCAAAGATAACGTTCGTGCTCGGTTTGCAAATCGATTCCCCACTCAACCGGATATTCGAATTTTTTATCGGCCTTCTTTAATATTTCAATTCCTTCTGTATAGGTCATGCGGCGGAAATCGGAATTGGCTAATTTCGTCAGGCGTTCAATCAAGGTCGGGTCGATAAATTTATTAAAGAATTCCATCTCTTCCGGAATTTCTCTTAAAACATAATTTATCAAATACTTAATCATTTTTTCCTCCATGTCCATATCGTCGCTTAAATCGGCAAAAGCCATCTCCGGCTCCATCATCCAAAATTCACTGGCGTGGCGGGTGGTATATGATTCTTCGGCGCGGAAAGTCGGACCAAAAGTGTAAACCTTATTTAGTCCCATAACCAAAGCTTCGGCGTTTAATTGGCCGCTGACGGTCAGCCCCGCTTTCTTGCCAAAGAAATCCTCTTTATAATCGATTTCGCCTTTCTCGTCTTTCGGCGGATTTTTTAAATCAAGCGTGGTGATTTGGAACATCTCGCCCGCGCCTTCGCAATCGCTCGTAGAAATTATCGGGGTATGGATATAACTAAACCCTTCTTCCTGAAAAAATTTATGGATCGCATAGCTTAAAACCGAACGCAGGCGGAAGACGGCGGAAAAGGTGTTTGTCCGGCCGCGCAAATGAGCGATGGTTCTTAAAAATTCAAAGCTGTGTTTTTTCTTCTGTAGAGGATAATCATCTCCCGCGCGATTAATTACCAAAATTTTTTTAGCTTTAAGTTCAAAAGCTTGCCCGGCCGCCGGCGATTCGACAAGTTCCCCGGAAATTTCCAAAGACGAACCGACGCTAACCTTTTCGATTTCGGAAAAATTAACCAAATCGGCCGCAAAAACTATTTGTAAATTCTTAAAAAATGAACCGTCATTAAGCTCGATAAATCCAAACTCTTTCGAGGAACGGGCGGTTCTAACCCAACCGGCAACGGTAATGTTTTGACCGAGATATTTAGGCGTTTCGCGGTATAGTGTTTTAATTAAAGTGTAAGGCATATATTTAAGCGACAAATATAAATTATTTTTTGTATATTTAAATTTTACGGATTCAAGCGATTAACATCTCGCGGTAAGAAGCAAGCTTCTTTAATACTGCCCAAACCTAATAATTTCATAACTATTCTTCCCGGCCCCATACCGATTCCACCATGATTTGGACAACCAAAACGGAAAAAATTAAGATAATCCTTTAATTCTTCGAGATTCATTCCTTTTTCAATTGCCTGCTTTTCAAGAATATCAATGCGATGTTCACGCTGAGAACCAGTTGTAATTTCCAAGCCGCGATAAAGCAAATCAAAGCTCTTGGTTAAATTATTATTATCTTCGTGTCTCATATGATAAAACGGACGAGCAGCAATCGGATAATCAGTCACGAAAACAAAATCATGGTTATATTCTTCTTTAATAATTATACCTAATTCTTTTTCTTCTTCTGTGGAAAAATCCCAATCCTTTTCACTTTTAATTCCTTTGGCGGCCAACTTCTTTTTTGCCTCCTCTAAAGTAATTCTAGGAAAAGGTTGTGTTGGAACATCAATATCCAATTCCAAATCTTCTTTAACTTTTTTAAAACCGGAAACCAAAATATTTTCTTCCGTATCCATTAAATCGGTATGAGATTTTATATAAGACATCTCGAAATCCCAACCGGTAAACTCGGTTACATGGCGAGTAGTGTATGAGGCTTCGGCGCGAAATACCGGCCCCATGCAGAAAACCTTTTCAAATCCTGCGGCCATAGCCATCTGTTTGTAAAATTGAGGTGATTGCGATAAATAAGCTTTGCGATCAAAATATTTAACTTCAAAAACTTCCGAACCGGTTTCGCTGGCAGTACTCATTAAACATGGAGTGTTAATTTGAATAAAATTATTTTTATAAAAATATTCACGCGCTCCTTCCTCCAACTTTGTCCAAACTTTAAAGATTAATTGATTTTCTTTACGACGTAAATCAAGTGAACGCCAATCAAAACGATTATCAATATTTGCTTCATTATCAGCTTTATCTAAGACAGGAATTGGCAATTCTTCAGCCGACAATGAAATTAATTTAATATCAGTGGCAGCTAATTCATAATCTTGAACCGGATTAACTTCATTTTTTTTCAATGGCTTAGCTTGCAAAGTTCCAGTAACTTCAATTACACTTTCGAGATTTATTTTTTCCGCCAATTCAAAATTACTATTATCACCCTCTTGGTTAGAAACAAAAACAACCTGTATTAAATCAGAAATATCACACAAATCGATAAAGACAAGACCTTTATGAGAACGTAGACTTCTAACAAAACCAGCAACAGTGACTTCACCTTGTTTCTGTTTTTTGGCTTCAGCAATGTTTATTCTAGACATAAAAACGAAATTAACTCCGCGCTTAAAATAAAACCCGGATTTATTTAAAAATTGTTTATTTTACTACCTAAATCTTAACCTATTTTAACCATTTTAGCAAGAAAAAACAGCCTGGCTTTCAGGCTATTTTTATGGCTTATTTTAGCTATTTAATTAAACACGAAAATTTAAAAAATTAACCGTTAGCGTCGATAATTCCTTAATAATCTTTTTATCTAATTTTAATTTTTTGGCCGCATCGAGGCGATTGTCCATGATAAAACGCATTAATTTAATACAATTATCAGATATTGTCAATAATTCATTACTCGCTATTTCCCTCTCCCGACGCTCTTTTTCTAGGCAATTTTCACAAATAATTCCTCCATTTTTCAGATTAAAATAGTTTTTACCCGGCTTAATGTTCTCTTGGCAATTTAAACAATGATACATTTCCGGCTTATACCCTAATTCCGCCATCAATTTAAGCGCAAAAAAGATAAAAAATAACTCGCCGTTTTCTTTAGTAAATTCTTCGGCCGGATAATTGTCCAACACCTCTAACCAACGGCCAAGCAATAAAAAAAGACGTTCATCGGCTTGGCCTTCTTTAACTAATCGGTTAAGCCAGCCAAGCGCCCGGCCGGCATAGTAGATCTTATTTAAATTATCTTTTATGTTTAAAAAAGCTTCGGCCGTCAAAGCGCTGCCGACATAATCAAACCCCTTGCCTTTAATAACTAAAATATCCGCCAAACTAATCGGCTCGAGATGCCCGGCCAATTTCGATTTAATTTTCTTTGTTCCCCGCGCGACGAGCGATAGCTTCCCAAAATTGCGCGTATAACAAGTAATCAAAGAATCGCTCTCACGATAGTCAGAGCGATTTAAAATTATAGCTTGTGAGTGTTTACTTTCGTCCATGATGGTTATAAAGATGGAAATATACCTTCTTCACTTCGGTAATTTCTGTGGAAAAAATAAGCTAAAGCATATTTTTTCTCTACGAAATTACAGGCGCTCCGAAAGTATATTTCCATCTTTTTCCCGCAAGAAGCCAAGGAAGGAATTTCCTTGGCTTATGCTAAAAAATGTTAATTACTATCCAAATAATCTTGAAGGATTATTGTCGCCGCAATTTCGTCGCGG
>CAZMKG010000002.1:40239-62767 GCA_964567015.1 uncultured Gammaproteobacteria bacterium | reverse complement strand
TTAATTACTATCCAAATAATCTTGAAGGATTATTGTCGCCGCAATTTCGTCGCGGCTCGCCACTTCTTTCTTTTCCCCTCCAAGCGCGTCTGCCGCCAAACTGCTTAAACGCTCATCAAGAAAAACAACCGGTTTTCCGCATTTTTCCTTTAAATTCTTAACAAAATCAAGCCAAAGAGGATTATTGGCCGCCGCGCCGCTCATCTTTTTCGGACTGCCAATAATTATTTCATCAATTTCTTCCTCTTCAATAACAGCCAATAATTCATTAAGATTGGCGACCGTTTTAAAAGGCAAAGCCAAACAAGTCTCCTCGTCCGCCAAAGCGAGCCCGATTCTCTTCTCACCCCAATCAATTCCTAAATATTTTTTATCTTCCATATTTTCTCGCCTATTCTTTTATTTAGTTAATATCTCGACGCCGTGCCCCGTGACCGCTACCGTATGTTCAAAATGAGCGCTTAAGGAATTGTCGGCGGTTAAAACCGTATAACCGTTACGCGCCATCTTAACGCGCCAATCGCCCATATTTATCATCGGCTCAATCGCAATCACCATCCCCGGTTTTAAAACAATATTCTCTTCCGAATCTTCTTCAATCTCAAAATTAAAAACATCCGGCTCTTCGTGGGAATAATAACCGACGCCATGACCGACTAAATCGCGCACTACGCCATAACCGTGCTCTTCCGCGTAATATTCCACCGCGCGCGCGATATCATTAAGTTTTCTTCCCGGTTTAACCATCTTTATGCCGCGATATAAGCATTCTTCGGTCACCGCCAAAAGTTTTTTAACGTCCTTACTAATCTTCCCGGCCGGCACGGTCGCGCACATATCCGTATAAAATCCGCCATTTTTCGAGTGTTTATTAATCGGCGCTTTTAATTTTTCTCTCAGTTCAGGCGCAACCGGCCATTCCATGCCAATATCGAGATCGACAATATCGCCTTCTTTAATTATTCGATCCGGCAAAGCGCCGCCATGGACAACCTCGTTATTTATCGATACACAAACACCGGAAGGAAAAAGTATGCCGCCGCCCATCGGATAATTTTTAAAAGCCGGAATACCGCCGATTTCCCGCACGCTCTTATCAAATATTTCTTCGATATAGGCGGTCGAGGCGCCCGGTTTAACTTCTTTAGCCAAACGCGCCAAAATAGCGGAAAGGCGTTTGCCGCCCTCCTTAATAATTCTGATTTCTTCTTTTGTTTTTATGTAAATCATATTATGATTTAAAACTCTCCAAGAGATCCCTTAGGTTATCCAGATCGTTGACCGATAAGTTAAGCTCCAAGCGCTTTTCATAAAGGCGATGCATATCGTGGCGGATAGTATAATCGGAAGTTTTTATTCCCTGGCGGCTTTTTTCCTTATATTTTTTTATAATATCAAAAATTAAATCTTGATTGTCTTTTAAATTCTTTAAAGACGGGTTCGTCCTGAACAGACGATCAAGCTTTTGATCTATCTGATAATCGGTTAAATTTTTTGCGTTCTGAGCAATACTAAATAAACCCATATATTTTTTTATTACTAAATAATCACTATAATCACTAAGATTATACCATAAAAAAAGGCGGCAATAAAGCCGCGCTTTTTATATTTTAACGAAATTTAAGATTAGATGCCGTCGTATTCGCGCATGGTAAGCTGGGCTTCAATCTGTTTAACGGTTTCAATAACCACGGAAACGACAATAAGCAAGCTGGTGCCGCCGACGGAATAAGCCTGAACGCCGGTAAAATATTTCATGATTAAAGGCAAAACCGCGATTATACCGAGAAACAAAGCGCCGACCAGGATAATCTTATGCGTAGTTCCGGCTAAATAGTCGCTCGTCGCCTTTCCCGGTCTAATGCCAGGAATAAAACCACCCTGCTTCTGGAGATTTTCCGCGATTTGAGTCGGATGGAAAATAACTTCGGTATAGAAATAGGTAAAAGCAAATACCAAAACAAAATAAGAAATCCCGTAAAATAGCTGATTATTAAACAATTCAATCGTCCAATTCGCCGCATTAACAACCCAGGCGCTCTTCGCATGAATTAAGAACTGAGCAACCATTGACGGGAATAAAACAACGGAAATAGCGAAGATAATCGGGATAACGCCCGCCATATTAACGCGTAAAGGCAAATGGGTGCTGGTGCCGCCAAAAGTGCGGTTTCCTCTTATCTGACGGGCATACTGGACGGGAATATTGCGCTGGCCTTCATTAATGATAACCACGCCGATAATCGTAATTAAAGCGATAACCGCAAAACCGATTAGCATAAATAACTGCGACTGATCAAAAGTCAACATTAGCTGTTGGACTTTTTGCAATAAACCGGAAACAATACCGGCAAAAATCAATAAAGAAATACCGTTGCCAACCTTTTTCTCCGTAATTAATTCACCGAGCCACATCAAGAATATAGTGCCGGCAGTAATAGTTAAAATGATAACGCCGAAATCAAAGGGGCTGACATCGCCCATGATGCCGGAAGCGCTGTTGCGAAGCAAGGCAATCATGCCGTAAGCCTGCATTGCCGCCAAAGGCACAGTCAGCCAGCGGGTCCACATATTTATCTTCTGACGTCCGGCTTCTTCTTTCTGCATTTCCTCAATAGACGGAACAATCATGCCTAAAAGCTGAAAGATAATCGATGAAGTAATATAAGGAGCAACGCCCATCATAACGATAGAGAAATTCTCCATACCGCCGCCGGCGAAAATATTCATCAACCCCAAAACCTGATTAGAGGCGAATAAATTTTTCAAAGCGATCGCATTAACACCCGGAACAGGAATATGCGCCGCCAGACGAAAGATAACCAACATACCGAGAACAAAGAGAATGTTGTTTCTTAAATCTCGCGCCTTCCAAATTTGTTCTAGTTTATCGAACATATGGTTCTAACTTATTTAATCTGGTTTTTTACCGACTCGCTCAAACCGACTTTTTCAAAAGTGACTTTAACGGTTAATTTTTCCTTGCCTAATATCTTTACCGGCAATTCCGCGGAATTTATCAATTTCTTTACCGCCAAGATAACCGGGCTAACGATTTCTCCGTCTTTGAAATTTCCGTTGATCGCTTTAACGCTCACCACTTGATTTTTAGGCTTGTCGGATTTAAAACCGCGCACTTTCGGAGTGGCCAATAACTGTTTGCGCATACCTAAACGTTTCAAGTTGCTAACGCCGGAACGGGCTTTCTGGCCTTTAAGACCTTTGGTACTATAAGTACCGTGTCCGGAAGCGTTACCGCGGCCGATTCTTTTTATTTTTTTTGCCGAACCCTTAGTTTTTTTGATGGTATTAAGTGATAACATATGAATATAAATTCAATTTTAAAAACGCTTATTTTTATTTCTTCTTTTCAATTTTCTCTTCTTTAACAGCCTTAACTTCTTTTACCTCCTTAACTTCGGCGCGACGCAGACTTCTTAGAGCCTCGATAGTGCAGCGAGCGTTGTTCACTTTATTGTTTGAACCTAAAGCTTTGCTGGTAACATTTTTTATACCCGCGAGCTCTAAAATAACGCGCGTAACGCCACCGGCGATAACTCCACGTCCTTTTTTAGCCGGTTTTAGAATTAATTTAGCTGCGCCTAACTTCAAGACGACCGCGTGAGAAATAGTTTCGTTGACAGTCTGAACATTAACCATAACTTTCTTAGCGCGATTAACCGCTTTATTTACGGCCATAGTAACATCGGCTCCCTTGCCTAATCCGACGCCAACATTCCCCTTTTTATCGCCGATTGCGACACAAGCGCGGAAATTCATTCTTTTACCGCCAGCCATAACACGAGTAACGCGCGCTACCTCTAAAATACGCTGTTCCATGTCATCCTTTGGACGATCATCGCGTCTTTCACCTCTTTTTGGACCACGATTGCCGGCGCCTTGACCGCGTTTTTGTCCGCCGCCATAGATATCGCTAGCGACAGTCGCCGCCGCGCCATCCGCGAATTCCTTATCTTTGTTTTCGGTTGTATTTTTTTTAACTTCAGACATATTAATTATAATTAAAATTGCAAACCACCTTCACGGGCTCCTTCAGCTGCCGCTTTAACACGACCGTGATATTTATAAGAACTGCGATCAAAGACAACCTTGGTAATACCCAAGGCTTTCGCTTTCTTAGCGATTAATAAACCCAATTCTTTGCTTAAATCAATCTTAGCGGCTTTAGTTTTAAGTTCGATTGTCGAAGCGCTCGCTAAAGTAACGCTCTTTAAATCATCGATAATCTGCAAAAACATTCCGCGATTAGAGCGAAAGACGCTTAAGCGCGGGACGTCGGCAGTACCGGAAATCGTAGAACGAACCTTGGCGTGGCGACGAATATTTTTCTGATTTTTTGCCTTATTTTTATCCATATAATTAATTCTCAATTAATTTCTACTAATTATTTGCCTTTAGTGGCCGCTTTTCCGGCTTTACGTCTTATAATCTCATCAGTATATTTAATACCTTTTCCCTTATAAGGTTCAGGCTTGCGGATTTTTCTGATTTGAGCGGCAGTCTCACCGACAACCGCCTTATCAGCTCCGCTTAAAGTAATAACGTTCCCTTCAACGGAAGCAGTTATGCCTGCTGGCAGCTTGAATTCAACCGGATGGGAAAACCCTAAATTCATGTTTAATTTTCCGGGGGCGGCCACGGCACGGTAACCAACACCGTTAATTTCTAACTTTTTTGTAAAACCGGCGCTGACTCCGACAACCGAATTACGCACTAAACTCCAAATCAAACCCCATAACGCGCTAGCATTTTTTGCGTTCTTATTATAAGGAGCGACTATAATTTCATCATTTTCAACCTTAACTTCAATTATGGGGTTAACCCCGATCTTTACTTCCCCTTTCGGTCCTTTAAAGGATATTTCCTTTTCTTTGATTGTCGCCTGAACTCCTGCTGGGAGTTTAATTGGCAGTTTTCCTAAACGTGACATATAAAATATTTCTTATTGATTATTAAAAAATTTCTCCTAAAACTTCGCCGCCAATCTTTTGCTTCTTGGCTTCCTTGTTGGTCATTAAGCCTTTGGAAGTTGAGAGGATAGCAATACCAAAATTATTCAAAATCGTCGGGATTTCTTCTTTATTGACATAAATTCTCAAACCGGGACGGCTAATACGGTTGATGCCGCTTATTTGAGGTTTGCCGTTCTTATGATATTTCAACTGAATTTGCAATTCATCAAAGCGATTATGCTTGCCGTCAAGGCCGCCAGGAATAACCGTAGCTTTCTTGATCCAGCCCTCAGTCTCGAGTATTTTTGCAACTTCGAGTTTCAATTTAGAGACCGGCAAAACAACCTCCGTCTTTTTGACGGCGGAAGCGTTTCTAATTCTTGTAAACATGTCTGCGATGGGATCCATCATATTTTTAGTAAATCTTAATAACTTATTACCAGCTGGACTTTGTTATACCCGGCAAATCGCCGTTATCCGCTAGTTCCCGAAAACAAATGCGGCACAATTTAAAATCACCGATAAGACCGTGATTGCGGCCGCAACGCCAGCAACGATTTATTTTGCGGGTAGAAAATTTCGGTTTTCTTTTTGCTTTTACAATTAATGCAGTTCTTGCCATATATTTAAATTATTTGCTTTCTTTTTTAAATGGGAAGCCTATTTGGCGGAAAAGTTCCAAACCTTCAGCCTTATTCTTCGCGCTGGTTGCCAAACAAATTTCCAAACCGAACATATTATCAACATCTTCAACGTGGATTTCAGGGAAAGAAACAAATTCCTTAAAGCCGACTGTCATATTGCCAGTGCGATCAACTGCCTTTTCGCTGATACCGCGGAAATCGCGAACACGGGGGAAAGTAATGCCAACAAGCTTTTCGACAAAATCATACATACGATCGCCGCGTAAAGTGACTTTAGCGCCGATAGTCAAACCTTCTCTGATTTTAAAAGCGGAAATAGATTTTTTAGCTTCGGTGAAAACAGCTTTTTGACCGCTAATAGTGGTTAAACCTTTCAAGACGCTGGCCATAAATTCCTTTTCTTTGGAGTGATGGCCAAAACCGACGTTAATAACAACTTTTTCCAAGCGTGGAACCAGTTGGACATTCTTGAAGCCAAACTCTTTCTTTAAAGCCGGGGCTATTTCTTTTTTATATTTATCTTTTAATCTCATATGATTTATATTATTCGATTGTTTCCTGACATTTTTTGCAAACTCTCGACTTTTTGCTCTTACCACCTTCGAGTTTTAATGTCTTAAAACCAACTTTGGTGGTTTTACCGCATTTCGGGCAAATAAGCGCGACGTTCGATAAATTTATAAAAGCCGGAAATTCGATTCTCTGCCCTTTTTCGCCATTACGGTTCGGTCGTAAATGTTTGATTAATAAATTCAAACCCTCGACGCTAACACGTCCATCGGCGATGGAAACCTGCAAGACTTTACCGGATTTCCCTTTGTCCTTGCCGGCGAGAATTTTTACTTTGTCGTTCTTTTTGATGTTCATATTATTCTTAATCGTATTTGATTACAAAACTTCAGGAGCCAGCGAAGCGATTTTTACGAAACCGGCTTTTCTTACTTCGCGCGCGACCGGCCCAAATATACGCGTTCCTTTCGGCTCTTTCTTTTCAATATCATTAATGATTACAGCGGCGTTATCGCTAAAGCGCAAATAGGAACCGTCGGCGCGTCGAATTTCTTTCACGGTACGAACAACCACAGCCTTAACCACATCGCCTTTTTTAATAGCGGCGTGAGGAGTGGTGCTTTTTACAGCGGCAATAATAATATCGCCGACATGGGCATAACGTCTCTTGGTTCCGCCTAAAACTCTAATGCACATAATTTCTTTGGCACCGGAATTATCGGCTACTTTTAAATATGTTTGTACTTGAATCATATATTTATATCTTGCTTCTTGGGCATCATTACTTAATTACTCTCCAACGTTTATCACGGCTCAAAGGACGGCATTCGATAAAACTAACCTGATCGCCGATTTTGTGCTCATTCTTTTCGTCATGAACTTTATAGCGGCGGCTGACAGTGTATCTCTTCTTATATTTTGGGTGAATTTTTATAGTTTCGACTTTTACAACAATCGTCTTGTCATTCTTGTCGCTAACAACAACACCGCTGAATTTTTTAGTAATGGTTGCCGGTTTAGCTTTTTTTTCTATCGTCTGTATTTTTTTAGCGGGCATATTATTATTTATTTAATAACGTTAAAATCTGGGCGATTAAATTGCGCGTCGCGCGGATTTCGCGGACATTTTTTAACTGCTTATTAGAATCCTTAAAACGTAATTCACGTAATTTCTCTTGATTTACGCTTAATAATTTTTGCAGCTCCTGGCTGTTTTTTGTTTTTAATTCTTTAAATTCCATATTTTTATTCGGACGCTAATAAATTACTTTTTGCTGATAAACTGGCATTTTACTGGCAGTTTATGACCGGCTGATTCCATCGCCTTTTTAGCGGTCGCTTCATCAAGGCCTTCCATCTCGAACATAACCATACCGGGCTTAATGATTGCGACATAATAATCAACCGCACCCTTTCCTTTACCCATAGGAATTTCTCCGCCATGGGAAGTAACCGGTTTGTCAGGGAAAATTCTAATCCAGATTCTTCCGCCTTTCTTTATATACTTAGTCATAACTCGGCGAGCTGATTCAATCTGGCGAGAAGATACCCAGCAAGCGGTCAAACTCTTTAAGCCATAGCTGCCGAAACTTATATTTAAGTTACGAGTAGCTTTTCCGCCGCGGCTTCTTTTATGATCTTTTCTCCATTTGGTTTTCTTTGGCATTAACATATATCAAAACGTTATTTTATATATTAGTTGGCAATCACTTCGCCTTTTTGTGTTTCTTTTTCAAAAACTTCACCCTTATAAATCCAAACTTTTATACCGATAGCGCCATAGGTTGTATGAGCGGCGCCGCGAGCATAATCGATATCGGCTCTTAAGGTTTGTAGCGGAACTTTTCCGGAAACAAGCTTTTCGGTACGAGCAATTTCCGCCCCGTTCAAACGTCCGGAAACAACAACTTTAACGCCTAGCGCTCCCGCTCTTTCCACGCGACCGATCGCCTGTTTCATAACTTTACGAAAAGGCATTCTTTTTTCAATATCTAAAATCATCGATTGAACAACAATTTGCGCGCTAAGATTCGGACGGCTAGCTTCTTTAATATTTAAATTGATTTCACCCATTCGGAAATTCTTTAAAAATTTAGTGTGCAATTTATTTTTTAGTTCTTCGACGCCATTGCCGCCACGACCGATAATCAAGCCTGGTTTAGCGGTTGAAACGGTAATTTCTATTTTATTCAAACTACGAATAATTTCTACTTTATCGACGCCCGCTTCTTTAAATTCGCGAATCATAAATTTGCGAACCAAAACATCTTGGCGGACATTTTTTATATATTTTTCACCATTTTCGAACCAAATAGAGGCCCAAGTCTTGGTGACGCCCATGCGTAGAATTTTCGGATTTACTTTTTTACCCATATGTATTAAATCAATTTAATAACCAAATATATTTCTCCGGATTATTAACCGGCTTTGCGTCTAAACATCTTGGCGGTATGGCCTTTGCCGCCTTCAATCTTAGTATGAGCATGATGGCCTTCCATGCGCGGATCGACTATTTCCGTTCCCTTTTCGCTGACGGCCGCATTTTTTACTTTCGGTTCTTTAGCCGCTTTCTTTACTCCTTTTGAAGCTTTTTCACTTTCGGCCACCAATTTTTCAAGCTTAACCGGATCGGCGGTTTTAACAACATTCTTCTCTTTCTTGCCGCTTTCTTTAATTTCAGCGATTACAATATTTAAATGGCAACCGCGTTTGCGAATAGAAGTCGCGCGTCCATGGGCTTTAGGCATCCAACGTTTCAATATAACACCTTCATCGGAACGGATTTCTTTAATATATAAATTATCGGCTTCCAAATTATAAGTATTAACCGCATTGGCGATAGCTGATTTTACCAAACCGGCAATCGGATCGGTCGCTTTTTTATTGATAAATTTCAATTGATCAAGAGCGGTATTAACCGGCATCTTGCGGATAACATCAATAACCAAGCGCGCTTTTCGCGGCGACATTCTTAAATGTTTTAAACTGGCTTTTACTTCCATATATATTCAAATTATTTTTTATTCTCGGCTTGAGTTTTAGCCATCTTACCGCCATGGCCGACAAATTTTTTAGTCGGAGCAAATTCACCCAAACGATGACCGACCATATTTTCAACCACGTAAACAGGGAGATGGGTTTTACCGTTATGAACTCCTAAAGTGAAACCAACCATTTCCGGAGTAATGGTAGCGGCACGATCCCAAACCTTGATTACAGTTTTGTCACCCGGTTTAAGATTTTTAATCTTATTCGCGAGGCGAAGGTTTATGTATGGTCCTTTTTTTAGACTTCTGGACATATATCTTTTAATTACTAATTACAAATTATTTTCTCTTCGAACGTCTCGCGACGATTAAACGATCGCTCGGGTGTTTGCGTCTAGTCTTAACACCGAGAGCTGGCTTACCCCAAGGAGTCTTCGGGTGTTTCAAACCGATTGACTGTTTGCCTTCACCACCACCATGTGGGTGATCAACCGGATTCATAGCGGTACCGCGGACAGTCGGACGAAAACCTAAATAACGAGTGCGCCCGGCTTTACCGAGAGAAATATGACGTTTTTCTGGATTACTGACTTGACCGACGGTGCACAAGCATTCTTTTTTAACTTTTCTAATTTCACCTGACGGCATTTTTAACTGAGCATATTTTCCTTCAACACCCATAACATAAACAACATTGCCGGCGCCGCGAGCAATTTTTGCTCCTTGACCCGGTTCAAGTTCGACTAAACTGACAGCCATACCGGCCGGAATGAATTTTAACGGAAGCGCATTGCCATTCTTCATTTCGATCAAATCTTTCGAGCTCATAATTTTATCGCCAACCGTTAAATTTATCGGGGCGATAATATATCTCTTTTCACCATCGGCATAATTTAATAAAGCGAGACGTGCGCCGTGTCCCGGATCATACTCGATAGAAGCGACAGTCGCCGGAATATTAAACTTATCGCGTTTGAAATCAATCAAACGGATCATGCGTTTTGTGCCGCCGCCGCGATGGCGAACAGTTATCTTACCTTGGCTGTTACGGCCGCCTCTCTTCTTTTTTATAGCGATTAATCTTTTTTCCGGAGCAAACTTCGTCAAATCTTTAAAATCGTCAAAAGTCGCTTGACGTCGTCCCGGGGTATTCGCTTTTACTTTTTTAATTCCCATATGTATTCAAATAATTGTGTTCAAAAAATTAAACTCCTTCGTAAATCTTAATCGTCTGTCCTTTTGGCAAAGTAACAACCGCTTTGCGCCAATCCTTTCTCTGACCTCTAATTCTTCCGCGCGCCACTTTTTTGCCGTTTACATTAGAAAGATTTATTTTTAAAGGCTTGATACCATAGACAGTCTGAATTGCCTTGGCAACTTCAATCTTATTGGCGCTTTCGGAAACTACAAAAACATATTTATTCTGCGCTACTAAATTAGTCGCCTTTTCGGTAATTAAAGGTTTGATTAAAAATCGATAAGCATTTCCGCTTTTAGCCTCCTTACCGTCGGCGGTTTTTACCGTCTTTGAAGAATCAGCGTATAAATCTTGCATGCTGACAGTCTTTTCTTCTTTAATAGCGGTTTTCTTCACGGTCGCCGCCTTCTCTTTTTTTGAAGAATTTTCTTTAGCGCCGTCTTCAGTTTTTTTATTGCCAAATAAAGCCATATTTTTCCAAATAATTAAACAATTATTTATTATAACGATCGGTCAACGTTTTAATCGCGTTCTCGGATAATAATAAATTTTTATAATTTAATAAATCGACCAAATTTATATTTTCTAAATTAATTATCTTAACACCCTGTAAATTGCGACCGGAATATTTAGTCTTTTCATTCGCCGCTTCGTTAACCACTAAAATATCGCGACGATCGTTGTTTAAAACTTTCTTCTCTAAAGCGGTCAACATTTCATTAAACTTCTTTGTTCGATATTCTTGAAATTCCAAGCTGTCGACAACCACCAAAGAGTTGGTCGCTAATTTATCGGAAAAAGCCATAAATAAAGCTTTCTGTTTCATCTTCTGGTTTATTTTCTTCTTAAAATTACGATCCTTAGTCGGACCAAAAGTCACGCCGCCGCCAATCCAGATAGGAGAACGACTAGAACCGGAACGAGCGCGGCCGGTACCTTTTTGTTTCCAAGGTTTTTTGCCGCCGCCTCTGACTTCGCTTCTATCTTTGGTATGAGCTAAAACCTGACGAGCGTTAGCCATCTGTGAAACTACAGCCTGATGCAATAATTCGTTATTAGCTTCGACTCCGAAGATTTTATCTGCCAGTTCCAAGTCTTTTACAGCGGCAGCCGATTGATTGTAAACTTTTATCTTTAATGACATATAATAATCAATTACTTATTTTCTTTATTCTTTATTTTCTGCGGCCGCGGCCTCTTCCTTAACTTCTTCCTTAACTTCTTCTTTAGCTTCCTCTTTTACCTCTTCTTTAGTTTCTTCAACTTTAGTTTCTTCAACCTCGTTCTTAGGGGCAACTTTTTGATTCAATTTTATTTCTCCTTTACCGGTGATAAATATTAAACCGTTTATCGCTCCGGGAACGGAACCTTTAACATAAATTATATTCTTCTCGTTATCTACAGAAACGACTTCTAAATTCGTGGTTGTAACTCTATCGCCACCCATGCGTCCGCCCATTCTTGTTCCTTTAAAAACGTGGGCCGGACCCTTAGGACCGACGGAACCGCTCATTCTCTCTTGATCTTTATTACCATGAGTCTTTCTAAAACCGCCGAAACCATGTCTCTTAACAACACCCTGAAATCCCTTACCTTTTGAAACACCGGTAACGTTAACTACATCGCCGGCGGAAAAAGTATCAACTGTCACAACATCGCCCTTTTTAAAGACGGAAGTGTTTTCAACACGGAATTCTCTAAGATGAGCCGGCTTGATGCCTAGATCCTTAACATGGCCGAGCTGAGGTTTATTAATATTTTTTTCTTTTCTTTCGCCATAAGACAACTGAACAGCTTCATAACCGTCCGTTGACTTTGTTTTAACTTGAGCGACTACGCAAGGACCAGCCAAAACAGGAGTAACAACGACAACTTTATCGCCTCTCCAAACTTGAGTCATGCTTGATTTTTTTCCTAAGATGAATTTCATATTGGTCTACTTTTTTTAAACAAAAAACTGGTCTAAAACCAGCTTCAAAATAAACTACAAAAATAACGTGTTTGTTATTTGTTTTTGTTATAGTTTTTTTTGCTGCTGACTTACCTCCAAATTTGGCTAATAATCAATTAAACACTTTCTAGAATAACAGAGTTATTTAATCTCATTCTAGCCAATAAATATATTACTTTTTTATATTACTACATTTTTATTTCCACGTCAACCCCAGCCGGAAGATTAAGATTTGTTAAATCTTCAATAGTCTTAGCGGACGGATCAATAATATCAATCATGCGTTTATGGGTGCGCATTTCATATTGGTCGCGGGCATCTTTGTGGACGAACGTCGAACGATTAACAGTGTATTTGCGAATTTCCGTAGGTAACGGAATCGGACCAAAAAACTGAGCATCGGAACGTTCGATGGTTTCGATAATGGTTTTAGTCGACTGATCAATAATCTTGTGATCAAAAGCTTTGATCTTGATTCTGATTCTCTGTTTAAACTCACTGTTTTCTTTTTTGTTTTCAGACATAATTAATTTTTTAAATTGACACTACAACCCCGTCCTTTTTCAGGAAGATTAAGAACGGGGCAAAGTATCGACTTATTTTGAGATTTTAGTAACGACACCCGCGGCAACGGTACGACCGCCTTCGCGAATGGTGAACTTTTGTTTATCTTCCAAAGCGATTGGAGCGATAAGCTTAACATCTAGGCTAACGGTATCCCCAGGCATAACCATTTCTGTGCCGGCAGGTAAAGTAATATCGCCGGTAACATCAGTGGTTTTGAAATAGAATTGAGGTTTGTAACCATTGAAGAAAGGTTTGTGGCGTCCGCCTTCTTCCTTCGTTAAGACAACAACCTCGGCGGTAAATTCAGTGTGAGGAGTGATTGAACCCGGTTTGCATAAAACCTGTCCGCGTTCAACTTCATTCTTCTTGGTACCGCGGAGTAAGATACCGGCGTTATCACCAGCTCTACCTTCGTCCAAAGATTTGTTAAACATTTCGATACCGGTAACGGTAGTTTTCTTGGTGTCCATTAAACCGACAATTTCAACTTCATCGCCAACATGGACGATACCTCTTTCAATACGACCGGTAACGACAGTACCGCGACCTTCGATTGAGAAGATATCTTCAATCGGCATTAAGAAAGGATGGTCAATATCACGTTTCGGCTCAGGAATATATTCGTCCAAAGCTTTCATTAATTCAAGCAAAGGAGCGGCATCCGGACCTTCCGGATTTTCCAAAGCCTTTAAGGCAGAGCCGCGAATAATCGGGGTTGTGTCGCCCGGGAAATCATACTTCTTTAATAAGTCTCTGATTTCTTCTTCGACTAAGTCGATTAATTCTTTATCTTCGACTATGTCGCACTTGTTTAAGAAAACAACAATATAAGGGACGCCTACCTGGCGAGCCAATAAGATGTGTTCTCTGGTCTGAGGCATAGGGCCATCAGTAGCGGCGACAACCAAAATTGCGCCATCCATCTGAGCGGCGCCGGTGATCATGTTCTTAACATAATCGGCATGTCCCGGACAATCGACGTGGGCATAATGTCTTGTGTCTGATTCGTATTCGACGTGAGTGGTCGCGATGGTAATACCGCGAGTCTTCTCTTCCGGAGCGGAATCGATTTCGTTAACGTCTTTGTGGGACGCTTTCATGCCTTTAGCGGCGAAAACGGCCAACATAGCGGCTGTTAAAGTTGTTTTCCCGTGATCAACGTGGCCAATAGTGCCGACGTTAACATGGGGCTTACTGCGTTCATACTTGTCTGTTGCCATGTTTTTGTTGTACGGCCCTCGATTTTCACGAGGTTTCTTTCCTCTTCAGGAAACCAGCCGAACTAAATTAATTATTTATTAATAAATTTATCTAACATTACTCAATTTCTTGCGCTTTATTCTTAACTTGCGGCGGAATCGACCAAGCTTTTTTCGGTCTGTTTTCCTCATCCGACAAAGGCGCATTCTCTCTATTTTTCCACAATGATATTTCGCGATTTATCTTATCAGTTAAATCTTCTTCTGTCAAATTTTCTTTTTCTTCATTTAAAACCGTTTTTTCTGTATTTTTTGCGTTTTTTTCCGATTCGACTGATTCGGCTGATTCGGTTAAAACAATCTTTTCTCCTAAAGCCATTTCCGTGTATCGATTAATATCCATAACGACATAAGAATCATCCGGCGCGGCGGCATCGAAGATAATAACCCGATCGCCTGTTTTTTTTATTAAATTAAGAATTTTCTTTAACTGTTCTGGAAACATAATACTGAACTTAATTTATTTTTATTTTTTCCTAACTGTGTTTATCTCCCCTGTTTTTCTTTGATCGTCTCTAAAATATTTTTTGGCACTTCGGCATAGTTGGAAAATTCCATAGCATAGTTAGCGCGGCCTTGCGACATTGATCGTAAAGCGGTCGCATAACCGAACATTTCGGCTAAAGGCACTTTCGCTTTGACAACTTTGATATTCGCGCGGTCGGACATTTCTTCAACCTGTCCGCGTTTACTGCTTAAATCGCCGATAATATTGCCCATATATTCTTCCGGGGTGGTAACTTCAACTTTCATGACCGGTTCGAGTAAAATCGGTTTCGCTTTTTGGCAAGCTTCTCTGAAAGCATGAATAGCCGCTAATTTAAAGGCGATTTCCGAAGAGTCGACTTCATGATATGAACCGTAGAAAACAGCCGCTTTCACATCAATCATCGGATAGCCGGCAACCACACCGGTAAGCACAGCTTCGCGGAAACCTTTTTCAATCGCCGGAATATATTCTTTAGGAATAACACCGCCTTTAACTTCATCGGCAAATTCAATTCCCTTGCCGGATTCAAGCGGTTCAACACGTAACGAACAATGACCATATTGGCCGCGTCCGCCGGACTGCTTAACATACTTATTTTCCGCTTCGGCAGTGGCGGTAATAGTTTCACGATAGGATACCTGAGGATTGCCGACGTTAGCTTCAACATCGAATTCACGGCGCATACGATCAACGATAATATCAAGATGCAATTCGCCCATACCGGAAATTAAAACTTGGTTTGTTTCCGGATCGGTTTCAACACGGAAGGTTGGATCTTCTTCCGCCAAACGTTGTAAAGCAACACCCATTTTTTCTTGATCAGCTTTTGTCTTCGGTTCAACGGCAATTTTAATAACCGGTTCCGGGAAAACGATTGATTCCAATAAAACTTCATTGTTTTCCGCGCATAAAGTATTGCCGGTAGTCGTATTTTTTAAACCGATAACAGCGGCGATATCACCGGCGCAAACTTCTTTAACTTCTTCACGATGGTTAGCATGCATGCGGACAATACGACCGATTCTTTCTTTTGTTCCTTTGGAAGAATTAACGATATAAGAACCGGCGGTTAAAACACCTTGATAAACACGAACAAAACACAATTTACCGATAAAAGGATCGGTCGCAATTTTAAAAGCTAGGCCAACAAAAGGCTTATCATCGCTCGCGACGACCGGAATTTTCTTTTCCTCGTCGTTAATATCGCTCGCTTCGATTTCCGGAACATCAATCGGGGATGGCAAGTAATCATTGACCGCGTCAAGAACCAATTGAACGCCGATATTTTGCAAAGCGGTGCCGCATAAAACCGGATAAAGTTCGTTGGAAATTACTCCCTTTCTAATCGCCTTCTTTAATTCTTCGACGCTTATTTCCTGTCCGCCGAGATATTTTTCCATCGTCGCTTCGTCGCATTCAACCGCCTTCTCCACTAATTCATTATGATACTCGTCAACTTTCGCTTTCATATCTTCCGGAATTTCGATTTCTTTTATATCAACGCCGTTAAAACTGGAAAAAGTATAGGCTTTCTTTTCTAAAATATCGATTACGCCTGTTAAGTTGCTTTCCGCGCCAATCGGGAGCTGGATAGCGACTGCTTTCTGGCTTAAACGAGTACGGATAGAATTTAAGCTCATATAAAAATCAGCGCCCATCTTATCCATCTTATTTACAAAACAAAGGCGTGGAACCTTATATTTATCCGCTTGACGCCAAACAGTTTCCGACTGCGGTTCAACGCCGGCCTGGCCATCAAAAACAGCGACGGCGCCGTCTAAAACACGCAAGGAACGTTCAACTTCAACCGTGAAGTCGACGTGTCCCGGAGTGTCAATAATATTAATTTTAGTATGTTTCCAAAAACAAGTGGTTGCGGCGGAAGTAATAGTGATACCTCTTTCCTTTTCCTGCTCCATCCAATCCATTTCCGCGGCGCCTTCATGAACTTCTCCAATTTTATGCTTTTTTCCTGTGTAAAATAAAACACGCTCGGTAAAAGTAGTTTTGCCGGCGTCAATGTGCGCCATAATACCTATATTTCTGATATGCTCTAACTCGTAATCTCGGGCCATATATTATTATTTTATATTGCTTATTAAAAAGTTAAATTATCTAGAAAAATGAGCAAAAGCTTTATTCGCCTCGGCCATCTTATGAACCGCTTCTCTTTTCTTTACGGCCGTTCCTTCGCCATTTGAGGCGTCAAGGATTTCGGTAGCTAATTTTTCAGCAGTCGAGCGACCTTTACGGTCGTTAGCGGCACCGATAATCCAGTTGCAACCTAAAAAATAACGTCTTTCGCCGCGAACCTGAAAAGGAACCTGATAGTTAGCGCCACCAACGCGTTTGCCGCGAACTTCAACAAGCGGAGAAACTTTTTTTATCGCTTTATTAAAGATATGTCTTGGATCTTGTTTGGTTTTATCTTTTAAGATATCAAAAGCGCCGTAGACGATTTTCTCGGCTGCGGTTTTCTTGCCTCTTTCCATGACGTAGTTAATAAATTTAGCGATATTTTTATCGTTGTATTTTGAATCGCCTTCGATTGTTCTCTTAGGAGCTGGTTTACCTCTCATAGTATTTAGAATTATTTATTTTTTGGTTTTTTAGCGCCGTAGCAGCTGCGTCCCTGGCGTCTGGCTTCGACACCGGAGGCGTCAAAAACGCCGCGCACGATCTTATAACGAACACCCGGCAAATCTTTTGTTTTTCCGCCTTTTACTAAAACGATCGAGTGTTCTTGCAAATTATGGCCCATACCCGGAATATAAGCGGTAACTTCCATACCGTTAGACAAACGAACACGAGCGATTTTACGTAAAGCGGAGTTCGGTTTCTTAGGGGTTGTCGTGGTCACCTTCAAACAAACACCTTGTTTAAAAGGAGCGCCTTTGACTGTGTCTTTTTTCTTACGATGCAAGGAGTCCAAAGTTGTATGCAAAGCAATCGCGTTGCGTCTTTTGCCGATTGTCTTTCTTCCCCGGCGAACTAATTGGTTAATGGTTGGCATAATTTCTTATTGAATTTAATTGAATTTAAGCTGAAATATAGCGTAAATATATTAAAAATAATCCTGAAATATCAGGATGAGTTTTTTACTAATTTTTGATACTAATTCAATTTAACAAAATCTAAAATATAAGTCAAGATGGGCTAATAACTTTTTTTTAAATCCCCACAATAATCTTATACAAAAATTCCACGGCCGGGAAAATTAAATCTCCGGCTAGCATCACAAAAAGAATAACAAAGATAAATCCATATCTCTCCGCACCGAGGTATTTCTCGCGCGCCCTTGCCGGTAAAAAAGCAGCCAATATTTTAGAGCCGTCAAGCGGCGGTATCGGCACAAGATTAAAAATCATTAAAACCAGATTAATATAAACAATTATACTGATAAGAGCGGTAAATGTCAGATTGCCGACAGGCACGAATCTTAGAAATAATCCAAAAAACAAAGCGATAATAAAATTTCCCAAAGGCCCGGCCAAGCCGACTTTGGCGTCGCCATATTTTCTATCCCTTAAATTATAAGGATTATACGGCACCGGTTTTGCCCAGCCGAAGACAAACGGCATATGGCTGATAATCATAACAAGCGGCAAGAAGAAAGAGCCGAACCATTCGAGATGGGCGAGGGGGTTGAGAGTCAAGCGTCCGGCATCTTTAGCGGTCGAATCGCCCAAACGATAGGCCATCCAGCCGTGCATATACTCATGAACAACGGCCGAAAAAATTAAAATAATTATTTGAAAAACATAAAACATATACGAGTATTTTAGCATATCTTGATTAATTTTTAAAATACTGATAGAATAAAACCATTATTTAGATAAATTAGATATAAACGAATCAATATGGCAAAAAAATGTGATTTATGCGGCCGCGGCGCAACCAAAGGCGCTTCTCGCTCCCATTCTAAAATCAAAACTCTAAAAAGACAAAATATTAACCTGCAATCAAAGATGATTGACGGTTTAAAAGTTAAGGTCTGCTCTTCTTGCATTAGAACTATGGCTAAGCCGGCGCGCGTTAAGGCAAAGAGAAAACCGGCTTTAAAAACCGGCGCAGTTAAAGCCTAAAAAAACCGAAGCAAAAAATTTAGAAAAGAATAACTCAAACAAAAAACCGCTCTAATTCGAGTGGTTTTTTGCAACCAAAATATTTTAAAATTATTTTAAAATTTATATTACTTTAATAAACTTCAATTTGCCTTTCTGTAATACGGAACCGGCCGGAACCGAGAAGGATAGATCTTTTATAGTTTCACCGTTTACTTTCACTCCGCCCTGGTCAATTGTTCTTTTAGCATCAGAATTCGAAGAGGCTAATTTAGTTTCAACTAGAATAGAGACAATATCGTATTTACTTGGCTTAAATTCTTCGACTTCATCCGGCATTTCCTTATTAGAAACTGTCTTGATAAAATATTCCATAGCGGAAGCGGCATCTTTTTCGGAATGATACATGCGGACAATCTCGCTAGCTAATTTTATCTTAATATCGCGCGGATTAGCGCCTTCTTTTAAGGCCTTTTCATATCCGTTAATCGTTTCCATGTCGACCCTGGTCGTTAATATAAAATATCGAATAATGAATTCATCTTTTAAAGACATTATCTTACCGAACATGTCATTCGGTTCATCAAACAGGTTAACAGAATTACCAAAGCTAGAACTCATCTTCCTGCCATCCAGGCCTTCAATCAATGGATTAGTTATTATATCTTGCGGTTCTTGTCCGTATAATCTCTGCAAATCTCTTCCGGCCAGCAAATTAAATCGCTGATCGACTCCGCCAACTTCAACATCGGCTTTTATTTTTACAGAATCATAGCCCTGCATCAGTGGGTATAATAATTCTCGCAAAGAAACTCTTTTTCCGGCGGTTAAACGGCGGTTAATATTATCGCGAGAAATAAATTCATTTAAAGAAAAAGCGTTAGCTTGATGGCCGATTTCACCATAAGTTAATTTTCCGAGCCATTCGCTATTATAGTGAATTTCCGCTTTATCAATATCTATAATTTTAGCGACTTGATTAATATAAGTTGTTAAATTGTCTTTAATGACTTCCTCTGATAGCATCGGTCTTTCACTATCCTTGTCGGAAGTATCGCCAATTACACCAGTAAAATCACCGACTATAAAAACAATCTGATGACCGGCATCTTGAAAATCTTTTAGTTTAAGTAAAGGGATAGAGCGTCCTAAATGGATATTTTTACTGGTCGGGTCAATACCCAGCTTTATTCTTAAAGTTTTTCCGCTCTTTAATTTTTTTTCCAGATTGGCTCGATCGATTATTTCTTCGATTCCTCTATTAAGTATCTCATCAATTTGTTTTTGATTTGTTTCCATATATTTTCCTTTATTTTCTTTAAACTATGAGTAAATTTTACTATATCGCGCGTAAATCGTCAATTAATCGCCGGCGGCAAAGCGGCGGCGAAAATGAATTATTATCCATACTAGAATTCCATAATACAAAGCCCCAAAATACCAATTAAAACCGCTTATAGCCACCGCCGAAAAACCCGGACGAGCCAATAAATTAGAAACGACAAAAATATATTTTAACAAAAAATACGCCGGCGCAAACCACAAAACTCCCAAAAATGGCATTATGGAGCTTAAAAACAGAGCAATAATTAAAACGGCTAGAAGCAAAGGGAACGTCCATAAGACTAAAACATTGGCCAGGGGCGCGATGATCGATAATTGTTTAAAATTAACAAGAGCAATCGGCAAAATCACAATCTGCGACACTAGGGTTAAATTAACCGTGTCGATAAGCGTGCGGATTATTTTTTCCGTTTCTTTTCTAAATTTAAATTTTCTTAATTTAAACTTTTTTAGTCTTAATTCCCCGCTCTTTAACTTATCTATAAATTTGTCTCGTAAAACTTCGCCGAAAGGATAAATATAGATAATCCCCAGTATCGCGGCAAACGACAATTCAAAGCCGATATCGCTTTTAAGCAGGCGCGGGTTAAACGCCAGCATCATTGCGGCGGAAAAAACCAAAGCCCGAATCAATGAACCGGTCCGATGATAATAAACCGCCAAAAAAGCCAAGCCGCCCATAATCGCCGAACGGACAGCCGAGGCGGATAAGCCGGTAAGAAGCGGATATAAAATAAGAAAAACAAAGATCGCTCTTAGAGCTTGGCGGCGTTTTAAGCCGATAGCCAAAAGAAAGTTGATTATCATCGCGCTCATAATCGTGATGTGCGAACCGGAGATGGCAATCATATGGCTTAAGCCGACCCGAGAAAAAATATTTAAATCTTCCCGCAAAACCGTCCGGCGGTAACCGAGCAAAACCGCGGTCGCCAGACCCGCTTCCGGTTCCGGCAAATTGGCGTTTATTTTCGCCGCTAAAAACTGCTTGCCGTTTAATAACAGACGAAAAATTTTCTGGCCGAGGCTTAAATTCCCTTCCGCCCTCTCTATCTTCGGATAATACATCACCGAATAAATATCATAACGCGCCAGATAATTTTCATAATCAAAACCGTCGACAATCGGCGGACTCTTCAATTCGCCCTTAACAGTCACAAAATCGCCGTAATCATACTCCGGATACAGGTCGGCGGTTATAAGGACATTGCCGGCGTCTTTTCCGAGCGCGCGCACCGTCAGTCGCCGGCTTTTATAATCGACATCGGCTTCTTCACAAACGCGACCGGAAAAAGTTAAATTATGGCCGTTATAATAAGCTATTTCGCCCGATGTGATTTTATGTTCAAAAGCTTTCGGAAACAATCCGACGATAAAAATAAAAACGATATAGACCAGATTAACAACTAAAAATATTCTTGCCCGAGAAAATTTGCGTTTAAAAATAATTGCCATAAAAAAACCGTTACTTATCCGTAACGGCACTATAGCAAAAGCCGGCTAAAAATATTCTAAACTTTTTATAAAGAAAATATAAAGGGACCGATTATTCTCCTTCTAATTTTTCTTTATCCATCTTAAATATGATTCCATTAGCGGCTCTAAATCGCCATCTAAAACAGCTTCAACATCGGATGTTTCATAATCCGTCCGGTGATCCTTAACCAAGCGGTTCCCATACATAAAATATGACCTAATTTGTCTGCCCCATTCGGCCTTGTTGACCTCGCCTTTCAACTTCTTTTCCTCGGCCTCCTTCTCTTCCGCCGCCAATTTAAACAGCTTGGCCTTTAAAATATTTAAGGCGTTTTCTTTGTTCTGATGCTGGGAACGCTCGGTTTGGCAAGTCACGGTTATACCGGTCGGGATATGGACAATACGGACGGCCGAATCGGTCGTGTTAACGCTTTGCCCGCCCGGACCGGAGGAGCGAAAAACATCAATCCGTAAATCATCGTCTTTTATAACGACCGTATTATCATCTTTTATCTCCGGGATAACTTCAACTAAGGCAAACGAGGTTTGGCGCAAACCGTCGGCGTTAAACGGCGAATTTCGAAGCAGACGATGGACGCCGTTCTCGCTTTTAAGATAAGCATAGGCCCAGGGACCGATAATTCTTAAAACGGCGCTTTTCATTCCCGCTTCATTGCCGTAATTAGCGTCTAAAATCTCAAATTTCCAACCCTGACGTTCGGCAAACCTTAAATACATCCGTTCGAGCATCTGAGCCCAATCTTGAGCGTCTACGCCGCCCGTACCGGCATGAATCGACAGCAAAGCGTTATAATGGTCATACTTTTCGGAAAACAAGGACATAAACTCCAAATGGGAAAATTCTTTTTCAAGATCTTCGTATTTTTTTTGCAATTCTCCGGATAACTCCTCGCTTTCTTCTTTGGCGGCTAAAGCCGCGATTTCTTCCGCTTCTCTTATTTCTTTTTCTATCGCTAGCCACTCTTTCGTTTCCGCGGCCAAATTTTCGGCCTCGCGGCTGACTTTTATCGCTTTCTCTTGATTATCCCAAAAACTGTCTTCCGACAT
>CAZMKG010000002.1:9694-40139 GCA_964567015.1 uncultured Gammaproteobacteria bacterium | reverse complement strand
TTTGATATTTGAAATATTTGAGATTAACGTTTGCTCCATTGCGGGGCTTTTCTCGCTTTGCGCAAACCCGGTTTCTTTCTTTCGACTTGTCTCGGATCGCGGGTCAAGAAATTATTGACTTTCAAAGCCTCTTTAGCTTCCGGGAAAAGCGCGAGAATAGCGCGGGATATGCCTAAACGAACGGCGTCAACCTGACCCTTTTTACCGCCGCCGGAAACAAGGATCGAGAAATTAAAATCGCGAAAATGTCCGGTAACTTTCAAAGGTTGGAGAATTAAACCGAAATCTTCTTTCGGAAAATATTCGCCGGCGCGCTGACCATTTATCATTATAATTCCCTTGCCTCCTTCAAACAGACGAACTTGAGCGACGGCCTGTTTACGGCGTCCGACAGCTTTTGTATATTTTCCGGAAAAATCGGCAGTTTCGTTTTTTGCCCAATCTTTCTCTTCGTCCAAATTTTCCAATTCATTTATTTCAACGACATCGCCATCCATCATCATGTCTTGTTTCTTTTTTTCGGCCATATTATTTAATAATTAATCTTTTTAACATACCGACACGAAGTTTCGTATCGGGGAGCATTTCGCGGACGGCGCGATATAAAACATCGCCCGGAGTAGCTGCAAAAACATCGCCCAATTTTTTGCTTTTCAAACCGCCTAGGTATCCGGAATAATGATGATATTGCTTCTGATCAAGTTTTTTGCCGGTGAATTTCATTTTGGAAACATTCTTAACTTCGACGATATCGCCTAAATCAAGATGAGCCTGATATTCCGGCTTATTCTTCCCTCTTAAAAGAGTTGATATTTTAGTAGCCAAGCGACCAACGGTTAAATCGGTAGCATCTAGTTGATGTAATTTTCTTTCGATATTTTTCATATTATTATACTAATTCAATCTGCACCATTTCGGCGCCATCGCCGGCGCGCACGCCTAATTTAGTTATGCGAGTATAACCTCCCGGGCGATTCTGATAACGAACACCAAGGACTTCAATCGCTTTTTTAACGGCATTCTTCTGGAGAAGAACTTTTATTAAACCGCGGCGAGCAGCCAAATCTCCGGCCTTAGACGAAGTAATCATTTTTTCAACAAGAGGGCGGACGGCAGACGCTTTAGCTTTCGTAGTTTTAACTTTTTCGTATAAAAGAATACTTGAAGCTAAATTACGAAGCATCAATTCTCTCGGGCCTTTCTGGCGGTCTAAAATTTTATTTTTATTTCTGTGACGCATATCTGACTTGTTACTAATTACTAATTATTTTTTTGTTTTCTTTTTTGTTTCCTTTTTTTCTTTCTTTTCTTTCTTCTCGGCAACTTCTTCTTCCTCTTCTTCCATACTTTCAATTTCATCCGCCTTTATCTCTTCTTCTTTTTCTTCTTCTTTAGTCATCGCCCCCGGTAAAAGAGCGCTGTATTGATCAACCAAGATTTTAACCGCTTTATTAAAAGCTTCTTCCGGAGTAATTGTGCCGTCGGTTTTAACGTTTAAAACCAATTTATCCCAGTTAGTCATCTTACCGATACGAGTATTTTCAACACTTGAAGAAACAAGCGCGACCGGGGAGAACATTGAATCGATTTCGATATAACCGAGTTCGCGATTTTCCTTTTTGGTTCCTTCCGGCATCTTGTAGCCTTGGCCTTCCTTAACGACAATTTCCATATCAAGACTGCCGTTTTCATCGGTTATGTGAGCGATAACCAAATCCTGATTAACGATTTCTACCTGGCTATTCTTTACAATATCGCCAGCGGTTATGGTTTTCTTACCCTTCATTTTTATTTCCAATCTAACTTCTTCTTCGGTAAATATTTTAAGGCGCAATTGTTTCAAATTTAAAATAATTTCCAAGACGTCTTCTTTAACGTGCGGTAAAGCCATAAATTCGTGGCTAGCGCCTTTGATCTTAACGCCGATTACGGCCGCGCCCGGAAGAGACGATAACAAAACCCGGCGTAAAGAATTTCCCAGGGTCATGCCATAACCCGGAAATAATGGTTCGACGGTAATAATTCCTTCATTCGGATTGCCACCCGTTTTAAAATCGATTTTTTTAGGTAAAGCAATGTTTTGCATATGTTTTTTTTATTTTGAGTAATACTCAATAATCATTGAAACGTTAATATTTTGTGGTAAATCGGTATCTTTAGGTTCATGTAAAACCTTGGCGCTCAAATCGGTATTATCAAAATTCAACCAGCTTGGTCTATCGGCTTTTTTAATCTTTTCTCCGACGCCTTTAAAGAAACGGTTTGACTGGCTGGCTTTTTTAATCTTTATCATTTGTCCTTCTTTAACGATAGCGGAAGGAACGCTCGCTTTACGGCCATTAATCGTAAAATGTCTATGTGTTACCATTTGTCTGGCTTGAGCGCGGGATGAAGCGAAACCTAAGCGATAGACAACATTATCTAAACGCATCTCAAGTAATCTTAAGAAGTTTTTACCGGCATCGCCTTTCTTCTTGGCGGCTTTTAGATAAGTTAAATGGAATTGTTTTTCAAACAAACCGTAGTATTTTTTAGCTTTTTGTTTTTCTTGCAACTGCAAACCGTAATCGCTCAAACGTTTATGTCCTTTCGGGCCATGAAAACCGGGAGCGTAGTTACGTTTAATCATCGCGCACTTCGGACTGGAGCAGCGATCGCCTTTTAAAAATAATTTCTCGCCGATACGTCGGCATTGTTTGCATTTGCTATCAATATTTCTTCCCATATTATATTTTATTATTAAACTCGACGTGGTTTTTTAGGACGGCAACCGTTATGAGGAACCGGGGTCATATCTTTAATGGCGCTTACTTCCAAGCCATTGGCGTTTAAAGCGCGAATAGCCGCTTCACGGCCGGTGCCGACACCGGAAACAAAAACGCTAACTTCTTGCAAACCATATTCTTCTTTAGCTTTTTGAGCGGCAATCTTGGTAATAATCTGAGCGGCGTAAGGAGTCGCTTTTTTAGCGCCCTTAAAACCGGCTAACCCGGCGCTAGCCCAAGACAAAACGTCTCCGGCGGCGTCAGTCAACGTAATCATCGTATTATTATAAGTCGCCTGGATATAAGCGCGTCCAACCTTGACGATTCTCGCAACCTTCTTCTTTTTCTTCTTAATCAGCTTCTTTTTCGCTCTGGCCTGCTTATTTTTTTCTAATTTTTGTTTTATTTCTTCGGGCAATTCTTCATCGCTGGAATCAAAGGAAAAACCTTCCGCTTCCGTTTCTTTTTCTTCCTTTTCTTCTTTAGCTTCAGCCTTAAGTTCGGGAACATTCTTTATTTCCTCTACTTCTTCGCTTATTGCCTCTTTTTTTGCTTCTTCAGACATATTTTAATGCTAATAAATGATTATGGATTAGGTTTTCTGCAATCCGGCTTTAGATTTGCCGCTGCCCATGGTAACGCGTTTATTGCCGCGAACGGTCCGGCTATTAGTCTTTGTTCTTTGACCTCTGACCGGCAAATGTTTAGTATGACGCGAACCGCGATAGCAGTTTATCTCACGCAAACGCTTAATATTAGTTTGAACTTCGCGACGCAAGTCGCCTTCAACCGTATATTTTTTTTCGACAATTTCACGCAAACGATTCGCTTCCTCATCCTTTAAGTCTTTGACTCTGATATCTTTGTCGACTTTGGCCTCCGCCAAAATCTTAGCCGATCTTGTCTGACCGATACCGTGGATATAGGTTAAAGCGATTTCTATTCTTTTTTCGTTGGGAATATTAACTCCCGCAATTCTTACTGCCATAATATTAAAAATTACCCTTGTCTTTGTTTATGTTTAGGGTTCTTGCAAATTACATGGACGCGACCTTTCCGTCTGACAATCTTGCAATCTTTACAGATTTTTTTAGCGCTAGCTCTTACCTTCATATTGAAAATCTAAATTTATAAACTTTAATATCTTATTTTTTAACCGAAACCGAACCGATTAGGACCGACTGATTAGAGGCGGTAGGTGATTCGACCCTTAGTTAAATCATAGGGACTAATCTCCATTTTTACTTTATCTCCGGGCAAAAGGCGAATTTTATTCATTCTCATTTTTCCGGACAAATGAGCCAGGATTTCATGACCGTTTTCTAATTTTATTTTAAAATTAGCGGCCGGCATAAGTTCAAGCACTTCCCCTTGCATCTCAATAAAATCCTTGGCATTAAGGGTTGAAGAACTGTCGCTTATATTTTCTCTTTCGTTTGACATTAACACAAAAAAATTTGATAAAGACTTTTTATCAGCTTTATCAAAATCTTATTATAAAAAATTAATTTTTCTAATAATATTCTTAATAAAATTATTATAGAGATAAGTAATTAAGTTGTCAAGAGCCATTATCCCGAATAAAAGCTAAAATAACAATTAGCTCAAAACCGCCTTAATTCTTCGGACACCGGCGCTTGAGGCCTCCTCTTTTTGAATCGTAAAATGACCTAATATTCCCGTATTCTTAACATGCGGGCCGCCGCATATTTCCTGGGAAAAAGCCCCTTTAATATCCGGCGAGCTATCATTTCCCAAATGGCAAACACTATATACTTTTACTTTTTCCCCATACTTTGATTCAAAAACTCCCATCGCGCCTCTCTGTCTGGCTTCCTCGAGCGGTAATTCGTCGCAAATAACATCGTAATTTGCGGCAATGGCGCCGTTAACCAAATCTTCGACTTCCTTTATCTGTTCCGGGGTCATCTTTTCCGGATGGGAAAAATCTAGGCGTAATCTTTCCGGTGTAATATTACTGCCCTTCTGGACGACATGATCGCCTAAAACTTGACGCAAAGCGGCCAAAAGCAGATGAGCGGCGGTATGAAGTTTGGTTGTTTCTTCGCCGGCATCGGCCAAACCGCCTTTAAATTTACCGGCCGCAGCCGTTCGAGAAAGCTCTTGATGTTTTTTGAGTTCGGCTTCAAAACCGGCGCGATCGATAGCCACACCGTTTTCTTTCGCCAATTCTTCGGTTATTTCAAATGGAAAGCCGTAACTTTGATATAAATTAAAAGCTTCAGCGCCGTTAATGCCGTCAGCTGATAATTTTTTAAACTCTATCAAACCTTTTTCCAGGGTGCGGGAAAATTTTTCTTCTTCTTTTTCAAATTCCGTAAAAATAAATTCTTTATTTTTTTCCAGTTCCGGATAAGCCGAAGAATAATCGTCAACGATGATTTGAGCGATTTCCTTTATCCAAGCTTCTCTTTCTATTCCTAACTTGCGCCCGAAACGAATAGCGCGTCGAAGCAAACGGCGGACAATATAACCCTGATCGGTATTTGAAGGCGCCACACCTTTATTGTCGCCGACGATAAAAGTCGCCGCTTTGATATGGTCGGCGATAACTTCAAAACTGCAGGCGTCTTCTTCGTATTTTTTTCCCGACAAATCTTCTATTTTCGCGATTATGCGAGAAAATAAATCGCTCTTGAAAATACTGTCTTGGCCTTGCGCAACCATTGCGATTCTTTCCAGGCCGCCGCCGAAATCGACATTTTTATTTTCCAACTCTTCCCAGCCGTCGACAGTCTTTTTATATTGCATAAAAACCGAGTTGCCGATTTCCAAGAACCGACCGCAATCGCAATTTACGTGGCAATGGGGTCCAAACTTCGGATCATGCGGCCGGCCGGTATCATAAAACGTTTCACTGTCCGGTCCTCCCGGCTCGCCGATGGTATCGCCGCGTTTCCACCAATTCTTATCGCGATACGGAAATATTCTCATTTTTCCAAAATCTATTTCTTGCCCGGAACCATCTTCTCCTTTGCCGAAAGTGGCCGGTCCTTCTTCGGCGCTAACGCCATACTTAGCAAACAATTCTTTTAGAACTCCGATTGCCTCCTCGTCTTTTTTTATCTTTCCGTCTTCGCTGCCGGCATAAACCGTTTGATAAATTCTTTTCGGGTCAAGGCCCAGCTCTTCAAACAAAAATTGATACCACCAGGAAAGTTGTTCGGCTTTAAAATAATCGCCGAATGACCAGTTGCCGAGCATTTCAAAAAAAGTATTGTGGCGCCTGTCGCCGACTTCATCGATATCATCGGCGCGGAAACATTTTTGGCTGTCGACGACGCGCGCGCCGGCCGGGTGCTTCTCGCCTAAAAGATATGGGACCAAAGGATGCATGCCGGCGGTTGTGAACAACACAGTCGGATCATTTTCCGGTATTAAAGAAGCGCTCGAAATTACGGCATGGCCGCGAGCGGTAAAAAAATCTAAATATTTTTGTCTGATTTCTTTTGCAGTCATATATGAAATCTAAAATTATATCAGTGCCATTAATTCTGGTTCAGCCGGGACAGTAATTTTTTCTCACTAGTAGTTTTTTTCAAAAACTACAATCGTTCGCAAAAATTCTTTCCCGTCTGAACTTCTATAAATAATGCTCCTGGATTTTAATATTTATTTTAATATCTATTTTATATTACTCTAACTTCTTCCTCTAAATCAACCCCGAACATCTTTTTTACGGCTTTTTTTACCTTCTCGGCTAAAGTTAAAACGTCTTTAGCGGTGGCGCCGCCATGATTAACTAAAATAAGCGCTTGTTTTTCATACATGCTGACCGCGCCGAATTTTCTGCCTTTAAAGCCGGCTTTTTCGATTAACCAGCCGGAAGGGATTTTTATTTTTTTATTATCGCCGGGGAAACTGGGCATATCGGGATATTTTTTTAACATAGATTTTAATTTTCGCGCGCCAACTTCAACATTCTTAAAATATGAACCGGCGTTAGGCAAAGTTCCGGGATTGGGCAATTTACTGTTTCTTATTTCCGTTATTAAACCGATTATATCGCGCTGTCGCGGCTCTTTTATTCCCTTCTTAGAAAGCTCTGCTCCGAGCGAACCGTAACCAAGTTTAAAATCAGGCCGTTTCTTTAATTTTACCGTCACCGAATAAATAAAATATTTTCCTTTCAATTTATTTTTAAAAATACTGTCGCGATAGCGGAATAAGCAATCGGCGGCGGAAAATATTTTTTCATGGCCGGTTTTAAGATCGATTGCTTTCAAATGATAAAAAACATCCTTTAATTCGACGCCATAAGCGCCAATGTTTTGTATTGGAGCGGCGCCGACAGTGCCATAAATTAAAAATAAATTTTCTAGACCATACAGCCCGTGATTGATGGTAAAATTGACGAATTTCGTCCAAGACTCCCCGCCCATCGCTTCGACCAGAGAATAATCGGTATTTTTCTCGATTATTTCCATTCCCCTGATTTCATTCTTAATCACCAGCCCGTTTATTTTTTTGCTGATTAAAATATTTGAGCCGCCGCCGAGAATAAATATCTTTTTCTTATTTTCTTTTCTCCAAGCAATCGCTTCTTTTAAATCTTCCAAATCTTTAACCGCGACAAAAAATTCCGCCGTTTGGCCGATTCGGAGAGTGGTATAAGGAGCTAAATTTATATCTTTTTGAATCTTTATCATATTATTTTTTACCCAATAGCTCGTTCCCAACCCGGAAAACATCGCCTGCGCCCATCAGCAACAAAACATCTTTTTTATGCAATCGTTTTTTCAGATATTCAACCGCTTGCAAAATTGTCGCAATCGCGGTCACCGATTGCTTTATTCCCCGCTTTTGATTATGTTCTTTTATTTTGGCGGCTAATTGAGCGCTTGAAACGCCGCCCTGCTTCTCGCGCGCCGAACCGTAAATATCTAAAATAATAAGTTCATCGGTTAAAGCAAAACTGCCGACAAAATCTTTAAATAAAGCTTTTGTCCGAGTAAAAGTATGCGGGTGAAAGACGGTAATTAAATTTTTGTTTTTTTCGCGCGCCTTTATCCCCTCTAAAGTCGCTTTAACTTCCGTCGGATGATGGGCATAATCGTCAATAATCAAAGCGCCGTTATATTTGCCAAGAATCTGCGCACGGCGTTCCGTGCCTTTAAACCCGGCTAAATGCCTTTTTATATCGACGATTGAAACTTTAAGGGCGCGACTGGCGGCAATCACCGCCAAAGCGTTAAAAACGTTATGCTTTCCCCAAAGACTGATTTTAAACTCGCCCCAATCGTTAACGGAAAAATATTGATAACCGTTCTTTATCCTTAAATCATGCGCCAGATAATTGACTGTCGGAACAGTTTCGCCGACGCCGGCAACATCATAGGTTATAATTTGTCCGCGGCAATATTTTTTTATCTTATTTATTTCTTTATCGCTGTTATTTATAACCAAGAATCCGACGCGCGGAATTTTTTTAACGAAATCGGCAAAAACTTTCGTATAAGCGGCTTGGTCTTTAAAAAAATCCGGATGATCGAATTCAATATTGTTTAAAACAACTCCGGTCGGTTTAAAATACTGCAATTTATTTTGATATTCATCGACTTCGGCGACAAAATATTTTGATTTTCCGAGCAAACTGCTGCCGTTAAATTGCGGAACGCGCGAACCGACCAAAACGCTCGGCGATTTGCCGGCTTTATTTAGAACATAACCGAGCCAAGCGGAAGTCGTCGTCTTGCCGTGGCTGCCGCAAACAGCGATACCTTTATAATCGTTAAATACCCCGCCCAAAGCTTCGGCATAGGAAATTACCGGAATTTTTCTAAAACGTTCCGGATTCTTTTCAAGCGCGGCCATTTCTATATTGTTCTTGGCGGTAAAAGCCGAGGAATGGATAATTAAATCAGCTTTGGCGGGAATATTTTTTTCGGCAAAAGGCGAAAAAACTTTTATTCTTTCTTTTTTTAAAACTTTATCGGTTAAAAAAGTATCGGTGATATCGGAACCGCTGAGTTCATTTCCCTTTTCGCGCAAAAACTGCGCGAGCATCGTCATGCCCACCCCCTTGATACCGATTAAATAGATATTCTGTTTTTTATTTTTCATCGTCATTTTCTTTTTTTTTCTTTACTTTTCATCATTTCCCAGATAATGGACGCGATATTGCGGGCGCCATCCGGTTTCATGATTTTAAAAACATTATGACTTAATTCGCCCCTTAATTTCGAATCTTCAAGAACGGCTTTTATCTCGGCGCTTAAATTCTTGGCTGTCAGACAATCTTGATTTAAGACAATCGCCGCTTTCTTTTCCTTGAAAAGAAGCGCGTTATCTTCCTGATGGGAATGCGGCATTGGAATTAAAATTGCCGCTTTGGCCAAACCGGATATTTCCGTCAACGCTCCTAAGCCGCAGCGTGAAACCGCCAAATCGGACGCCGCCAACAAATCAAGGAAATCTTGATTGCTGACCAGCTCAAAAGCTTGATAGGCGCCGGCCAATTTATTGCTCCCGGAATTAATTTCGGCGGACAATTCCGGTTTTTTTCCGAGACCGGTTAAATTGATAATCTGGCAAAAAGACAGAAGATTCGGCAAAGCTGCGGCGATTAAATTATTAATCGCGAGCGCTCCTGTCCCGCCGCCGGCAACAAGCACCAAAGGCAAATCAGTTTTTAAATTATATCTCCTTTTGGTCTCGATAATATTTGTCCGGGAAGAAAAAATATTTTTAGTCGGATTGCCGGTTAAAACGGCGCGCGGTCCGTAATCGGTTAATGATTTTTCAAAAGTGACGGTAATCACGCGCGCGAAAGGCGCCATTAATTTATTGGCCAGTCCCGGTCTAATGTCCTGCTGGTGGACTAAAATCGGAATTCTAAAAAAAGCCGCCGCCCAAACTAACGGCACTCCGACAAATCCGCCGGCGACCGCTAAAACATCCGGACGCTCTTTTCGCAATAAATATAAAGACTTAAAGAAAGCGCCGCCAACTTTAAAAATGTCCAAAATGTTATTAAAAGAAAAATACCGGCGCCATTTCCCGCTCGGCAAAGTCAAAAATTTTATAGCGCTTCCAAAATCGGAAACCATTTTCCTTTCAATGCCGTCTTTCGTGCCGACAAAAATTATTTCCAAATCTTTATCGTCTTTTAGCATCTCTTCCGCAATTACTAATAAAGGCGTAACCGAACCGCCCGTGCCGCCGCCGGAAAACATGATTTTCTTTTTATTTTTTTCTTCTGTTGTAGCCATAAATTTTTACCATTTTCGGCCGCCTATTTTCTACCTTAATACTTTCCGGAGGTAATCTTGGCCTGTTTACTGATATTAACCAATATTCCGACCGCAATCAAGTTAGACAAAACAGCCGAACCGCCGGAAGAAATAAAAGGCAGGGGCACGCCGGTCATCGGAATAAGATTTATCATTCCGCCTATGTTTAAAAATGTTTGGACAGCCAGCCAAACGACGATGCCGGTCGCCAACGCGCCGCCGAAAACATCCGGAGCGCCGCGCGCGATAAGCAAACCGCGATAGAAAATAAACAAATACAAAAGAATCAAAAGAACACTCGGAATAAAACCGATTTCTTCGGCAATTACCGGAAAAATCGAATCGCCCCAAACTTCGGGAAGATACATAAATTTTTGCCGGCTCTGTCCGATTCCCCTCCCGAACCAACCGCCGGAACCGACGGCGATTAAAGATTGATTAATCTGATAACATTTATCCTGCGCGCTATAACTCGGGTCTTTTAAACATTTGAAGCGGTCGAATTGATAGTTTGATTTCGCGTTTAAGACAATAAATAAAGATAAGGCCGCCAATAAACCGACCATCAACAGGTGGAATATTTTCCCGCCGCCGGCGAAAAAAACGATTACGGAAGTAAAGGCGATAATAAACAAAGTGCCTAAATCCGGCTGCATAATCATCAAAACGCTGATAACTCCCAGAATTAACAAAAATGGGGCGATACCGCCGGAAAAGCTCCCTAAATTATCCTTTTTCGCTTCCAGCCAAGTGGCCAGATAAATCAAAAATGACAACTTAACAAATTCCGAAGGCTGAAGCGACATCCCAAAAATATTTATCCAGCTTCTGGCCGTGCCGTATTCGGAACGCAGTCCCGGAACAAAAACCAAAAGCAATAACGCGATTGAGGCGAACAGAAAAAAAACGGCGAATTTTTTCCAAACGCGGTAATCGATTTTTGCGACTATCCAAAAAACGCCGAGAGAAATGACTACCCAGACGAACTGGCGGATAAAATAATGATAGGTGTTGCCGTAGCGCGAATAAGAAACTACCCAGGAAGCGCTGAAAAGCATAACCAAACCGAATATGAGCAATATAAAAACGGCCGACAGCAAACTTTTATCCGCTTCGTGCTCTCCGGAACCGGAGGCGAATATTTTTCTTTTTAAACGGCTCAAAGCCATAAAAAATAATTTATTATCCGGATTAAAATTTCCTATCAAGCAAAAAGATCATCAGCCCGACAACCGCGCCGATAGCGGCGATTATCCAAAAACGCATCACCACTTTAGCCTCCGACCAGCCGGCAGCTTGGAAATGGTGATGGATAGGCGCCGACAGGAAGACTTTTTTCTTAAACAAGCGCTTCGAGCAAATCTGGATTAAGACCGATAAGGACTCGCCGACAAAAATTATTCCGATTGGAATCAAAAGCAGAGCGCTATTGGTCAACATGGCAATTATGCCAAGAGTAATGCCTAAACTCATCGAACCGGTATCTCCCATATAAAAACGGGCGGGTGGAATATTGAACCAGAGGAAAGCGACTAAAGCGCCGATTAAAACTCCGCAGAAGGTCGCTAAATCATAGCGCCCTTGAGTAAAAGCGATAACCGCCAGAGATAAGAAAGCGGCTAAAAGCGTACCGCCGGCCAAACCGTCTAGGCCATCAGTTTCGTTAACCGAGAAAGAAGTGGCGACGATAATAAAAATAAACAAAGGGATATACCAAGCCCCAATTTCAAAATTGCCGAAGAAAGGCACATGAAAAACCGTCCAATCGAGTTTAAAATAAAACCACAAGGCGCCGACAATCGCGATTAATGTATAAATAAGAAGGCGATGACGTAATTTTAAACCGCCGCCGCCTAAAACGCCTTTGCCGCGGACATCAAGCCAATCGTCAAACAGTCCGATTGCGGCGGCAATTATTAAAGCTCCGAGAGGTAAAAAAGTTTCCGATCGAGACAGAAAATTAAGATGGTCAAAGAGGCTGCCCGGAAAAAGTTTTGATAAAAGAGAAAAAGATAAGATAAGGATTAAGAGCGTCCCCCAAATCAAACTTCCGCCCATAGTCGGAGTTCCTTCTTTCGCGGCATGCATTTGGCTATAAATCGGCGTTTCTCCGTTATTTCTTATTTTCTTGCCTAATTTATATTTATATAAAAAATGAGTAACAAGCGGGGTTAAAAAAGCGGCGACAATCGCGGAAAGCGTGGTAAAAAATAAAACTTTTATCAAATGAAACTCCAACATAGAAGATTAACGAAAATTTATTAAATAGACGGACAGTAGAGCGATACACAAAAAGGCGCCGAAAAGATTGGCCGCCCCCAGAAGATAATGGACAAAAATCTTAAAATTATTGTCTTTGCGCAAACTCGCAAGAGCCGCCAGATTAATCAAAGAAACCGCCAAACCGAGCAAGGGATATAAATATATCCGCGATTGGCTAGCGACCAAATCGATGCCGAAATCGACATTATAATGGAGCACCACTATATTGCCGGTTAAGCTGCGATAGATGAACCGGGCCTGAAACCAAGCCAATAGTTGCCAAAAGATTATAAGAGCTAAATAGATGCGGCTCGAAGTTAAACGAAAAACGGCCGCGAAAGATTGCTTTATCTCTTCCATGACAGTATAAAAACGCGCGTAAAAATTAGAATAAGCCATAAAAATACAAAATAAAACACCACCGGCTTCGGGCATTTTCAGATGTTGCCGATATGATTATTTTAACATATTCTATAATAATACAAAATAAGCTATAATAATAGTATTATGAGCAAAAAAATAATAGCGAATATTTTCAATTATGCGACCCAGGAAGGCGCCCGGGATATTGTAATTGAAAAACTCCCAAAAAAAATAAGCATCAACTATGTCTTTCCCGACGGCGAAACGCGTTCTTTCGGTTTGCCGGAGAAATTGGAAGATGATTTTCGCTCTAATCTGCGCCAAATACTCTCTCTGACTCCCGAAGATTTACTGGTTAAAAAACATTTTAAAATAAAGAATAAAACGGGCTGCTTTAACTTTTATCTATCCGTTTTCCCTTCTCAGGACGGCGGAAAAATGATTGTGAATTTAATCCAAAAAGAACACAAGGCTCTCCGCTTAAGGCAGTTGGGGCTAAAAAGCGACGATATTAGAACTATGCAAGCGGCAATAAAACATCGTTCCGGCTTGATACTGATAAGTTCTCCCGCCTGCCAAGGAAAAGGCACAACTCTCTATGCCCTTTTGCGCGAACTGGATATTTCAAATCGCAGTTCATATTTTCTTGGTGACGGTTTCGAATACCATATCGACGGTTTAAACTGTCTGGCAAATACGAAAAGTAATTGGAATAAAGTTTTAAGCCTTGACTCCGATGTGATTATCACGGAAATAACCAAAGAAGAAAACTTGCGCGAAGCCTTTATGGCGGCAACTTCCGGACGCCTCGTTTTGGCCACAATCGAAGCTAACTCCGTTTGGGAAGTCATACTGGCTGTCCTGAAGTTAAAATTGCCTCTAAACTTAAAGCTTGACAGTCTCCGTCTGATAACCGCGCAAAGACTTGCGCCTTTGAAGAGGACAAAACTCGAAATGGCCAAGCACAAAGCCGGCGACCGCCAAAATATCGGGCTCTTTGAACTTTTGACTATCTCGCCGAAAATGAAAGAGTTTATCGCCGAGAAAGAAAATAAAAAGAATAAAGAAAATTTTTGGGAAGACTTAAGCCGTTTGGCTCTTAAAAGCGGCTATGAACCTTTAAGCTCGGATAAGGAAAGAAAAATTAAAAATGGATTGATATGAAAATAACGACAGTCATACCGGCTTATAACGAAGATGAAAAAATCGGCGCGGTTATCGGCAAACTTAAACCTTATGTCGACGAGATTATCGTTATCGACGATTCTTCAAACGATAATACCTACGAGACGGCCAGATTGGCCGGCGCGGTCGTCGCAAGACATATAATCAACCGCGGGCAAGGAGCGGCTTTGCGTACGGGGACACGATTAGCGCTTGACCGCGGCGCGGATATTATTATTCATTTCGATGCCGACGATCAATTTCAAGCCGAAGATATTCCCGAGATGCTTACGCCTTTGCGCGACAATACGGCCGATGCCGTTTTCGGTTCCCGCTTTTTAACAAAAAAATCAAACCTGCCGAAAATGAAAGAGTATGTTATTATGCCGCTTGCCCGCTTAGTCAATCGTTTATTGTTTAAGATAAAGCTGAGCGATCCGCAAAGCGGTTTCCGCGCTTTAAGCCGCAAGAGCGCGGAAAAATTAATCATTGAAAACGACGGCATGGCTCATTGCACGGAGATAATCCATCAATTATTTAAAAACGGCGATCGTGTCGTCGAAGCGCCGATTACCGTCATCTACCACGAATTCGGACAAAGATTGGGGGGCGGATTCAAAATAATCAAAGATATAATAATTCAAAAATTAATCAAATAGATATGTTCCAACAAATTCTTGCCATCATTATTATCGCTTTTTTCCTAATCAGACTTTTTGGGCAAAAAAAGAAAAATAAAATTACCTCCAGCGAATTCTCCGTCTGGCTGGTTTTCTGGCTAGTCGCTTTAATCGCGATAATCTTCTTAAAACAGATAGACGCCCTTGTCGCCGATCTCGGTTTTTCCGGAACGGGTATTAATGTTCTTGTTTATCTGGCCCTGCTTGTTCTGATATATTTTGTTTTCCGCATGCGCCTCACTCTCGCCAAAATGGAAAAAAATATCAGCGAATTGAATCAAGCCTTAACCCTGAAAAAATAAACTATGAAAATCGCCTCGATTGTCTGCACATTTCCTCCTTATGCCGGCGGTATCGGCAATAGCGCTTTTAGAATAAACAAGCTGCTTGAAGATAAGCATGAAATAACCGTCTTTACTCCGGCCACAATCAAGCCTTGGCTCCATTACGGCCTCGGCGCTTTTATTCCTCAACTTTTTTGGAAACTTAATAAATTCGATTATATTTATCTTCACTATCCGTTCTTCGGCACCGCCGAGGTTGTTTGGTTTTTTAAACTTTTTTTTAAACGGCCGAAACTTATTATCCATTATCACATGGATGTCGACGGCCTGTCGCCACTTGCGCGCCTGCTTAGCTGGCCGAACTATCTGATCCGCCGTTCCCTTTTAAACCAAGCCGATACGATAATAACGGCCAGCTTCGATTATATAAAAAATAGCCGGATAAAAAACTATTATCAAGCGCATCCGGAAAAATTTAAAGAAATTCCTTTTGGCGTCGACACGGAAAAGTTCCGTCCCAAGATGGCCGATCGGGCGGCGAACGATCTTATCGCCAAAGCGCAGGCGATTGTTAATTATATCAACGATAAATTTATAAAAAAGCGCCGCTTGAATATCCTCTTCGTCGGCGGTTTGGATTCGGCCCACTACTTCAAAGGCGTAGAAATCCTGCTCAACGCTCTCTTTCTTTCGACCAATCGCAACTGGAATTTAAAAATTGTCGGCGACGGAAATTTGCGGCCGCATTATGAAGAAACGGCCGGACATTTAAAAATCGATAACCAAGTCGAATTCGCCGGCAATCTCCCGGAGCCGGAATTAATCCGCGCTTTCCAAGAAGCCGATCTTTTCGTCCTGCCTTCAATCAATAGAAATGAAGCGTTCGGCCTGGTGCTGATAGAAGCTCTTGCCTGCGGCGTCCCGGTAATCGCTTCCGATTTGCCCGGAGTCAGACGCGTCTTTGAAAATAATAAGCAAGGTCTCGTGGTTGAAGCGGGCGATATTAAAGACTTAACAAAAAAATTAGAATTTATTTTTAATAACGAAAACCTACGCAAAGAAATGGCTGCGGCCGCGCGACGCTTGGCCGAACAAAAATATGACTTAAAGAAGATAAAGGATCGTTTAGAATCTTTATTCGTCTAAATTAACTTTATCTGTTTAAATTAACTTTACCAGTCTAAATTAACTTTATCAGTCAAAAATGAAAATAGCTCTATTCAACAATCTATATTATCCTTACAACCGCGGCGGTGCGGAGACTGTCGTTGAAAAAATGATTGCCGACTTGCGCGCGCAAAACCATAAAGTTATTCTTTTTACTTTGCGTCCTAAAGACGACGCTGAAATAAATACCAACGCCGGCGATGAAACAAACGGCCTAAAAATATATCGTTTTGCCTCCGATTATTCGCGCCTGGCGGAATTTACCCGCGCTAAAAAATTATTTTGGCATCTTAGCGATACTTTTTCCAAAAGAAAAATAAAGGCTATTAAAAAAATATTAATTACGGAAAAACCGGAACTGGTTATCACCCATAACTTGATGGGGCTCGGTTTAAGGCTTCCGCAAACCCTGAAAAAAATGAACATCCGCCACGAACATTATCTCCATGATATTCAACTTCTCCATCCGTCCGGATTAATGATGCTTGGCAAGGAACAAATTATTGATAGCCCAAGCGCTAAAATTTACCAATATTTTACCCGTTTATTTTTTGGTTCTCCGGAAAAAGTTTTTTCCCCTTCAAATTGGCTTTTAAAAGAACACCGGAAGCGCGGATTTTTTAAAGATTCCGCCGGCGAAGTCAAAAGACCGGCGCTCGCTGAAGATGAAAAAGCCATCGGCGAAAGAAAAAGCAATCCTCGTCCAAACAAAAATTTTCTATTTGTCGGACAGATAGAGGATCATAAAGGCGTCAAATTGCTTCTTCAAGCCTTTCAGGAGGCCTTAAAAATAAAACCGGAAATGAATTTAACTGTTGTCGGCGACGGCAGCTTACTGGGCGAAGCGAAAAAAATTGCCGGCGGCGATGAACGTATAAAATTCCGCGGACGCTTGGACGGCGCCGAAATAAAATCTTTGATGGCTGCTGGCGGGTGTCTAATTGTTCCCTCTCTTTGCTATGAAAATTCCCCCACTACCATATACGAGGCGCATTCCGTCGGCCTAACGGTACTAGCCGCTGATATAGGCGGCATTCCCGAAATAATAAACGCGGACGACCGGTTATTCAAACCGGGCGATAAAGACGATTTAGTCAAAAATATTTTAGAATCTTAAAAAAATTTTAGAAAAAATATAAAAGACCGGGCGCTAACCCGGTCTTTTATTTAAGCTTTATCTAGATTCCTAATTTAAATTCCTAAGCCATGCAATCTTTTATTGGCTTGAATATCGAAAATCGTTTTTTTCAACCCATTCTCTAAAGTCACGACCGGCATCCAATTCAAATCTTCTTTGGCTCGGCGAATATCCGGTAGGGCCAATTCGGAAACAAATAAAGGGCTGTCAACGAAACGAACGGTTGATTTCGAGCCGGTCTCTTTTATTATCATCTCGACTAAAGAGGATAATTTTATATCGACATCAGAGCCGATATTTATCGGTCCGGCGATATCGGTTGCCATAATTTTGGCTACCGCATCCAAGACATCTTCGATATAGCAGAAAGAGGAGGAAAAATTTTCATCTCCGGGAATGATTATCTCTTTGTTCTCCAAAGCATTATTGATAAAATCGGGAATCATTTGATCGTCGTCAGACTGCATGCGCGGACCATAAATTCTAAAAAGGCGAATTATCTTGGCGTCGATATTAAAAACGGAACGATAATTTTTTACGATTGTTTCGGCGAATCTTTTGCCTTCGTCATACGAACCTCTGTAGGAAAGATTGTCGACTCTCCCTAAATCACTCTCCTTTAATTTCAAATCCGGCTGATTATAGTCTCTCGGGCCATAAACGACCGAAGAAGAAAATTGTAAAAATTTACAATTATATTTAACCGCTAAATCCAAAAGATTTTTAACGACATAGGAATTTGCTTGGATATTGGCCAAGCGATTGGCTAAAAATCCGCGCGGAGACATCGGGCAGGCTAAATTATAAATTTCTTGGATTCCTTGGAATTCAATCTTAAACTTTCCTAAATCAGGCATCGCTTCAAGATTTAAAGGTTCGCTCAAATCATGATTTATAAAAATAAAATCGGGATTTGCCAAAAGATGATCGATGTTTTTTTCGCTTCCGGTTAAAAAATTATCGATACAGATAACTTTGCAAGTTTTTACCAATTCGTCGCAAAGATGAGAACCGATAAATCCGGCGCCGCCGGCAACAATGACATTTTTCTTGTCAAAAATAATTTGTTTGGACATATGTTAGTTGTTCAATTTAATTATACCAAGATTGACGCCGCCGCTCCAGTCCGCTTCCCAGGCATAAAAAGATTCTTTAAGTTTTCCTTGACTGTCAAAAATTCTGATATGAGGGGCGCCGCCCTGATTGGCGCCAAGAGCGATTTCTTTTATTCCGTCGTTATTAACATCGCCGGCGGTTATATTCGCGCCGCCCTGCCAATTTTTATTATACGCGGAGAACTTATTTTTAAGCTGTCCGAGATTATTGAATATCCTTACTTCCGCTTCCCTGCCTTTTTCCGGAATAGTGATAATTTCCGCCTGATCACGATTTTTCCGGCCGTCAATATTGGCCACGGCCACTTTCACGCCGCCGCGGAATTTTTTCTCGTAAGCCAAAAAGATACTGATTAATTTTCCGTCTTTATCAAAAATTCTAACTTGCGGCTCCTGTCCGCTGCCAAAAGCGATTACAATCTTGTCGCTGCCTTTTCCTTCGACATTGCCGGCGGCAATATTCCAAGAACCGACCATTCTTTTATCGACCGCCAAAAACTGATTCTGCATCTTGCCGTTATAATCAAAAATTCTGACTTGTGCGGCGCTGCGGGAAGCGGGCACGGAAACAATTTTCAACTGTTCGCTGTTGTCGAAATTTGCCAAGGCGATATTTACGCCGCCGCGGAAATTTTTATCGTAAGCCAAAAATTTATTCAATAATTTTCCGTCGGAATTGAGAATTATAATTTGGGGTTCGTAGCCGGCCGGAGAACCGACGACTATCTCATCAAAGTTGTCGCCGTTGATATCGCCGATAGCGATACTAGAATTCGGTTTGATATTATTTTGACCGAATTGATCTTTGACCGTATCGCCGTTAACAGCCGTTAATTTTACTTCCTTGTTGCCGGAAAGCGGAAAAACGACTAAACGGCCGAGTTTGCTATACAAACTTTCTTTAGCCATTTCAATCGCTTTATCTAGGTCCAAACGGCCGTTGCCGAGTTGTCCGATATAATTCGGGTTAAGACGGCTGATATTCTCGGTAGAGGCGAAAAGAATATTAACGATTTCTCGCCGATTCAATTCCGGGTTGGCTTGCGCTATTAGAGCCAGCGAAGCGGAAACTAGAGGCGCGGCCATTGAAGTTCCCGACCAGAAACCGTCGTAATATTTATCAGTATTATTCCTATCGCTTCCCGGAGTGACTGCGTTAAAAAAACTTATGCCCGGAGCGGCGATATCGACACAGTGGTAACCGTAGCTGGAAAAATTCGCTTTTTGGTCGAGCGCGTCGGTGGCCGCCACGCCGATTACCATATTTTCTCCAAAATTACCGTCATAACAAGCGGGATAAATCGGCGTCTTATCGATATTATAACCTTCTCCGGCCGCTTGCTCATTGCCGGCGGCGGCGACAATTATTACGCCGGCTTTATGGGCGCGCGTAATCGCGTCTTGCATCGCTTCGCTATAATTAAAATTTACAAAACTGAGATTAATTATACTCGCGCCGTTACTAGTCGCGTAATCGATAGCTCTTATAACATCGCTTATCTTTCCTTCGCCTCTGTCGTTTAAAACTTTAAGCGGCATAATTTTAGTTTTCCAAACTACCCCGGCCACGCCTTGATTATTATTTCCGCGAGCGGCTATTATCCCGGCTACCATCGTTCCGTGCGACACACCGGCCTCCGTCCAGCCGTCGGAAAATTTTGGAGACGGATCGGGATTATTCAATACAAAATCCCAACCGTTAGCGTCGTCCGCAAAACCGTTGCCATCATCGTCTTTTTTATTCCCGGCAATTTCCCGTTCGTTACGCCAAATATTGTCTTTTAAATCGGGGTGGTTAATATCAATCCCGGAGTCTATCACGGCTATAACCACGTTCGGACTCTCGGAAATCTTCTCCCAAGCGCTATCGGCGTTAATTTTAGCCAAATACCATTGATTGCGATAATAAGGGTCATTAGGAATAATGCTCGCCAAAACAGGCTCGGCGAGCGCAAGAAAAAGTATAAAAAAAGATGTTATCAGCTTCTTCATATAACATCATTATCATAGCATATCTTTTTAGTTTTTCACAGGCGGTTCTTACCGGAGTTTTTCCATGACTTTAAGAGTCTGCGTCGCGCACTTTCGCCAGCTGAAGTCCTGCGCGCGCTTAAGGCCCTTTACTTTCAGTTCTTCGCGCAAACCTTTATCGCTGACTATTTTAACCATGGCGTCGGCGATAGAACGTTTGTTATCCTGATCGAAATACAAGACTCCATCCGCGGCGATTTCTCTTAAAACCGCCAAATTGGAAACGATTGTCGGCAAACCGCAAGCCATCGCTTCTAAAACCGGAATCCCAAAACCCTCGTGTTTCGACGGAAAAATAAACGCGCTGGCGGCATTATATATATACGGCAAATCATTCTCTTCAACCCACCCCGGAATATTAATATCGCCGTTGAGATTGAATTCCTCAATCGCATATTTCACTTCGTCAAAACCGAAACTGGCATTGCCGATAAGCACGAGTTTTTCTTTTATCTCCGGATTATTCTCCCGAACAATCGATAAAGCTTCAATAAGCGCAGGCGTATTTTTCTTTTTTTCCAAGCGGCCGACATAAAGGAAAAACGGTTTGACGATACCGTATTTATTTAAAACGGCCTCAATTTTTGGCTCGTCATCTATCGGCCGGAATAAATCGTTGTTAAAACCGTTGCGGACAACGGCAATTTTTTCCGGTTCCGTTTTTGGATAAAGACTTAAAATCTCATTCTTGGTAAATTCGGAAACCGTTATTATTTTCTTTGCGTGCTTAAGCGCGAAAGCAGTCGACCAATAAAGATAGTCGACCGAACCGGAGGAATATTTCCCAAAAGTGAAAGTTTTTATAAAAAAATTTACCAAATGTTTGGCAAAGGCATTATGTATTTTCGCTTTCTCCGAAAAATAAAGATCCTGCTCGCGGACAAAAGCGATATCATGGATAGTATTTATCGTCTTGCGCGGTCTAAACAAAGGCAAACCGTGAGCCGGGACAAAAAGAATATCCGGCCGGCAAAAAATCATTTCTAAAGACAAGCGTCCCAGAGTCCAAAAGGCGTTAAACGGCCATTTTAAATATTTAAAAACAAAGTTAGGATTTTCTCTAACGGCGGCGACTAATTCCGGAGATGGCGGCGTATTTAAATATAACCAATACTTATTGGTCTTGTCGATGGCCGCCAAGTTCTTTATAAGAAAAAAAGAATACCATTCGGTACCGGTTTTTAATTTTCGATTGGCGCGAGAGGCATCAATTCCGATTATCATATTTATTCTTTCTTCTTTAAAAATCAACTTCCCGAGCCGGCGAAGTTGATTTATTTTGTCGCTAAGATACTGCGTTTATACGAGTCCAAATTATCCAAAGCGATTCCCGTTCCTTTAGCGACGCAAAGCATCGCGTCATCGGCGACATAAGCCGGAACGCCAGTGGTTCGAGATATCAACTGATCAAGATTGCGGAGCAAGGCGCTGCCACCGGTTAAAACAATTCCCTTGTCCATAATATCGGCCGATAATTCCGGAGGAGTTTTCTGTAAGACTTTCTTGGCCGCGGTGATAATCGCTTCCAGTTCGTTTTGAATAGCTTCAGTCACATCGTCGCTCGATACATTTATGCTTCGAGGCAAACCGGTGACGATATCGCGGCCGCGTATTTCCATATGCAGTTTATCTTCCATATATAAGGCCGAACCGATATTTATTTTTATTTCTTCAGCCGTTCTTTCGCCGATAGCCAAATTATATTTTTTACGGACATATTCTAAAATCGCCGCGTCAAATTTATTGCCGCCGACGCGAACTGAAGTCGAAGCGACAACGCCGCCTAAAGAGATAACCGCCATTTCCGCCGTGCCGCCGCCAATATCGACAACCATATGGCCGGTTGCCGAACCAATCGGAATATCGGCGCCAATCGCGGCCGCCACCGGTTCCTTGATAATATAAGCGGCTTTAGCGCCGGCAGCAATCGTCGCTTCGATAACGGCGCGGCGTTCGGTTGAAGAAATACCGGCCGGAACGGCGACCATAACTTCCGGACGAAAGAGGCGGATACCGCCCAAGGTTTTATTGATAAAATAACGAATCATCGCTTCCGTTGCCTTATAGTCGGCAATTACCCCGTCTTTAAGCGGACGAACAGCGGTAATTGTATCGGGCGTGCGGCCAATCATATCTTTCGCCTCATTGCCGACCGCTAAAATCTTCTTATCGGCAATCGAAACCGCCACGACGCTCGGTTCGTTAATAACGATTCCGCGCTTCGGCAAATAAACCAAAGTATAAGTTGTACCGAGATCAATCCCGATTCGTTTGATAAACATAATAAAAACTTAACTAACTTATCTTAGTATTTTTTGATATTTTAGTCAAATTATCTCTATTCGTTATAGTCGCGGTCTTCGTTCTCATCGATTTCATCTTTCTTTCCCTGGCGACCGACAATTCTGATTACTTTCTCGGCAAATTCAAAAGTATCAAATTCTTCCTTAAAGAAAAAATAATCGGCTCCGAGTTCAAGCGAACGGCTGCGGCTGTCTTCATCGCTCAAATCGGTAAAAATGAAGATTTCTTTTTCCTTTAAATCCTCATCGCTTTTTATCCTCTTAATTACTTCGAAACCGTCAATCTTCGGCAGAATCAAATCCAGAATGATATAATCCGGATCGTAATCTTTTATATTGGAAATCAACTCATCGATTTCCTCATCCGCCTCGCTCACTTCGACATCAAGATCGGCCGCCTGAAATTGCGATTCTAATCCATAAAGGATATTAACATCGTCTTCGACGATAAATATTTTCTTAGACATAATTTTTTTTATAATAATTATTCTATTTTTAAATCTTTTTACCTTTAAGCGGCTGCCACCAAACAGAGTTATCCCTATACCATTTAACGGTCGCGGCTAAACCGGTCATAAAATCTATCTGCGGCTCCCAGCCTAATTCATTTTTGGCTTTTGCGTAATCAATCGCGTAACGAAAATCATGACCCGGCCGATCGGCGACATGCTCAATCATTTCTTCGCCCCTATCCATCAACTGCAATATTAAATTAGTGATTTCCAAATTAGTTTTTTCGCCGTTTCCGCCCAAGCAATAGGTTTCGCCGATCTTTCCTTTTTTAATAATAAAATCGACGCCGCGATTATGGTCGTCGACATGAATCCAGTCGCGGATATTCTTCCCTTCGCCGTACACGGCGACTTTTTTCCCTTCAATCAAATTAGTAATAAAAAGCGGAATAAGCTTTTCCGGAAATTGATATGGCCCGTAATTATTCGAGCAGTTAGAAATCGTTATCGGCAAGCCATAGGTATGAAAATAGGCGCGGACTAAATGATCGGAACCGGCCTTAGAAGCGCTATAAGGCGAACGCGGATCATACGGAGTCTTTTCGTTAAATTTCGGGCTGTCCATTTTTAACGATCCATAAACTTCATCGGTGGAAATATGATGGAAACGAATATTGCCATTATTTTTCGCCGCCTCTAAAAGAACACGCGTTCCCTCAATATTGGTTTTAATAAAATCGGCGCTATCTTTAATTGAACGATCGACATGACTTTCGGCCGCGAAGTGGACAATTAAATCGACCCCCTTAACAAGTTCATTAACTAATTTTTCATCGGTGATATCGCCTTGAACAAATTTATAATGGCCCAAAGCAGTAGGATTATTCTCAATATCTTTTAAATTTTCTAAATTTCCGGCGTAAGTCAAAGCATCAAGATTGATAATAGAATCTTCGGGATAATTATTTAACCAATAATGAATAAAATTAGAACCGATAAAACCGGCGCCGCCGGTAACAAGCAATTTCATATTTAATCTGATAATTTCTTAATTATTTCTTCCGCTTCCCCGGGTTGATATTCTTTTCGCGGCCAAGGACCGAGGCCGTCATTTTCATGGCGCGGAATTATATGAAAATGAAGATGCGGCACTTCCTGGCCGGCGACCGAACCGTTATTTTCGGAAACATTATAACCGGCTACGCCTAATTTCTCTTTAATAATTCGACCGATTTTTTTAATCGCTAAAATAAGCGCGGTTAAATCTTCTTCGTTTATCTCTTCTAAATTTTCATAATGTTTTTTTGGCACGACTAAAGTATGCCCGGGATTAAGCGGTTTAATGTCCAAAAAAGCCAGAACATTTCCATCTTCATAGACCTTATAGCATGGAATTTCGCCATTAATTATTTTACAAAAAATACACATATAATATTTATGTCTCGTCTTATACCTTTTCGCTCATGATAATTTCTGTGGCAAAAACTCATTAACATTCGTTTTTGCTCTACGAAATTATAAATCGCTCAAAAGTATAAGCCGATCCATTAATTTAATCTATATAATACGGACTATCTTCCATCTTTTCCCATCTAATTTCATCCACTTCGTCTTTTTTGCCGACTCCTTTATATAATTTATCAGGGAAATTTATTGAAGTCGCCGGATTTTCAGAAACACATTTATAACCATGAACCACTCCCGGCGGAACAATCACGGTGCAAGGATGACTCTCGCCGACAATCATTTCTAATTTTTCGCCCTTAGTGCTTGACCCTTCGCGTCTATCCCAAAGGCAAAGCTTAAAATCGCCGCTTCCGGGAAAAATAAAATAATCAGTTTGATAGACATGCTCATGCGGTCCGCGCGCAACTCCCGGCAAAGTGACGCTAAGATAAGACATTGCCACACCCGAATCGACTTCGTCGCGGCGATATATTTCCATAAGATAACCGCGATCGTCTTCATATTTATTTAATTCTTTTATTATCACTCCGCTAATCATATATTTATTTTAAAATCTGATTTAAATTTTAATCAAGCTGTCTTGCGCGCCGATATGCGAAACTTTAGCGGCGGCGTTTTGCAAGCCCAGATGCAAGGCTTTATTAATATCTCCTTTGAAAAGAACCCAGCCGGCGGCAAATGAAGAATTAAAAATATCGCCGACGCCGGTCGTATCCAAACATTTTTCTTCACGAATAATCCCGCGGGAAATAATTTTATCTCCGTCAAAGACAACTGCGCCGTCTTTGCCTAAAGTAATCATCGCGATTTTTGGTCCGAAACTGCGGATTATCTTCAAAAGTTTTTCTGTGTCGTTCAAATCTTTATACGACATCTTCTTATATTCTTTCGTGTTAACGACCAGAGAAAGGGCCTCGTCTTTATTGCAAGCGAAAACTGTTGTTTTCTTTAAAAATCTTTTTATTTTATCGGCTCCGCCGACCAGCTGGGTCATGCCCGGATTCCAAAAAATATTCGGACCTTTGGGACCGACGACTGAAAATATTTTTTTTAAATTATTTAACCAATCACCCGACAAAGAGGCGATATAAACGGATTTAGCATTCTTAAGACAAATAGTATCCTTCTCGCTTATCACCAAACCGTTATTGGCGCCGCGCTGGGCAAAGATAATTCTCTCTCCGCCCGGTGAAATCAAAACAAATGAAGAACCGCTTTCTTCATTTTTTATCTTTTTCACCAAACGAGTATCAACACCGCGAGCCAGCAAGTTATCGACAATTAATTTCCCTCGATGATCGTCGCCAATCGGAGCGATGCAAGCAACTTTCAATCCGAAATTAGCCAGACAAGCCGCGGCGTTAGCCGCGCCGCCGCCGAAAGAATAATGGAATTTATCAACTTTTATCTTGGCGCCCGATTCAAAAGCGAGGAGTTTTTGACGCAAAATATCGCCGGAGTTATCGATTATAACCCCCTGATCGGTGAAAAAAGATATATCATAAGTTGTCCCGCCGACAGTTATAAAATCGTATTTCATAAACATTTATATTACTTACATCATATCATATAAAGACTTCTTATCCAAAAAGAAAGGTTTGACTTTCTTGGACGCCAGGACCGCCAGATTAAAGAGGACTAAAGCGGACAAAAGGCTCCAAGCGCCTTGATAAGCCACTGTCGACCAGAAACTTTTCTGCCAAAGAAAGAAGGCCGCGTATTCGGTGCTGAAAACATATGAAAGCGCCGCCGCCAAAATATTATAAAAAAGAGTCGCGCCGGCCATAATAACCAATAAAGAATAAAAAGATCGATTAGTCAGAACATTTTTTAAGACCCATTCGGAAAAAAGCAGACAAGCGAAAAAAACGATAATATAAAAACCGAAAAAATTAAAAGACATAACATCCAGCCAAAAGCCGGCGATAAGCGCGGAAATTAAAGAAGACCGAAAATCCAAAAAGAACAGAATAAAAATTAGGGTAATCAATAAAAGATTTATCTGGCGGAAAGGATTCGGCAGCGAACTGATAAAAGAAAATTGCAATAAGGCCAAAAAAGAAATAAGGCCGATTAAAATCAATATTTGCCAAACTTTTTTTGCCATACTCTTAAAGAATAATAACCGTCACCACGGTCAGATTATTAAGATTGACCAACGGTTCGATTGTCGCATCCTGCCAAACTTCATTGCTTTCGTTGCGAACTTCGATAATTTTGCCGATTACCAAACCGCGCGGGATTTTATCCCCCAAACCGGAAGTAATTACCGTATCCCCGACCGAAATATTTTCTAATTGCGGTATATAATCCATTTTAATAGTCAGTCCCAAATCGCCGTCGGTGACTCCTTGCGTCTTGGTTGAGTTTTGAATAGCGGCCGCCAATTTACAATCTTGGCCGGTTGTCAAACAGATTTTTGCGCTCGTGTCTTTAACTTCGATAATTTTGCCGATTATAAGGCCTTCTTCGTTAACCGCCCCCTGTCCGAGAGCCAAACCGTCTTTTGTTCCTTTATTAATAATCAAATTCTGTCCGGCTTCGCTTCCCTCCGTTAACGATTCGCGGGAGATAACTTCGGCCGCCACCGCCTTGAAGTTATTGGTCGCGATAAAATTTAATTGGCCGCGCAATTTTTCATTCTCTTCTTTCAGTTCTTTTTCTTGAGAGTTGGCCACGGTTAAAACAGCGACCTCTTTTGTCAGCTCGTCGATTTTAGCCAAAAGGGATTCTTGAGTGGCATGATCTTGATATGAACCGTTAAAAGAATTCCCCAAAGAATAAAAACGGCTGTTTAGCGGCCCAAAAAAACCTAAAACAAAATTCTCGATCGGACGTAAAATTTTAGCGCCGTGCAAAAGAATGAGCAGCCCAAAAACTGCCAAAAAAATAAAAATCGGATTGTTTCTTTTTATCTTCATGCCGAAAAATTATTTCTGATTATTATTCCCTATTCGGCGATATTCGCCAAAACGACTTTCTCCAATAATTCTTTATTGCCTAGCAGCAAACCGGTCCCGCGCGCGACGCAAATCAAAGGGTCATCGACGATTTTAACCGGAATTTTCGCGGCTTGGGAAATCGCTTCATCAAGGCCGCGAAGCAGAGCGCCGCCGCCGGAAAGATATAAGCCGCGTTCGTAAATGTCGGAAACCAGCTCCGGCGGAGTCGTTTCCAAAATAGTTTTTATAGTCTCGATTATCTTGTTAACCGTCCGGCCAATAGCTTCCCTAACCTGTTTGTCATTAATCATAATCGCTTTCGGCAAACCGGTGAGAAGATCGCGCCCGCGAACTTCAATTTCTTTCGTTTCGTCAAGCGGCATGGCCGAACCGATGGCAATCTTTATGCTTTCCGCCAATTGTTCGCCAATTAAGATATTAAATTCCTCACGGATATATTCGATAATGTTATTATCAAATTCATTGCCGGCGGCTTTAAGAGAGCGCCAAGTAACGACCCCTCCCAAGGAAATAACCGCGATTTCGCTAGTGCCGCCGCCGATATCAACGACCATAGTCGCCGTCGCTTCCGTAACCGGCAGACGGGCGCCGATAGCCGCCGCCATCGCTTCTTCAATTAAATACACTTTTCTCGCACCGGCCGAACGAGCGGCATCTTCGACCGCCTTCTTTTCGACTTCGGTTAAATCAAGCGGAATGCCGATAACGACACGCGGGCGGGCGACTAAAGTAAAATTTTCATTATGAACTTTAGTAATAAAATATTTCAGCATCTTCTCAGTAATTTCAAAGTCGGAAATAACCCCTTCAACCAAAGGCTTAACCGCTTCGATATGTCCCGGCGTCTTGCCGACCATTTTCTTAGCCGCTTCACCGACTTCTAAAATCTCGTTTGTACGCTTATTAACGGCGACTACGCTCGGTTCATTAATAACTATTCCTTTATCGGCAACATAAATCAAGGTATTTCTTGTACCCAGGTCAATTCCTAAATCATGGCTGAATTTTCCGATAAGATTATTGAACATATATAAAAATCAAATTAATTAATAGCTTTTAGCAAAATACCAATCGTGCTTTGCTTCCTTGCCGGTAATAAAACATTTTTTATTTTTCGGCTCTCTATTTTCATTCTCGGTCGGCAAGACGCGAGAAACCATTGAATATTTTTCCTTAAGCATCTTTTCACTTTCTTCATCTTCACACCAACTCGCTTCAAACCAACCGGTTTGGCCGTCGATTTCATCCCAACTTTCAATCCGATGAATATTTTCTTTGGAGAAATTAACCGCTTGGTTATAAAGATTATTATGAATTTCTTTCATTAATTCATTTAATCGTCCATTGAGTTCTTCTAAAATTACGTTTTCCTTTGAATCATTATCGCGACGGAAGACTGTTACTTTATTATCATCAACTTCTTTCAAGCCGATTTCTAGGCGGACCGGAACTCCGCGGACTTCCCAATAATTAAATTTAAATCCCGGGGTTTGGGTATCGCGGTCATCTATTTTAACCCGATAAGCATCTTTTAATTTACTTTTTATATCTTCGCAATAATTTAAAACTTTTTCCCGAGCGGAATCATCCTTATAAATCGGCACGATAATTATTTGAATAGGAGCGACATTCGGCGGCAAGCGCAAACCATTATCGTCGCCATGAGCCATAATTAAAGCGCCGACCGAACGCCAGGACAAGCCCCAGCTATTTTGGTGGCCAAAATGAAATTCGCCATCCGAACCTAAATATTTAACATCAAACACTTCGGCAAAATTTGTCCCGAGATAATGGCTGGTTCCGCCTTGGATAGCTTTACCGTCACGAGACATAACTTCAACAGTCTTAGTCATCACCGCGCCGGCAAATTTTTCTGATTCTGATTTACGGCCGGCAAAAACCGGGATAGCCATAAATTCATAAATATCCTTATAGACATTTAACATCTTATCAACTTCTTCCCTCGCCTCTTCTTCACTCGCAAAAACAGTATGGCCTTCTTGCCATAAGAATTCGCTCCAACGTAAAAATGGACGCGGTCTTTTTTCCCAACGAACAACATTCGCCCACTGATTTAAACGCAAAGGCAAATCTTTATAACTTTGAACCCATTTCGAATAAGTTTTATACATGGCCGCTTCACTAGTCGGACGAATCGCTAATTTATTAACGAGTTCTTCTCCGCCGGCATGAGTAACAACGGCTAACTCCGGAGAAAAACCTTCAACGTGATCCTTTTCCGCTTCAAGATTTTCCATCGGCACAAAAATAGGAAAATAAACATTTTCCACGCCGTCATCTTCGAGTTTCTTGCTAAGTTCCACTTTAATCAGTTCCCAAATTTTCAAACCGTAAGGACGAACGATTCCACAACCGCGAACTTCAGACATTTCCGCTAGTTCCGCCTCTTTAACAACATCCTGATACCAAGCAGGAAAATCGAGAGATTGTTTAGTAATTGTTCTTTTTTCGTTAATAGCCATATTGTTCTTTGTTCTTTTTTCTTTTATCCTATCTTAAAAATATACGCCTGTAAAGTTAGCGTTTGGCCATCTTTTTCAGCGCCGCTTTCACGCGTTCGCCGCTGTCGGTAATATCCGGTTCAATCATATTTAAAGCCGTCCGCGCTTCATTTAAGGAATAACCTAAAGTCATTAAAGCATCAATCTCATCGCTGCCGGAAACGCCAATCGCGCCTAAAGTTGAAATGCCGCCGGTACCACGTAGAACTTTAGTCTTTAATTCTAGAACAATCCGCTCGGCGGTCTTTTTTCCAATACCGGAAACTTTAGTTAAAAGAGTCGCATCGCCGCGAATAATCGCTTCTTTAATATCTTCGGAGCTCGCCATTGAAATTACACCCAAAGCGGATTTCGGGCCGACGCCGGAAACGGTTAATAGTAAACCGAATAACTCTAAATCTTCCATAGTTTTAAAACCATAAAGATCATTCGTATCTTCTTTAATCTGGTGATGGGTAAAAATTTCCGCCTCGCCGCCGATTTTTAAATCATTCAAAAAATTTTCGCCGGCAAAAA
>CAZMKG010000002.1:0-9594 GCA_964567015.1 uncultured Gammaproteobacteria bacterium | reverse complement strand
ATTTCCGCCTCGCCGCCGATTTTTAAATCATTCAAAAAATTTTCGCCGGCAAAAATTTGATAGCCGATATTATTAACTTCTAAAATGGCGTAGTTTAATGATTTGCTGATAATTTTTCCTCGTAGGTAGGCAATCATATTTTAAATATTTTAAAACAAAATTTATTTCTGTGATTTATTTATGGCTTAATCTTCTTATTACGCTTAAGACCGGCAAGGTGCCGAGTCCTAGCGGCAACTCGTCAAAATCATATTCTAAATAAGCGATTGTGCCTCCGCCGCCGCCATGGGCTTCGGATAATTCTTTGTCCGTTTTTGCGTCCCAGAGATTATCCAGCTTAATTTCAATTATATCATAATCCGGCTTAATAATCTCGACTTTATCGCCAATTTTTAAAGTATTATGAACTTGGAAATAAACCCGGAGTTTTTTCCCCTGTCTTTCTTCTAAATCCAAAACTTGACCGCAAAATTCCCAAGCGCTCGCGTTATGGGAATTAGTGATATTTTGATCGGCTTTAGTTCCTAAAAGAAAGCCGGTCGTATAGCCGCGATGGACTAATTTCGTTTCGAGTTCTCTTTCTAAAAAATCCAATTCTTTTTTAAGTCTAGCGACCGGAGTTTTTTTATTGATCATTTCTAAAGCGCGGCGATAAATTCCGCAGACTACCGCTTGATAATAAACACTTTTAGCGCGGCCTTCGATTTTAAAACTGGTGACGCCGGCGGCGGCCAAATCCTTTAAGTATTTTAGCAAACACAAATCTTTTGAATTCAATAAATAAGTTCCATGGCGTTCCTCAACCATTTCCAGTTCCTCCGGATGATTGCCGGTTTTTAACATCACATCATATTCCCACCGGCAAGGCTGGGCGCAATCGCCGAGATTACCGCTTCTATCCACAAATAATTTCGACAAGAAACAGCGACCGGAATAAGCCATGCACATCGCACCATGGACAAAATATTCCAAATCGATTTTCGGCGCGGCCGAATGGATTTCTTTTATTTCCTTTAAAGTCACTTCCCGACCTAAAATTATTCTTTTAACGCCTTGTTTCTGCCAAAATTTCACGGCCTCTAAATTAGTGCAATTTGCTTGAGTGGAAAGATGGATTTCGGCTTGCGGCCAATTTTTTTTCACGAGCGCGATAATTCCCGGGTCGGAAACAATTAACGCATCGACTTTTAAAGCTTTAAGCGCCTTAATATAGCTCGGTAATTTTTCAAGATGCTTATTATGGGCAAAAATATTTATCGTCACGTAAACTTTTTTCTTTCTATCGTGCGCGTATTTTACCGCTTCCTTAATGCCTTTTAAATCAAAATCATTAATGCGGACACGCAAAGAAAAATCCGGAATACCCAAATAGACCGCGTCAGCGCCATAGGCAAAAGCGGTTTTCATTTTCAAAAAATTTCCGGCCGGAGCAAGTAGTTCCAGATTTTTCATATTTCTAATTTATAATTTCTGATTTTATTTTTCGTCCTTCTTAAATCCACCCGCGAAGGCTTTTAAGATTTCTACCGGCGTAACGAAAACAACAGTGTTGGATTGGTCGCTCGACATATCATTAATTGACTGCAAGGTGCGCAGATGCAAAGCGCCGTCGGAAGCCGATAATATCTTAGCGGCCTTAGCGATATTTTCCGCCGCGGCCATTTCTCCTTCGGAATTAATAATAACCGCTCTCTTCTCGCGTTCCGCTTCCGCTTGTTTCGCGATTGTTCTTTCCATTGATTCCGGTAATGAGACATCTTTTAATTCTACATTATTAACTTTGATTCCCCATTCATCGGTTTCTTTATCAACAATTTCTTTAATGCGTTCCGCGATTTTTTCACGCTGACCTAAAAGTTCGTCAAGGCTGGCCTCGCCGACAATGTTGCGCATAGTGGTTTGCGCGTATTGGCTAACAGCATAATAAAAATTTTCCACTTCAACCACCGCTTTAGCGGCGTCAGCGACTTTATAATAGATAACGGCGTTAACGGTCACGGAAACATTATCGCTCGTAATCGCTTTTTGATCCGGAACATCGACCGCTTTAATGCGGATATCGACTTTCTTAAAAGTTTGAAAAACCGGAATAAGTAAACGCCAACCCGGTTGCATGGTATAAGAATAACGTCCCATAGTGAACACAACCCCTCTTTCCCATTGATTGACCTGCTTTAAGCAGGACAAGATAATAACCAGGATAATAAATCCTAACCAAATGATAGGCATAAAGTTAAAAGTTAGTTTTTAAAAATTAAATTTATAAATTATTTATTGTCAAACTATTAAAGAAACCACAAACTTACAATCATCAATCTTTACCTCTTTAACCGCTTGTCCTTCGCTGACCGCCGCTACAACATCTAACGAACTGCTCAGAGTATCTTTCATAATCTCTGCGCCTCTAGTTTTTATAACTTCATTTATTTCTTCGCTCGCGCCGATAACGGAAATTTTAGCCGTGTCGGAAATCGAAAGATTATTATCTTTTCTTAAATTATTAATCAAGCGAATTAATTCTCTCTTAATTCCCTCTTTTTTAAGTTCGGGGGTAATAACTGTATCAAGTTCAACTTCAATATTTCCTTCTGTCTTAATAAATTTAACGGCGGTTAAATTTAATTCATCTTTTAATAAATCAACATAATCGCCAGCTAATTCATTTTCTGCTTTAACAGTAATCGAACCGAGCATCTGTCGAATCTTTATTCCCGCTTCATCGCGCTTGGCTAGTCCGAGCTCGACAATATTTCGGGTAATTTCCATTTGCGATAAAGCCTGGTTTTCAGCCTCGCTTAATTCCTTAAATTCCGACCAAGCTTCAAGATGGACAGATTTATTATTATCGGAAAAATTATAGCCACTAGCTTTCTGCCAAAGATTTTCCGCCATAAACGGCATCGCCGGCGCCATTAATTTTGCGAGTTCCGCAAAAACATAACGTGTAGTCATTAAAGCGTTCTGCTTATCCTTGGCATCATCAGACTTAAAGCGATCGCGGCTGCGGCGCAAATACCAAGTTGAAAGTTCATCAATAAAATCAGCAATCGGACGAGTCGCCTTCGGAAGATTATAAGCCTCCATCGCTTCAGTAATTTCTTTATTTAATGATTTCAATTTAGCGATAATCCAAATGTCTAAAACATTAGCGCTCTCCGGTACAGCAATTAATCCCTTAACATCTTCAGTATACATCTCATAAAATTTATAAACATTCCATAAAACCATGATATTTTTTCTAAGCGCTTCTTCAACTCCTTTTTCGGAAAAATTAAGATTTTCTGCGAGCATAACTGGCGAAGATAATAAGTAGGCACGCAAAGCATCAGAACCATATTTTTCCATTACTAATAATGGATCCGGATAATTCTTTAATTTTTTAGACATCTTCTTGCCGTCTTCGGCGAGAACGATTCCATTAGCAATCACGTTTTGAAAAGCCCGTTCGCCTCTTAAAGCGCCGGAAATAACATGGAGATAATAAAACCAAGTTCGGCATTGATCAACGCCTTCGGCAATAAACTGCGCCGGAAAATCTTTTTCTAATCTCTCCTTATTTTCAAACGGATAATGCAGCTCGGCATAAGGCATCGAGCCGGATTCAAACCAGCAATCTAAAACATCGGGCACGCGCTTCATTTCTCCGCCGCACTGGGAACAGGCAAAAGTTAAAAGATCAACTTTATCTTTATGGATATCATCAATCTTTTTACCGGTTAAATTTTCGAGTTCGCTAACACTGCCGACAACATGGCGATGGCCATTCGCGCACTCCCAAATCGGAATAGCGCTCGCCCAAAAACGTTGGCGGGAAATAGACCAATCGCGCGCGCCTTCAAGCCAATTACCAAAACGTCCGTTCTTTAAATAATCCGGCGACCAATTTATTTTTTTCGCCTCTTCAAGTAATTGTGGTTTTAAAGCAGTAACATTAACAAACCAGGAAGAAGTCGCATAATTAATCAAAGGAGTATCACAACGCCAGCAATGCGGATAGCTGTGTTCATATTTTTCTTTATGGAATAATAATCCGTGAGCGGCTAAATATTTAATGATTTCAATATCTGTCGCCATATGATCTTCTATCGGCTTAACATGCAAACCAACAAAATCTTTTACTTCTGCTTTAAATAAACCATCCATGCCGACGTGTTGAATGAAAGGCAATTTTTCCGCCTTACCTAAATTCATATCGTCTTCGCCATATGCCGGAGCGATATGAACAACGCCGACACCATCTTCAGTTGTGACAAAATCGGCCGTATAAATTTTCCAACCGTTATTATAATTGGCTAAAGTCTGATCATTATAATAATAATCAAATAAAGGTTTATATTTTTTACCGACTAAGCTAGCGCCTTTGAATTCGGAAATAATTTCAAATTGCTTCTCTTTCATCACGTCGGCTAGACGTTCTTTAGCCAGAATATAATTTCCCTCTTCAGTTTTTATTTTCACATAATCAATTTCCGCGCCAACCGCTAAAGCGACATTGCCAATTAAAGTCCAAGGGGTGGTTGTCCAAGCCAAAACATAAGTTCCCGGTTCTTCAACTAATTCAAACTTAGCGGTTGCCGATAAATCCTTAATGTCTTTATAACCCTCACTGACTTCTGACTGTGATAAAGTGGTTTCACAACGCGGACAAATATGCATTGAACGATAATCTTTATAAATCAAACCCTTATCCCAAATTTGTTTAAAAGCCCACCAAATAGTTTCCATGTAATTTAAATCCATGGTGCGATAAGAATTTTCCATGTCTGCCCAGCGGCCTAAACGGTTGATTACTTTTTTCCAATCATTAATATAAGTTGAAACGCGCGCGCGGCACATATCATTAAACTTCGCGACACCGAGTTCTTCAATTTCTTTTTTAGTTTTTGTGCCTAATTCTTTTTCAACAATATTTTCAATTGGTAATCCATGGCAATCCCAACCCCATTTGCGATCAACGTGATAACCGCGCATTGTTTGATAGCGCGGAACAACGTCCTTCATAATACTGCCGACTAAGTGGCCGTAATGAGGCGTGCCAGTCGCAAAAGGCGGGCCATCATAAAAAACATATTCGCCATGAGGCGCATCCTTACTTAATGTTTTGTTAAAAATATCCGCTTCATTCCAAAATTTCAAAACGCCATCCTCCATTGCCGGAAAAGAAGTTTTTTCTTTATTTTGTTCTTTATTCTGCTCACTCATATTTTTTTATTTTGACTTACGAAATTGCTCAAAGCGGCCATAAAGTTCATCGCCAGGATTTTCTTTTTCATTTAGTATTCTTTCTTCTTCCTCTCTATTTTTTTCCTCTTTCTCCCTTGTCTTGTTAGCGGCAGCAAAATTTATTTCTAGTTGTTTTTCTAATGATGACATATAATTTATTTTAAATTTTTTATTTTACCTGATAAAAATTTACTTTTAGAGATAACTGATTGGCCGATTTGTTTTTCTAATTCTTCTCTGGCTTTACCAGCCACGCCGCCGCCCTTTTTGGCGATTTCCCTATTTTTATCAAAAGTATCCGGTTTTTCTTTTTTGGAGATTTCTGTTGTTGATGCTTCAGCTAACATATTCAAAACTAATTCTAAATTTGTCATGTTATCCCGCAAGCTTTCTTTTTTTAGATCTTTTGTCTTCTTATAATCCTTAACCTTTAAGCCTGCCCAGGCGAAAGTAATATCATCAGTCAAAACCGCAAATTTGTCAGCCGTATTTACTCCCCGCTCACTCCATTCGTCAGTTAAATCTTTTCTGATTTCAATGCTCTTTAATCTTAGGTTCACCCAATCTTTAGAATATCCTTTCTTTAAATAAGTCTGCATCGCTCTCTGGATAGCTTTCTCTGGGTCTTCTATTTCCTCAACTCTTTCATAACCAACCCTTGCCAACCAAAGTTTAAATGGTTCGGCTTTAGGCGACGGAATAGACTGGATAATTCTAAAAACAGTTTCAGTATCTGCGGCATCAGTTAAATAATATTTGCCATCTTTAGCTAAAAATTTCAGTTGTACGATTTTTTCGTACACCTGGCTTCCTTCTATTTTTAATTTCCCTTTTAAGTCAGACCAATAACGTTTAGAAATAGAGCTTTGAGAAAGTACTCCAACGATATCAACAACCGAAAAATACCATTTTTCATGTTCATCGTCCCAAATCTTTCTAATTTCTTGCCCTTGAAATAGAGCAATTTGTTTTTTGTTTTTTTCTTCTGCCATACTTTTAATGATTAATAATAAATATTAATCATTATAGCGAAACGGACATTATGGAAACTTAAGATATTTCTAAAATCTGTTTATTTATTTCCCGCAACATTTTTTATACTTCTTCCCGCTCCCGCATGGACACGGATCATTCCGGCCGACTTTTTCGCCATCCTCGGATTTGGTTTTCTCATGGACTAAATCAATTGTATTGCGCTCCCCTGCCTGCTTATGCATTTCTTTTTGCGCGCCGCTAAATTCTAATTTAGTTTCCGGTTCTTTAGCAAACTGATTTATCCCCAAAGAACTGGCCATCATTAAAGCATCGGCGGTTTTAAAGATAGAATAAACGACATTCTTATTTATCAACTGATTAAGCTCTTGATATAAATTCCAGGCCTCCTTTTTATATTCAACTAGCGGATCGCGCTGGCCATAACCGCGCAAACCGATACCACGGCGCAAATAATCAACTGTTTCTAAATGTTCAACCCAAAGCTGATCAATCGCGCGGATAAGTATTCCCTTTTCAATTTCTTTAAACTCGATATTGGCGGCCTTAAATTTATCCGGCAAAGACGCATAAACTTCAAGAGCCGAAGATTCTAAATATTTAATAATCTTTTCGCGCGCCGCATCCTTATCGTTTCCTTCACTTGCAAGCTCCTTTAATCTCGCCTCAAAATCAGCGCTCGAAATCCAAATTGTGCGCATCGTTTCCGCTATTTCTTTAATGTTCCATTCTTTAACGTCATCGGCGGCCGTATGAAAATTAACCACGGCGGAAATTTCTGAACTGATCATTTCTTCGATAATCATTGAGAGAGTTTTTTTCTTATCCGCTTCAATTATCTCGGCGCCTTCGGCAATTTCTAAGATTTCTCGGCGACGGCGATAAATTGCCATGCGATGCTTATTGATAACATCATCATATTCAACCAGATGTTTTCGAGTGTCAAAATTATTTCCTTCGACTTTCTTTTGCGCCGATTCGATTGATTTTGAAATCATCTTATTTTCAATCGGCATATCGGCCGGAACTTTCAAAGTCGTCATTAAAGCCTTCATCCGGTCGCCGCCAAAAATACGCATCAAATCGTCTTCGGTTGAAACATAAAACTGCGAAGAGCCCGGGTCGCCTTGACGTCCGGCGCGGCCTCTTAACTGATTATCGATACGGCGCGATTCATGGCGTTCGGTACCGATAACATGGAGTCCGCCTAAAGCGCGGACTTCGGCTTGCTCGCTTTCTAGCGGCGGATTGCCTCCTAAAATAATATCGACGCCGCGTCCGGCCATATTAGTCGCTAAAGTAATCGCGCCTTTGCGTCCGGCTTGAGCGATAATTTCCGCTTCTTTTTGGTGGTTCTTGGCGTTTAACATTTGCGGACGCAAACCTTCACGCTCCATCATCGCGGCAAAAATTTCATTCTTCTCAATCGAAATAGTACCGATTAAAACCGGCTGGCCTTTCGCGTTACGTTCTTTGACATCGCGAATAACGGCGTTAAATTTATCTTCTTCGGTGCGATAAATCAAATCGTTAGCATCTTTTCGGATATTCGGCTTATTGGTCGGAATAACAATCGTATCCAGATTATAAATCTTATGGAATTCTTCCGCTTCGGTCGCGGCTGTACCGGTCATACCGGATAATTTTTTATATAAGCGGAATAAGTTTTGAAAAGTAATCGTCGCCATCGTCTGTGATTCTTTTTGAACCTTTACACCTTCTTTCGCTTCAATCGCTTGGTGCAAACCTTCGCTATAGCGGCGTCCGGGCATTAAACGGCCGGTAAACTCATCGACGATAATAATTTCGCCGTCTTTAACGACATAATCCTTATCTTTTTTAAACAAAACATTGGCTTTTAGAGCTTCCTCGAGATGATGAACTTCGTTCACGCTGCCTTCGACATAAATATTGCCCAAGCCGAGCATTTTCTCGACCTTAGCGATTCCATTTTCCGTCAAAGTCGCGGCGCGCATCTTCTCGTCGACATTATAATCTTCGTTTTCTAATAAATTTCTGACCAACTGAGCATATTTTACATATTTATCGGTCGACTCTTCGGCCGGCGCGGAAATAATTAAAGGCGTGCGCGCTTCATCGATTAAAATAGAATCGATTTCATCGACAATCGCGTAGTTAAGCGGGCGCTGAACAGTCTGATTAAGGCTATAGACCATATTGTCGCGCAAATAATCGAAACCGAATTCATTATTGGTTCCGTAAGTAATATCGCAAGCATAGGCTTCACGGCGCGGAATACGCTTAAAATGCTTTAAGCGTTCGTCATATTGGCTTTCATCGGTATATTCCGGATCATAAGTAAAAGCGTTTTCGTGAATTATAACGCCGGTGGTCAGGCCCAAAGCATAAAAGACCGGCGCCATCCACCCGGCGCCGAGGCGCGCCAAATAATCGTTAACGGTAATTAAGTGGACGCCTTTTCCTTCAAGAGCATTTAAATATAAAGGCAAGGTCGCCACCAAAGTTTTTCCTTCACCGGTTTTCATTTCCGCGATTTGGCCGCGGTGTAAAACAATACCGCCGATCATCTGAACATCGAAATGGCGCTGATTTAAAATCCGGCGCGCCGCCTCGCGCATCGTTGCATAAGCTTCGGGCAAAATATCATCAAGCGTTTCGCCGCCGGCGAGACGTTCTTTAAAAAAAGCGGATTTAGCTTTTAACCCTTCCCCATCTAACTTTTGCAGCTCCGGCTCAAAACCGGCAATCTTTTCTAAAGTCGGTTTCATGGCCTTTATAACCTTTTCGTTAGCATCTCCGAAAATACTAAATAGATTCATATATTTAAAGATTTAATTTATCTAATATTACAAAAAATAAACCAGGCACAAATATGCCTTTCTCACTAATATTAGTATAATACGTTTTAACCATAAAATAAATATTGACAATATGGAAATAAATTGCCAAAAGCCGATCCAAAACGAAGCGGCTTTTTTTAAAAAATTTTAAATTTTTTTAAGAAAAATCTATCCTTATTTTATTTCTTCTCCATTATTTTCTCTTTATACTTCTTTATCATCTCCGCTAAGTGGTCTTTAACTTTATCAATCGCTTTATATAAATCTTTTTCCGATTTCTCAATTCGTAAAATTTCTTTCGGCACTTCAAGGTTTACTTCGGCGCGGAAGATGTCGCCTTTATGCTGATCTCCGAGCGTCCTTTCAACTTCAACATCGCAATTGAGAACTTGGATATCGCCCAAATATTTATCAAGCATGTCCATTTTTTCCTGGCAGTATTCGCGGATAGCGTCGGTCATTTCCAAACGTGTGGCTTTGATTTTGATGTTCATATATTTATATATTAAAATAATTTAGCAATATCTTTGTAGGTAATGAAAATAACGAGCGCGAT
>CAZMKG010000001.1:102181-115865 GCA_964567015.1 uncultured Gammaproteobacteria bacterium | reverse complement strand
GTATATTTTTTTGATAGTCAAAAAATAATTGTAAATTAAAAAGAGTTATAAACCTTAAAACGGAAGATTATGAATTTTCGTGAGCATCGTAGAAGCCTTAATGCTTCAATGAAAACCTTGGTTGCACTTAGGGATCGCAATGATTTAGTTAAACATTGCGAACACATTGTTGGCGAGACATTTGAACCAACAGCGCTGAGGGTTGAACCTTATGACAATGGGCCCGACAATCGTATTGGTTGGTTGACCACCTTTATTGTAACCCTGGATGGTTATGGGGTTATGGGTTTTATAGATAGTGCCTGTTAGAATACAGTGCACTAAAACATACAACACGGGAGCTATTTAAAGTTTCCGTGTTTTTTTAAAAAAATTTTCCAACCTATCCATACTAATTTTAACAACTGGATAAATATTATAAAGCTCTGAAAATATGTAATCCACAGAGCCTGTAATTTTTGGGTGTGCTTGAACGACGTAATTCGTTGAAAATCAGCCAAATAATAAAAGAACATGATTTAGGTCATGTTCTTTTGTTTTAGTCAAAAGTCATAAAAGACAATAAATATGGGGTGATTGTTAGTTTGAATCCGAGCTCTAGTCACTTTTTAGCCAAATTTCCTTTGACTGAGAGTCAAATTAGTGAGATTATATAAATATAAAGTTTTTATAAAGAAAATATAAAATAATTATAAACATACTTATATGTCAGATATAAATCAATTAACTGAGAGAATACAAAATTTTATAAAAGAACGTGATTGGAATCAATTTCATAACCCAAAAGATTTGGCGCTTTCTTTAGTATTAGAGTCTGCCGAGGTAATGGAACATTTTCAATGGAAGAATAATGAAGAAATGCAGGAATATATCAAATTTCATAAAAACGAGATTGGCGAGGAGTTGTCGGATGTTTTGTATTGGGTTTTGCTTATGAGCCATGATTTGGATATTGATATAAAAAAAGCTTTTGAAGATAAGATGCTTAAAAATGAAGCGAAATATCCAATAGATAAGGCGAAGGGGAAGCATGATAAGTATACCAGCTATTAATTTATGTTAGTTTATCAAGCAACTAAGGAACAATTTTCAAATGATATTTTAAGTAATAATATTGAAAACATTATTGCTGATATTATTAAAGTTAAATTAAATTTTTCGGTTCCAAAAAACCAAATATTAGCATTTAAAAATTCTTTAATTTACATGGATAAAATTATCGCTGATCCAGGAATACCTAGCGATAGCGGAGTGGCTATTGAGTTTCAAATTCCACAAACATCTAAGCGGGTTGATTTTATTCTGACAGGACAGGATGCTAAAAAAGATGACCAAGTAATAATAATTGAACTTAAACAATGGGAGGAGGCTCAGCTTACAGAAAAAGACGGTGTCGTTACAACTCGCTTTGCCCATGGCTCAGCAGAAACTAGCCATCCTTCATATCAGGCGTGGTCCTATGCAGCCCTTATTAACGGTTTTAATGAGGCTGTTTATGATGGGAATATTACATTAAACCCTTGTGCTTATTTGCATAACTATAAGGATAATGGAGTTATTACTGATCCATTTTATAAAGAGTATCTTGAAAAAGCTCCTGCTTTTTTAAAAGATGATGCCTCAAAACTGAGAGAGTTTATTAAAACTTTCGTTAAATATGGAGATAAGACAAATATAATGTATCGTATTGAGGCTGGCAAAATTAGACCATCAAAAGCTTTATCGGATAGCCTGTCGTCAATGTTAAAAGGTAATCAAGAGTTTGTAATGATCGATGATCAAAAGATAGTTTATGAAACTGCCCTTTCTTTAGCAAGAAAATCAAGCGAGAAAAATAAAAATGTATTAATTGTTCAAGGTGGACCAGGTACTGGAAAATCTGTTGTAGCCATTAATTTATTAGTTCAATCCGCTAAAGCTGGTTTAGTCTCAAAATATGTTACTAAAAATTCAGCACCACGAGATGTTTATGCAAGTAAGTTAACGGGGACTTTAAAGAAGACGGAATTTAGTAATTTATTTTCTGGCTCCGGAAGTTTTGTTAACTGTCCAGAGAATTCTTTTGATTTTTTGATTGTTGATGAAGCACATAGGCTTAATGAAAAATCCGGTATGTTTAAAAATTTTGGTGAGAACCAAGTAAAAGAAATTATTAAGTCGTCAAAATGTTCAGTCTTTTTTATTGACGAAGATCAAAGAGTTACTTTAAATGATATTGGGAGTCAACAAGAGATAGCTAAGTGGGCTCAGGCCGATGGATGTAAGGTGCATACTTTAGAATTAGCTTCTCAGTTTAGGTGTAATGGATCCGATGGTTATTTAGCTTGGCTTGATAATTCTTTACAAATAAGAGAGACAGCTAATGTTAAATTTGAGAATATTGATTATGATTTCAAAGTAATTGATTCACCCACTGAATTACGAGATATAATCTTTGAGAAAAACAAATTAAATAATAAAGCAAGGTTAGTAGCTGGATATTGTTGGAACTGGGTAAGTAAGAAAAATAAAAGTGATAGCGATATAGTTATCCCAGATTTTGATTTTAAAATGTGCTGGAATTTAGCCACTGATGGAAATTTATGGATTATCAAACCAGAATCAGTTAATGAAATTGGTTGTATACATACTTGCCAGGGCTTAGACTTGGATTATGTTGGAGTTATTATTGGTGATGATTTAGTGGTGCGAGACGGAAAAGTTCTTGTTGACCCAAGTAAGCGCGCTACGACAGACAAATCTCTAAATGGTTATAAAATATTATTAAAAAATAACCCAGAAGAGGCTAAAAGGCAAGTAAGTCTTATTATAAGAAATACTTATCGAACTTTAATGACTCGAGGGATGAAGGGTTGTTATGTGTATTTTACTGATAATGAGACAAGAGATTATTTTAAATCATTAATGTAAATTTAATATATGACTAATAATGAGCCGAATGTTTCTGAAAAATTAAATAATGATTTAAATAGGGACATGGATGAAACGCGCAGGCTTGTTGATAATGCTAGTGATCTATCATTAAAAAATTATTCAACTTGGCGTGATTATTTGTGAATATATTGGCGACAAATTATTTAAAGCTCATAAAATTTCTGATGTTTTTAAAGATAAAGTATTACAATTAGATAGCGACAGTCATCGTGCGAAGGAACTTTTCAATTTTAATTTCAGTAAAAAAGAATGGTTTGCTCAAAACGAAATTTGGGGTACGAGCGAAGAAGAAAGTTTTATGAAGTTTTTTGACTCAATAATTGAAAAATTAGAAAAAAAATATACAGAAATAGGCCTAATAAGGAATGAACAGCATTTTAAAATATATAACTTTGATGACGGTTTAGCTTTTTCTCCGGATTTTGTTTTGTTTCTGAAAGAAAAAAAATCAAAGCAAGAATCCATTTATCAAGTATTTATAGAGCCAAAAGGCGACTCGTTTCTTGATAAAGATAAAAAATTTGACCAATCTCAAGAAGGCTGGAAACAGAAATTTTTATTGGAAATAGAAAAAAAACATGAAGTAGATTTAAAAATAGAAAATAAAATGTTTAAACTCGTCGGTCTTAAATTTTATAACGAAGGAAATACAAATAAAAAACTAAGAGAAGATTTTGAAATTGAGTTCAATAAGAAATTCATTGATTCTAATAAGTAAAAAAGTGAAAATTTTAAATTCAAAAAAATATTTAGATTTATATAATCAAGAAGAATATCTCTTTAATTTTGTTGGTCCACAAATAAAAAAAAGGGGTTTTATGAATTTTGATGAATTTTATAAAATTTGTATGTGGAAGACTGTCCGCCAGAAACATAACTACCTAACAAATAAAAAAATAATAGAAAAAGTAACAAAAGATGTTTTTTTAGAAAAAGACGAAAGAAAAAAGATGGAAAAATTATGTAATCTAAAGGGTGTTGGTATACCTATGGCATCAGCTATACTAACAATAGTTTTTCCCAATAAGTACGCAGTCATTGATATACGATGTATTGATATGTTAAATAAGTTAAATTTAACTATAAAAAAATATATTTCATTAAATGTTTGGCTTGAATATTTAAAGATTATTAGAAATTTGGCTAAAAGCAATAAATTAACTCCTAGAGATATAGATAAAATATTGTTTGCTATGCATAAAGAGTCTTTAGAGAGCAATAACTATAAAAATTTATATAATTAAAAAATGGATAACGTAAAATTTGCAAGGAATTTAGTGAAAGGTAAAATAGCGGAAACAATTTTTGCTCAAATGCTTAGGGAAACCAAGGAATTTACAGTTCTAGAGTTTGGTTATGAAAAAATTATTCCAGAATTAGTCCAACAAGGCTACAATGATGATAACCCAATGATAGAGACATTGAGAACAGCACCGGATTTTGCCGTTATTAACCAAAAGACTAGGGAAGTGAAATTGATTGAGGTTAAATATATGCATACTTTAAATTTTGATAATATTTTGAAATATGCAAAGAGAATGAGTCAATCATGGAATCCATCTTATCTCTTTATTGCCTCACTTGATGGTTTTTATTTTGACGAAATTAATGAAATTATAAAAAATAAAGGTAAAATTGAAAAATTAAAACACCCACAAATTAAAGAAGAACTTCAGACAAAATATTTGCAAATTCTAGTTGATTTTGAGAAGAATAATTAATTTGTGATTATTATATGAAAAAAGAATTTTATGTTAAAAAGTTAATAATTACTACACCTGTATTTTTAATTTTATTTCTTACGGGATGTAGTTTAAACTATAATAATGAGTTTTTACAAGAAAACACTGAGCAAAAAAGAGTAGTTAAAATAGATGATCAGCAAGAATATTCTAGTGATGACAAATATACTGTTTTCGTTCGTGATATTGGTGATTCAAGACCTTCTGAAAATTTTGGCGAAGGGTATGATTTATATAATAAGATTATAATTAAAGACAATATAACCAACGAGGAGCGCGTTGCTGTAAGTTCTGGAAAAATTACGGATTTAAATATTAAAAATATTAATGAATTTCCGATTGATATTTTAGTTAATTTAAGTAACCCTGTGTTTTCTTTAGATAATAACAAAATATTTTTTAATGCTGCAGCCTGGACCACCTCAGGGGCTGTTTTTTCTTATAATGTAAGCAGTGGTGATATTTCGTATTTAACTTCTGGGGGAATTAAAGGAATAATAAAAGAGGGAAAAAATGCTGGTCATCTGATATTAATTCAAAGAAAATATGAAAAAAATAAGCCGGTAATGTATTGTGAATTTGTGGTTAATGAAAACAACGGAGAAGTTATAGAAGATTTAAATATCTGTCTCTAGTTTATTATTTATAAAATTTAGTGATTTAACCTTTGTATAGTGAGTTTTTGACGTATAAGGAATAAATAGAATTGTAATTAAAAAATAAGAACAGGATTAAGGATTAAATTCTTATCAAATATTAGCCACACTAGTTCGAACATCGTCCGCGACCCCGAGCTCTGTTGACAAAAAAGTATACCTATGGTATACTTTTTTGATAGTTAAAGAATGATTGTAAATTAAAAAAGAGTTATAAAACTAAAACAGGAGATTATTATGAATTTTCGTGAGCAGCATGAAAGCCTTGATGCTTCAATGAAAACTTTGGTTAGACTTAAGGATCGCAATGATTTAGTTAAGCATTGCGAACGCATTGTTGGCAAGACATTTGAACCAACAGCGCTAAGAGTTGAACCTTATGGCAATGGGCCTGACAATCGTATTGGTTGGTCGGCCACCTTTATTGTAATCCTGGATGGTTGTGGGGTTATAGGCTTTATAGATAGTGCCTGTTAAAATGCAGTGCACTAAAATATACAACACGGGAGCTATTTAAAGTTTCCGTGTTTTTTTAAAAAAATTTTTCCAAATTAGCCATATGCCAAGCGACTACCTGACCCTAGTATTTTCTCAGTAATTTAATTTTCAATCTTTGTTGAGTTAGGTATAGTTTTTGACACATACCCTTAGATTACCAGAAAGTGCAATATGTGTGTGCACATTACCACATTCACTTGCCCAATTTTAAATTAAATTGTATAATGGTCGGTATGGCGATATTTTTCTTTTTTGCCGTTTACTATGTTTTTATGGTCGGTCTCAATCGCTCCTGGAGCTGGTATGCGTGTATCGCCGGTCCAGCCTTATTAATCGGTATTCTATATTGGGTGAATTGGCGGCAGGGTAGAAAATAGCCGTTAGCAAATAGCATCACCTGCTAGAGAATAAATTAGTAGATTTAAAATCGGTAAATTTTACCGATTTTTTTGTCGCCATAGCGTTTATTAACTTTACTATTGCGAATTATTCGCAGTTATGATACTATGATTTTATATGACAAAAATCGAACAAAAATTGATTGGCTCGGGGTATAAGTTGACCGGGCCGCGGCTAAAAATTATTAAATATTTATCTTTAAATCATTCGCCGATTTCCGCGCGCGCTTTGCGCAAAAGGATAAAGACAGTTGACCAAGCCTCGGTTTATCGACTCTTGAATTTACTCGAAGAACTGCAAGCGATTAACGTCGAAACTGTTAAGAAGGAAAAGCTATATTGCTTGTCCGAAGAGCCGCATCACCATATTGTCTGCCGAGAATGCGGCTATACGGAGGTAGTGGAGTGCAATCACAATTTTGACCATTATAAAAATTTTAACGACGTTTATCACCGGTTGACTTTAACCGGGATATGCGATAAGTGCGCCAAACAAAAGCGCTAAATAATTTTATGAACAAAAAAATAGTTTACATTATTATCATCTCCTTGTTTGCTGTTTTTGGAGCTTTTTTTATTTTGAATCACAATCAGGAAGGCGAAAAGACGCAGTCTTCTAAAATTAAAGTTGTCACTACACTTTTTCCTTTGTATGATATGGCTCGAGCTATCGGCGGCGATAAAGCCGAGGTTTCCCAGCTTTTACCGCCGGGGGTCGAGGCTCATTCTTTTGAACCGAAACCGAGCGATATTATAAAAATAAATGAAGCGGACATTTTTATTTATACGGGAAAATTCATGGAGCCGTGGGTTGAAGATATTTTAAAAAGTGTTTCCAATAAAAATCTTATCGTAGTTGACGCTAGTCAAAATACAAAGATGATTCCGGGCGTTTTTCACGATGAGGATGAACCGGCCGGTTCACTTGACCCTCATATTTGGCTTGACTTTGATAACGCAAAAGCGATGGTGGAAAATATCAGACAGGCTTTTGTCGCCAAAGATGGCAATAATATCGATTTTTATGACGCAAAAAGCGCCGATTATTCAAACCGGTTGTCTAGTCTTGATTCCGCTTATCGGACGGCGTTATCCGCTTGCCGCGATAATGAAATTGTTTATGGCGGCCACTACGCTTTCGGCTATTTGGCCAATCGCTATGGCTTAAAATATTTGGCGGCTCAAGGCGTTTCTCCGGATTCCGAACCGACGGCCTCGGACTTGGTTGATTTGGTTAGTCAGATTAAGAAAGAAAAAATCGATTATGTTTTTTATGAAGAATTAACTACTCCGAAGATTGCCGAAACTATCGCCAAAGAAACAAACGCTAAAATGTTGCTGCTTAACGCGGCTCATAATCTCACTCGCGATCAATTTGAATCGGGCGCGACCTTCTTCGATATTTTAAGTTATGATTTAGATAATTTAAAAATCGGTCTTGGCTGCCGCTAGTTTTTGATGATTTTATGAACAATAATATTTTCTCGAGCAATGTTCTCTCCGTCAAAAATCTCTCTTTCTCTTTCGGCGCGGCCGATATTCTAAGCGACTTATCCTTTGGGGTTCTAAAGGGAGATTTTATAGCCCTAGTCGGTCCTAACGGAGCCGGGAAGACTACTTTGATAAAAACGCTTCTGGGTCTAGAAGATAAATATCGCGGGCAAGTGGAACTTTTCGGTGTCGACGCGAAAAAATTTACTGCTTGGAGCAAGATTGGTTATTTGCCGCAAAGGGTTAATACTTTTAATCCCTTGTTTCCGGCTACCGTCAAGGAAGTGGTCGGTTTGGGTTTATTGTCTCAAAAGAAATATCCGAAAAGATTCAATGCCGGCGATATAAAAAAGATTATTTCCATTATTGATCTTTTAGGAATCGGCGATTTGAAAAATCGGCCGATTACGGAACTTTCCGGCGGACAACAGCAAAGAGTTTTTTTGGCTCGGGCTCTAGTTTCCGATCCGGAGTTGCTTATTATGGATGAGCCGAGCACGGCTCTTGATCCGGAAACGCGCGCTAATTTTTTTAAGCTGATAGAGAAGTTAAACAAGGAAAAAGGCGTGACAATCATTATCATCACGCACGACACCGCGCAAGTCGGGCAATATGCCGGCAAATTGCTATATCTAGACAATAAGATAATTTTTTACGGATTATTTTCCGACTTTTGCCATTCTCCGGAAATGGAAAAATATTTTGGACATTTCGCTCAGCATCTAATTTGCCATCAGCACTAATATGACATTAATTAATTTTCTTAGTTACGGATTTATCCAAAGAGCTTATCTGGCGGGATCGTTTGTCGCCGTTTTGTGCGCCATGCTGGGCTTGCTTTTGGTTTTAAGAAGATTGTCGCTTATCGGCGACGGACTTTCTCATGTTAGCTTCGGCGCGATTGCCCTGGGTCTGTTTTTTGGCATTTATCCTTTCTATATCGCCATTCCGATAGTTATCTTGGCTTCTTTTTTAATTTTAAAACTTACCGAGAAAGCCAAAATATACGGTGACGCGGCGATTGGCATTGTTTCTTCCGTCGGTATCGCTTCCGGCGTTATATTGGCCAGTTTATCGCGCGGATTTAATGTTGATTTATTCAGTTATCTTTTTGGCAATATTTTGGCGATTAGCGGGCCGGAAGTTTTATTGTCTGTCGGATTATCAATTCTAGTCATGATAATAATAGTTTTTTTGTATAATGATTTATTTTCCGCAACTTTTGATGAGGAATATGCCAAGGTTTCCGGCGTTAAGACCGAAAGGATTAATGCAATTCTAACCGCCTTAACCGCAGTTACAGTTGTCTTGGCCATTAAAGTCGTCGGCATAATGCTGGTTTCCGCTCTTTTGATTTTGCCGGCTGTAACCGCTTTGCAAATTTCCAAAGGGTTTAAGGCGGCGATGATTTCCGCTGCGATTTTTTCCGTATTTTCTGTTCTAATCGGCATAACCCTTTCTTTCTATTGGGATTTGCCGGCCGGGGCAACGGTTGTTATCATTAATTTCTTGTTTTTTATAATCTCTTTTTTGATAAGGAAGGCGAATTTTCGTATTTAGCGTATTTCTTAAAATATGCTATAATATTTTTGAAATAATAATTAATTTTTTCAAAAATATGAAAAGACTCAATATCGCCATCAACGGTTTTGGCCGTATCGGCCGCGCCGCTTTTAAAATCATTCTTGATCGTTTTCCGAACATGAATATTGTGGCCGTCAACGATTTGACCGACGCGGAAACCTTGGCGCATCTGATGCAATATGACTCCTGCTATGGGCGCTATGGAAAGGCTGTGAGCGCGACCAAAGATTCGCTTGTCGTCGCCGGCCGTAAAATTCCGGTTTTAGCGATTAAAGACCCGGCCTTATTGCCGTGGAAAAAGCTAAATGTCGATATTGTCCTTGAATGCACCGGGAGATTTAGAGATAAAGAAGATTTAAGTCTCCATCTTAAAGCCGGCGCCAAAAAGGTTGTTTTATCGGCTCCCGCTAAAAAAGGCGGGGTAAAGACTTTTGTTATCGGTGTTAACGAAAAGAAACTGACGAAGAATGACAATCTTATTTCTTGCGCCTCATGTACAACTAATTGCTTGGCTCCGGCTACTATGGTTATCAAGGATAAATTTGGCATTAAGAATGCCTTAATGTCCACGGTTCATGCCTATACGGCCGACCAGAATTTAGTTGACGGACCGCATAAAGATTTGCGTCGCGCTCGCGGAGCGGCGGTTAATATTGTTCCAACTACCACTGGCGCCGCTATATCGGTTACTGAAATTATGCCGTCTTTAAAAGGAAAATTTGACGGTATGGCCATCCGCGTTCCGGTTCCGGTCGGTTCGCTTTGCGATGTGACTTTCTTATTGAACAAAAAAACTACCGTCGAAGCGGTTAACGCCGAGTTTATTAAAGCGGCTAAGGGAAAATTGAAAGGCGTTTTGGAGGCAAGCCAAGAAGAATTGGTTTCTTCCGATATTGTCGGCAATTCCCACAGTTCGATTGTCGATTTGAAATCAACCGCTTTAGTCGGCGGCAATCTCCTTAAAGTCGTTGCTTGGTATGATAATGAATGGGGATATTCCAATCGTTTTGTGGAACTGGCTAATTATGCCGGGAAATTTATAAAGTAATGAAAAAGGCGGAGAACATTCTTTCTTTGATTGACGAAGCGGGTCTGGTCGGACGCGGCGGGGCATCGTTTTCCGTTGCGAAAAAGGTTTCCCTGGTCAAAGAAGCTCTAAAGACTAGAAAACAAGGATATATAGTCATAAATGGCGCCGAAGGAGAGCCGGGAGTTAAAAAGGACGGATATATATTAAATAACTATTCGGAAGAAGTTATAAACGGAGTCTATTTAATCTATCAATTTTTAGGCAAGCAAAAGATAAAACGCGTTTATTTTTTTCTCAGCCACGATTATTATAAGAAGTATTCGGAAAAGATAAAGGCAGTTTTGAGCCGGAAAAAATATTCCGGTCTTGAAGAAAAAATAACTTTTGTCGTTAAATCCGAAGATTTATTTTACATCAGCGGCGAAGAGACATCTCTTTTAAATTTCATCGAAGGCAAAAAAATAGAGCCGCGGCTAAAACCGCCATACCCGACAGATCACGGTCTATTCAAAGCGCCGACCCTTATAAATAACGTCGAAACGTTTTATGATATTAATTTGGTAAGCCGCGGACAATTCGAGAATGAACGTTTTTATTCGATTAACGGCGCCATAAAACATCGGGGCGTCTATCATTTGCCGGCAACCTTGAGTATAGAAGAGGTTTTAAGACATACCGGTAATCTGCCCGATTTTCCTTTTTTTGTCCAAGTCGGCGGGGAAGCGGCCGGCGAAGTTTTAAACTCCGGACAGCTCGACCGTCCGGTTGAAGATGCCGGTTCGATTACGGTTTATGATTTGAAAAATACCGACAAGGAAAAGCTTTTAAGTTATTGGATAAACTTTTTTGCCGCTCAGAGTTGCGGAAATTGCGTCGCTTGCCGAGAGGGAACTTATCGTTTGGCGGAGCTTATCAAGCGCAAAGATTTCGATAAGGGATTATTTAAGGAACTTATCGTTAATTTGGAAGAAACAAGTTTTTGCGCTCTCGGGCGCTCTTTGCCGATAGTTATAAAAAGTTATTTTTTAAATATTTTAAAGAATAAAATTTAATTTTAATTTTATGGAAGAAGAAAAAAAAGTTAAGGAAAAATTAACGCCGACTATCGATTTATTCGAATCTTCGATTAAGGTTTGGTGGAAAAACCTGGCGAAGTTTATAATGGTTAGCGTTTGGGGTTTTATTTACGCGTTGATTCCGATGGCCGCCATCTTAGTGCTCACCTTGTCTGTCACAAAGAGCGGAATGCCAACAGGCTATCTAAAAATATCTTCCGTTTTGGTATTTACTCTCGGTCTCTGTGTTGTTTTTTATTTTATGGCCAGAAGCTATATGGCTTTATTCTTGCTGATTAAGAAGAATTATGAAGGCAAGCCGCTTGAAATATTTAAAGAAACACGTTCGATCGCTTTTCCTTATATCGGCTTGGCGCTTTTAACGGCGGTTCTTGTTCTCCTTTGGTCTTTGCTCTTGATTATTCCGGGCCTAATATTTTCTGTTTTTTACTCTTTTGCCATATACACCTTCTTCTTTGAAAATAAGAGAGGCATGAAAGCGATTAAGCGCAGTAAGGAGTTGGTAAAAGGATATTTTTGGCCGGTGCTTGGTCGAATTATATTTTTAGCGATTATCTTATGGGTTTTTGGCATGGTTGTTGCCGCTCCTTTGGGCAGATTTCCGCAAGAGAGCTTCTCGCGCGGTATGTATTCTTATTTCGTTCAGTTACTGAATTTCATAATCACGCCGATTTCTCTCCTATACTCTTACAATATTTATCGTGATTTAGTAAAAATAAAGAAATAAATAATAATGACCCTGACTATAAACAATAAAAAAGTCCGCTTCAAATCCGGACAGACGATATTGGACGTGGCGACGGCCAACGGTTTTATTGTTCCGACGCTTTGCCACCACCCTGATTTAAAGGTGCAGGCAAATTGCCGGATGTGCGTGGTTGAAATCGAGGGTCATAGTTGTCTTAAAACCGCCTGCTCGACTCAAGCGGCTGAAGGCATGAAAATATTAACCGATAGCCCGCGAATAAGAGAAGCGCGCCGCCTTAATTTAGAATTGGTATTTTCCGAACATGAAGAAAAATGCGCCGATTGCCTTCGGCGGTATGATTGCGAGCTTTTGAAATTAGCCTCGGAATATAAAGCCAATATCAGACGCTTTGCGGACAGAAAAAATAAACGCAAAACATATCGTTTTTCTAACGCGGTAGAAATAGACGGAACGCAGTGCATCGATTGTAAGAATTGCCTTGAAGCTTGCAGTGAAATTCAAAAAATAGATTATTTGGAAATGAAAGGCGCCGGCGTTAATCAGGAAATTGTCCCGACTAAAGATAGGGAAAAAGCTTGCATTTATTGCGGCCAATGCGCTCTTCATTGTCCGGCGGCTTCCGCCCAAGAACAATCGGCATACGCGCCGGTTGAAGCGGCGCTTAAAGACAAGAAAAAGATTGTTGTCGCGCAATTTGCCCCCTCAATCCGCGTTTCTTTAGGCGAAGAATTCGGTTTGCCGTATGGTGAAAATTGTGAAGGCAAAATAGTTTCCGCGCTTAAACAAATCGGTTTTAATCATGTTTTTGATGTTAACTTCGGAGCGGATATTACGACGATGGTCGAGGCGACGGAACTTTTAGAAAGATTAAAGAATAAAAAAGCGGTTTTTCCGATGATGACTTCCTGTTGTCCGGCTTGGGTGGCTTATGTCGAATTTTATCATCCGGAACTGATTCCTAATTTGACTTCCGCGCGCTCGCCCCATATCCATCTGGCCGGGGCGATAAAAAGTTATTGGGCGAAGAAAAATAATATTAATCCAAAAAATATTGTGGTTGTTTCGATAATGCCTTGCACGTCAAAAAAGCACGAATCGATTCGTCCGGAACTATTTCTTGACGGTGCCCCTTTAGTCGATTTTGTTTTGACGACCAGGGAGTTGGCTTATTTAATAAAGAAAAATCGGATTAATTTTAACGAACTGCCGGATGGAAACAGCGAGAGTCTATTCAACAACGGTTCCGGCGCGGCCGCGATTTATGGCGCTTCCGGCGGCGTGATGGAATCGGCTTTAAGAACAGCCGTTTCGTTAAGTTGCGGGAAAAATAAGAATAAGCTTTGCGATAATCGTTTGGAATTTAAAGACGTCCGCGGTCTGGCCGGTTTTAAAGAAGCGACAGTAAATCTGTCCGGACGGAAATTAAAAGTCGGAGTGGTTAACGGTATCGGTCATATCGGTCGCGTCTTGCCTTATTTAAAGAAATACCATTATATTGAAGTTATGGCTTGCCCCGGGGGATGTCTCGGCGGCGGCGGACAACCGATTCCGACAACCGAAGCTATC
>CAZMKG010000001.1:92375-102081 GCA_964567015.1 uncultured Gammaproteobacteria bacterium | reverse complement strand
GAAAATGAATTCGGAACAGTATTGCTCCCGATAAGATTGGAAGCTAAAGAAGGAGAGGTTAAAGGCGAACTCCAGGACGTTGTCGAGATAACCACTTATCGCAGCGAACAAGGGTATTCGGATAGACGCCATCCCGATTTGGTAAGATTTGAAACGCAGCTTGATAAGGATTTGGAGCGCCGCGATTTTACCATTAACGCTTTAGCGCTCGATTTAACCAAGAAAGATGAAATTATTGATTTATTCGGCGGCGAAAAAGATATTAAGAAAAAAATAATCCGGGCGGTCGGCGAACCGAGCGATCGTTTTAAAGAGGATGCGTTAAGAATGTTGCGCGCTGTTCGTTTCAGCTCGCAGCTCGGATTTAAGCTGGAAGAAAAAACTCAGCGAGCGATAGTAAAACTCGCCGGCAGTATAAAATTTGTTTCCAAAGAAAGAATCCATGACGAATTAGTAAAAATATTGGCCTCCGACAGGCCGTCGGAAGGAATAATGCTTTTGCATGATTGTAAATTATTGCAGTATATAATACCGGAATTGGAACAAGGAGTCGACGTTCCTCAAGACCGGCACCATATTTATCCGGTTTTTAAACATAATATTTTAGCTTTAAAATATTGTCCGAGCCAAGAATGGCAAGTGCGTTTAGCCGCTTTGCTCCATGATGTCGCCAAACCGAAGACCAGAAAGATAATTGATGGCGTTGCCACTTTTTATAACCATGAGTATCTGGGCGCCAAGATGACCGCCAAGATATTGGCGCGCCTTAAATTTTCCGCGGCCGATCAAACGCGGATAGTAAATCTGGTCAAGAATCACATGTTCTACTATAATGTCGGTGAAGTCAGCGCCGCTTCCGTCAGACGGCTAATCGTTAAGGTCGGACGAGAGAATCTCAAAGACTTGATTGATTTACGCGTTGCCGATCGCCTCGGTTCCGGTACCCCGAAAGCGATGCCGTATAAGCTGCGCCATCTTGAATATATGTTGGAGCGTGTTCAAAACGACCCCGTCTCCGTAAAGATGCTGAAATTAAAAGGCGATGACGTTATGAAATTATTAAACATACCGCCCAGCCCGAAGATTGGCGCGATACTCGACGTATTACTCGGTGAAGTTATTGAAGAGCCGGAGTTAAATAATAAAGAGTGGCTGGAAAAACGCATTAAGGAATTAAATAATTTTGATTTGGACGAGTTGCGCCTGAAAGCCAAGGAAATTATTAATGAAAAAAGGGAAGAAGATGATAAAAAAATAAAGAGAGAACATAAAGTTTAAAGCGCAATAATTTAAAATACGATAATTTAAAATACAATTATGAAAAAGAACGGTTTAAAAAAGATTTTAATCTCCCTGGTAATTATCGGGGTTGTTCTCGGTGTCTCGGCTTGTAGCGACAAAACATCGCAACCGACAAACGAGAGCCTGATTAATGCTAATATGGCTGAAAAAACTAACAGCGCAGTCGAGTTGACATCGGGGATTGCCGGCGATAATAAAGAAGTTGACGCAGAGAAAGAAGAAGCCAATAGTTCGGCCAATAAGATTAGTGAAGCCAGCAAAATTAATAAAACTAATATAAACACTATTATGAATCCAGAACAACAAGAAGATTTAACTAAAGTTTATTCTCAAGCGGTTTTAAAAACTAACCTGGGTGATATAACTTTAAAATTCTATCCGTCGGAAACGCCGATTACCGTTAATAATTTTTTAAATTTGGCTAAAGCCGGATTTTATAACGGTACTAAGTTCCACCGCGTGATTAAAGATTTTATGATTCAGGGCGGCGATCCTTTGACTAAAGAATCGGACGCTTCAGTTTATGGCACCGGCGGACCGGGCTATAAGTTTAAAAATGAATACGGAACGCACAAGTTAATTGCCGGCAATATCGCGATGGCTAACGCCGGGTTAGACACTAACGGTTCTCAATTTTTTATTGTGACTGCTGAAGCAACTCCATTCTTAGATGGCGGCTATACTAATTTCGGCGAAGTTGTCGGTGGTATGGATGTAGTTAGAAAGATAGAAAACTCGCCTGTTACTATGTCGGCCATGGGAGAAATGTCTGTTCCGGTTGATTATGTGACAATAAACAGCATCGAGCTTATTAAATAAAATAATACGAGAAATACTATAAAACCCGGGATTACCCGGGTTTTTTGTTTTTGTCTTTATGAATATTTAAATTAGAGTTATAATGGACATAAATAAAATAATCTGTTAAAGTTAAAATTCTAAAAATTAATACAAAATTTATATATGAAAGTATATTTAGATAACGGAGCGACAACCCGCCTTGACCCGCGAGTTTTGGCTAAAATGAAGCCATATTTGACCGAAAAATACGGAAATGCCTCATCTATCAACTATTTGGGACAGAGCGCCTATTTGGACCTTGTAGAGGCTAAAAATAGGGTAGCAAAGCTGCTTGGCGGCGATGCGGAAAGCGTAATATTCACCTCCGGAGCAACCGAGTCGAATAACATGATAATAAAAGGTGTTGCCTTGGCTAATCAAGCTAAAGGCAATAAAGTCATTATTTCCAATATTGAACATCCTTGCGTTCGCGAATCGGCCAACGAACTTGCGCGCGCCGGATTTAAAGTTGAATTCGCGCCGGCCAATTCCGAAGGGATAGTAACCCCGGAAGCGTTAGAAAAATTAATTGATAAAGACACTATTTTAGTGTCGATTATGACAGTTAATAATGAAATCGGCACAATTAACGATATCGCCGCTCTAGCCAAAGTCGCTCATAAATACGGCGCCTATTTTCATACTGACGCCGTTCAAGCTATCCCGTATTTAAAAATGGACATCAAAAAAATGGGTATTGATTTATTAAGCTTATCCGGACATAAATTTTATGGCCCGAAAGGCGTCGGTGTTGCCTATATCAAGAAGGGAATAAAAATAAAACCGCTGATTGTCGGCGGCGGGCAAGAAAACAATCTTCGTTCCGGCACTTACAATCTTCCGGGAATTATGGGGTTGGTGTTTGCACTCGAGCTAGCGTGCAAAGAAAGAGCGGCTCACTTAAAAAAAGTAAGAAGTTTGCGCGATTATTTTTGGAAGACAATTAATCGAGAAATAAGCGGCCTGAAAGTTAACGGTTCTATGGTAAAACGCATTCCGGCAAATTTAAACGTGATGTTCGGTTCGATTGAAGGGGAGGCAATTTTGATGGATTTATCATTTAAAGGAATTTGTGTTTCGACCGGTTCGGCTTGTTCGGCGGCTAATTTGCGCGCTTCTAGCGTTTTGTCGGCAATCGGACTCGATAAGAATTTTTTAAACAGCAATATTCGTTTTTCTTTCGGCCGTTTCAATACGAAGGCGGAAATAGATTATACGATTAAAGCCCTGAAAGATACGGTCAAAAGGTTGAGAAGCTTTAGCCCGATTAAATAAATTAATAAATAATAATATAAAATATATGGCGCTTAATTATACTAAAAAAACAATCAATCATTTTCTAAAGCCGCAAAATATCGGCGAGATGAAAAATCCGGACGGCTACGCGCAAATCGGCAATATGGTTTGCGGCGATCAATTGGATTTTTTCTTGAAAGTCCAAAACGGAAAAATAAAAGATGTGAAATTTCTTTCTTTCGGCTGCGCTTCCAATATCGCGACTGCTTCTTTATTAACGGAAAAAGTGAAGGGGATGACTATCGATGAAGCAAAAAAATATAAGTGGGAAACAGTTGTTTCCGAACTCGGCGGATTGCCGAGCCAGAAAATCCATTGTTCCGTGATGGCCGTCCAGGGTTTAAAAAAAGCGATTGCCGATTATGAAAAAAACCAAGTAATCGAACCGACTTTCGGAAAAAAATCGGCGAAGAAAGCTGTTAAAAAAGTCGCGCCGGCTAAAAAGAAAGTTGCCGCCAAGAAAAAGAAATAAAAATGGCTATACAAAAACACTCCCTGACGGGAGTGTTTTTTTTGTATCTTCAATTAAGCTAAGATCGATTAGAATCTCTTTTCTAGAGGACGAGCTTCGTTAACAACGACTGTGCGTCCGTCTAATTCTTGATTGTTGTACATAGCAATCGCCTTATCAGCGTCTGCATCATTTTCCATTTCGACGAAACCAAAGCCTTTGGAGCGATGGGTCATACGATCGGTAATGATGATAGCGGACAAAACAGTGCCAGCTTTAGCGAAAGCATCCGCTAAACCTTGTTCGGTAGTCTTGAAAGACAAGCCACCAACAAATAACTTCTTCATTTTGTTTGACTTTTTACTTTTTATTAAACGTAAGACGACCTTTTTTTAAAATTAAAAGCGGATTATTGGTCCGCTCGTTCTTTTAAAATAGCTTACCTGGAATTCATTATATCCTATTTTGTTTGATTAGTCAAGGTGGTTAGGGTGGTATCTCTTGATACAAAAAAGACCATATTTTCATAAGGCCTTTCTTGTGTTTTGGTTTATTGTTGAAAGATTATAGATTAACTCTAACGCCGGCGCTCATCGAGGAAGCGATAGATACGTTCTTGATGAAAGTTCCTTTTGAGGCGGCCGGTTTGGCTTTTCTGATGACTTCCAACAGGGTATTGTAATTTTCAATCAATTTCTTGTTGTCAAAGCTCATTTTTCCGATAACGGTGTGGACATTGGCGGTATCGTCATTCTTAAAGCTGATCTTGCCTTTCTTTAATTCTTCAACCGCTTTAACCGGGTTGGTCGTAACAGTATCATTTTTAGGGGAAGGCATTAAACCGCGAGTTCCGAGAATTTTAGCGATAACCGCTAAATTTTTCATCATGGCCGGTTCGGCAACAGCGACTTGAAAGTCGGTCTTTTCGGTTTTTTTGATTTCGGCGATTAATTCGTCGCTGCCGACATAATCGGCTCCGGCGGCTTTAACCGCTTTTTCATTTTCCGGAGAAACAAAGGCCGCAACCTTAACGGTTTTGCCGGTGCCATTAGGCAGGCTGACAGCGCCGCGAACTTGTTGATCGCCTTTTTTAGTATTAATACCGAGACGGAAATGGACTTCGAGGGAAGCGTCAAATTTTGTTTTTGTTAATTTTCTGACAATCTCAATCGCTTCTTCAATCGGATATGATTTAAAACGATCATAGATAGCGGAATTATCAACCTTTGTTTTCTTAATAACTTTTTCTTCCTTAGTTGTTTTTTTAGTCGTTTTGGCGACTTCAGCTTTTTTAGCCATAGTTTTTAGTCGTGGTCGCTGTTTGCGTCCGCCGGGCGGAGCAAACTCCCACAATTAATAATTAATTATTTATTTGATGTCGACGCCCATCTGACGCGCGGAGCCGGCAATAATATTTTTGGCGGCTTCGATGTCGTTGGCATTTAAATCGGGCATTTTAGTCTTAGCGATTTCTTCGAGCTGGGCCTTGGTGATCGAACCGACTTTTTCGGTTAACGGTTTGCCGGAACCCTTTTTTATACCGGCAGCTTTTTTAATCAATTCGGTCGCCGGAGAAATTTTTAAGATAAAGTCGTAGCTTCTGTCTTCGTAGACGGTAATTTCAACCGGAACGATATCGCCCATTTTATCTTTAGTTTTATCGTTAAAAGCTTTGCAGAACTCGGCGATATTCAAACCGTGTTGGCCTAAAGCCGGACCGACTGGAGGAGCCGGGTTCGCTTGTCCGCCGGCTATCTGTAATTTTATTTTTGTTTTTATTTTTTTTGCCATATTTTTATTATTGATTTAGAGCGCAGAAGCATCGCCCCTTTTCTTTTAAATTTTATTAAAGTTTCTTTATCTGCAGGAAGTCGAGTTCGACCGGAGTTTCACGACCGAAAAGGGAAACGGAAACTTTGACTTTGCCCCTGGCTTCGTCGACGACGGTAACTTTTCCTTCCATATTTTTAAACGGACCTTCGTTGATTCTGACCGGGCTGCCGACAATCACATCGATTTGGAATTTAGGATCTTCAACGCCCATTCTCTTTTGTAAGGCTTTAACTTCTTCTTCGCCGATCGGAGTTGGGATAGTTCCGGTGCCGATAAAGCCGGTAACATTCGGAGTATTTCTCACAATATACCAGGATTCGTCGGTCACCATCATTTCCACCAAGATATATCCGGGGAAAATCTTTTCTTCGGAAACTTTGCGTTTGCCGTTTTTTATCTTTATTTTCTTTTCGGTCGGGATTAAAATATTAAAAATTTTATCTTCCATATCCAGGGATTCGACTCTTTGTTTAAGGTTTTGAGCGACATTTTCTTCGTAACCGGAATAAGTGTGGATGACATACCAACGACGCCCCTGGTTTAATAATTGCTTGGCCATAAATTTAAAATTTAAGAACGATTAAACGATCAATTTATTTAGTGATAAAAAATTCGAAACCGATAGTAAATATGTAGTCCAAAATACCGAGAAATATAGCCACGCCGATGCTAATCCCGATAACTAAAAGAGTATATTTATAAGTTTCTTTTTTTGTCGGCCAAGTGACTTTTTTCATCTCGGCGACCGATTCTTTAACGTAGTTGGATAATTTGTTCATATTAGCTAAAATTGGTATTTAAAAATGACCTCGCGGTCACCTTATTTATCTGTTTAAATATTACAAAATTGGCGGTCGGTTGTCAAGCCCCGCCGGCAATCGGCCGGTTTGCCTTTTATAGGTAAACAAGATACAATAATATCGGACTAGAAATTAGTTTATATTTTTATATGGTCAGCCCGAATTTAAGAAAAAAAATAGAAGAATCCGCTCCGGCAGAGCTTAACGAAAGCGCCAAGAAATTATTTCAGGTAATCTACAGCGAGCAGAATAAAAAAGAGAAAATCGACGATGATATCCCTAAAATCCAAGTTTCAAGCCTTGTCTCCCGGGTGGCTTTTTTTTATGAAAAAGTCCGCAACGCCGTCGATTACGAAGAAGAGCATTTGGTTCGAAAGAACGCTATCGCGCGAATCTTGCGACGCCAAGTAGTTATTGAAGGTGTTGTAAAAGAAGTAAAGACCGAGGAAATTATCGAACATTTGCTGGATGAGCTCATCAGAGGCCGGTATTTGCCGAATAATGCCGTTCCCGAAACGAAGATAAAAGACGTTTCTATTATTTTAGAGAAATATATCCGCTTGAAAGACGATTTATTCCTCAAGATGAATCCCGCTCAAGCTTTAAAGACGGATATAAATAAAGCCAAAGATCTGCTTAACGAAAGAAACCGCTTGACTCGTTGGCTTTTAGATTTGGCTGCTTGCGAGATTGAAGATAATTTGGCGTCAAGTCTTGTCAAACAGATAATCGTCAATAATCTTTTTGATGTCCTGTCGAAGAACATAGAACTTCCTTCGGACCTTCCTTACGAAAAAGATTTAGAAATCCAAATATATTTAAGTATCGGGCGCACATATTCAAAAATGGATAGGGATATGTTAAGCTTCGTTCTCTTTAAGTATTATAACGGCGAATGGGCTCAGTTGCGGGAAAAAAAGGTTTTGGATGAAGAAGACGATCGAAAAATAAAAGATATTGCCGATAGATTGGAAGATGTTTACTTTATGGTCGGTAAACAGCTTGAGCACCCCCTTACCAGACAGCTTGATAAGATTGTTAGAGTTTATGCTTTATATTATTCCATATTATCGGAGACGATTGAGAATAATCCGGCCAAAGTTTATGGCGAACTCCAGAAAGATGAGAAAAATTTTATTGCCGATCTAAGGAATGTTTGTGTCGAAAAGTATAAAAAAGCAAAAAAACGTTTATGGAAAAGAGCCGGACGCAGTATTATTTACATTTTTTTTACAAAGTCCATCTTTGTTTTTGCGATTGAACTTCCGGCCGTTAAATTATTCGGCGAGGCGGTTAACTGGATATCTTTGGCGATTAATATTTCTTTCCCGGCAATTCTGCTTTTCTTTATTGTTTTAATAATGAAGTTGCCCGGCGAGGATAATACAGTTAAAATTATCAATGGCATCAAGGAAATTTCTTTCGTTGGCCAGGAAAAAAAGCAGCCGATTGTCTTGCGCAAGCCGGCTAAACGCAATCTTGTCGCTTCCACTTTTTTTGGTTTGATTTACGCGGCCTCTTTCTGTTTTTCAATTTATCTAATCGTTAAATTTCTCGATTTTCTCAATTTTAACTGGGTGAGCGTAATTATCTTCTTGTTCTTTTTGGCCTTTGTAAGCTTTTTCAGTATTGTGGTTACGAAAGGTATTAAGGATTTGACGATTGTCAGACGCAAAGAAAATTTGCTTACTTTCTTGGTTGACTTATTCTATATGCCGATTATCATGGCCGGAAAGTGGCTGTCGAACAGTTTCTCCAAGATAAATATATTTATATTTATTTTTGACTTCATTCTTGAAGCCCCGTTTAAGGTATTAGTCGAGGTCGGTGAAGACTGGACAAAGTATGTCCGCGAGAGAAGGGAAAACATGGAATAATATTATGAATATTTTACGAATAGTCGCTACGCCAATCGGTAATTTGGAAGATTTGACTTTACGTGCTTTAAGAACGCTTAAAGAATCGGATTATATCTTGTGCGAAGATACGCGCGTAACTAAAAAATTGCTCGATCATTATAATATTAAGACTCCGACAATTTCTTATCATCAGCATTCCGGCGATATTAAAACCGACAAGATAATCTCTTTGCTTAAAGAGGGGAAAAATTTAGCTTTGGTGACCGACGCCGGAACGCCGGGCATCTCCGACCCGGGAAGCAAGTTGGTTTCGACAGTGAGGAGAGAATTCGGTGCGGAGCTCGGCAAGAGCGTTCTAATCGAAAGCGTGCCCGGCGTTGCCGCCTTAACGGCGGCCGTTTCGATCGCCGGCGTCGGTTTCGATCGTTTTCTCTTTTTAGGTTTTTTGCCGAATAAAAAGGGGCGGCAGACCATGTTAAAAGAGATAATGGCAAGCGAATATCCGGTGATTTTATACGAGTCGAAACACCGTATTATTAAGTTGCTGGAAGAACTTGAAAGTGTTCGCGGAAAAACGGAGTTGGATATTTCAGTCGCGCGCGAGCTTACAAAGATGCATGAATCTTTCTATAATGGAACGGCCGCCGGTGTTTTAAAGGAGATAAAAGCCGACCCCAACAATTTAAAAGGCGAGTTTGTCGTTTTGATAAAAAAATAATTTTCAAGAAAAATAAGCGATTTAAAAAATACATATAGAATTTAAATATGAAGGATAAAAATTTTTACATTACCAGCACTCTGGCTTATATAAATTCCGATCCGCATATCGGCTATGCCGCGGAGTTAATAAAAGCCGATGTCATCGCCCGTTACGAAACCCAGAGGGGCGCAAACGTGTTTTTTAATACTGGAACCGACGAGCACGGATTAAAAATATATCTAAAGGCCAAAGAATTGGGTTTAGATGTTCAGGCTTATTGCGATGAATATTCGGCGAAATTTCGGCCGTTAAAAGAAAAATTAAATTTATCTTATACGAATTTTATCCGTACAACCGACCCGCATCATATGGCGGCGGCCCAGGAGTTTTGGCGCCGATGCGAAGCAAGCGGCGATATTTATAAAAAATTATACCGGATAAAATATTGCGTCGGTTGCGAAATGGAAAAAACCGATTCGGAATTGGATAATGGACGCTGTCCGCTGCATCCGAACATGGATATCGAAATTATAAACGAAGAGAATTATTTTTTCCGTTTCTCCAAATATGCCGACAAGCTTTTGGAATTATATAATAACCCGTCTTTCGTTTTGCCGTCCGGGCG
>CAZMKG010000001.1:51487-92275 GCA_964567015.1 uncultured Gammaproteobacteria bacterium | reverse complement strand
GGGTTTTTAACCATGAATGGGCAAAAGATGAGCAAGAGTCTGGGGAATTTTGTGAATCCTTATGAGCTAGTCGATAAATACGGCGCTGATGCTGTCCGTTATTATCTTTTGGCGGAAATACCGCCATTTGAAGACGGCGATTATAGCGACGAAAAATTTGCGGGGAGATATAACGCCGATTTGGCTAACGGGCTAGGAAATTTAGTGGCGCGCGTCTCCAATCTCTTGGAAAAAAATGAAATTGAAACAAACTTGAAGGTTGATTTAAGCGGCAATGGCATCAAAGAAACAGTCGGTAAATTTGAACAGGCTATGAAAGATTACCGTTTTAACGAAGCCCTGCAGGCGATTTGGGAAAAAATAAAAATTTGCGATGAAGAGCTTAGCGCGAAGACTCCCTGGAAAATGACCGACAAAAAAGAAATTGGAAATGTTTTGCTCCCTTTAGCGCAGACGATTTTAAATATTTCTTATTTGTTGGAACCGTTTATTCCCGGGACATCCCAGAAAATCCAAACGCAATTTTTAAATGAACAAATAAAAAAAGAGGAACCCCTTTTTCCGCGCCTGCAATAAATAGTCGGCGCGTTTCTAAATAAAAAATATATGTCAATTTTCGACATCTGTTTGTTAGCCATTCTTGTTTGCGCCGTTTTAAACGGTTTATTCAAGGGTTTAATCAATCTTTTGGGGCGAGTCGTCGGTTTAATCGTTGGCGCTTTCGTCGCCAGCCATTTTTATCTGGTTTTTTTCTCTTGGAGCGAGAACATTTATAAAGGCCATGACTCTTTAGGAAAGATTCTTTCTTTTATAATCCTGTTTGTCGCCATTACAAAATTAGCGGATTTAGTTTTTAAATTGATTGAAAAAATATTTAATCTTATCGCCGTAATTCCCGGCAGTAAATATTTAAATAATCTGGCCGGCGCGGCTTTGGGTTTTTTGGAAGGAGCATTATTTCTCGGATTGATAATCTATGTCGTTTCCCGCTATGCTTTCGTCGATAATCTTTTAGGTATTAGTGAACAATTAAAAACTTCCGTTATTGCTCCGTTATTGTTAAAGATAGTAAAAATTATTCTGCCTCTTTTGCCCGATGCTCTAAAAGCTTTAAAGTCGATTATTTAATATAAAAATTTTTAGGATAAAAAATAATGGATCGAATAAAGATAAATTTAAATAGCGTAAAACCGGCTATTACCGACTTAATAGCCGGTTCTTTGAAAATCGGTCGGATAGCGGTTTTACCAACCGACACTATTTATGGATTAAGTTGCCGGGCGGATTTAGCCAAACCGATAAAAAAGATCTATCGTCTTAAAAAACGCGACGCCAAAAAACCCCTGTTGATTTTAGTCAGTGATTTAAAAATGGCTAAAAAATATGCGGCTATCTCAGCGGACCAAATAAAATTTTTAAAGAAACTCTGGTCGAAAAATCAGCCGCCAACCACTGTTATTTTAAAGAATTTAAATCAATTGCCGCGCGAATTAACACGCGGTTCCGACGGTTTGGCTGTCCGTTTGCCTAAAAGCGAATTTTTGGTTAAAATAATAAAGAAGGCGGGCTCACCCCTGGTCTCAACCAGTTTTAATATTAGCGGCGAAGAGGGAATTACCGATTTCAACCGCTTGAATGAATATTTTCCCGAGAAAAAAAATCGCCCGGATTTGGTGGTTAATGCCGGCCGCGCGCGAAAACGGAAACCGTCGCGCTTAATCGATTTAAGAGACGAAAAAAAACCTTTGCTTATCAGAAAATAATATGAATATGAATTTAAAATATTTTAAAGATAATTTTAAAAAATTTATCCCCGGATTAGTTCTGGCTATTTTTGTTGTTATGACTTTTTGGGGAGGTTTCTATGCTGGAGAGAGAAAAGGGAAAAATAACGGCGGCGCATCCAGAGTTTTAGCTTACTCGGAAGACGCGGCTTCCAGTTCGTCGGTTGTTAATCCTGATGATGTTTTTGATTTTAATCTTTATTGGGAAGTTTGGGATTCTTTAAAGCAGAATCATGTCGATAAGAATCAGATAAAAAATAAGGATCTTTTTTATGGCTCGCTTAAAGGTATGTCCGCCGCCGCTAACGATCCTTATACCGTATTTATGAATCCGACCGATGCGAAGGAATTTGCCGATGATTTAGCCGGAACATTTGAGGGTATCGGCGCCGAAATCGGGATGAGAAACGATATTGTGACGATTATCGCTCCGCTTGACGGGATGCCGGCGCAGAAAGCCGGTCTGCGCGCCGGCGATAAAATTTACGCGGTTGACGATAAATCGACTATCGGTCTGACTGTCGACGAAACCGTTAAAGCGATAAGAGGGGCGAAGGGAACAAAGGTGAAATTAACGATTATGCGCGGCGCGAATACGAAAGTTCAGGATATTACGATTGTCCGCGATACTATTATTGTTAAAAGCGTAAAGACGGAGATGCGCGACGATGGGATATTTATAATTAAAGTCACTAATTTTAATGATGATACTTTTGGCTTATTCAATTCGGCTGTCAGCGAAGCTTTATTAAAAAATCCGAAGGGAATAATTCTTGATTTAAGAAATAATCCGGGCGGTTATCTTGATACGGCGGTTGCGATGGCTTCGGAATGGGTTGAAGCCGGTCCGGTTGTCGCCGAACAGTTTGGGGAAAATAAACGCAACGAATATCCTTCAAACGGCAATGCCCGTTTAAAGAATATCCCGACAGTTGTATTGGTCAACGGCGGCAGCGCTTCGGCTTCCGAGATTGTCGCCGGCGCTTTACGCGATTATAAAGAGGCGATATTGGTTGGCGAGCAGACTTACGGAAAGGGTTCAGTCCAAAGTCTTCAGGATTTAAGCGATGGTTCGGCCTTGAAGATTACGGTTGCCAAGTGGCTGACACCGGCCGGAGACGCTATCGATGAAAAGGGAATCGCGCCTGATTATAGTGTAAAACTGGAACAGAAAGATGTTGATAAGAATATCGATCCGCAAATGGATAAGGCGGTAGAACTTTTGAAACTGAAGAAAAAATAAAAAAATGGCGGCTCTAGTTAAGAGTCGTCATTTTAGATTGAGAGGATTTAATAGCAATAATGATCGTTACCGTAATCTTGCGCTATAACCTCGGAGACAAGATCATCAGCTGTCTCCATAGTTATTTTTTCCTCTATCATTTCTTTTATTTTTTCGATCTCTTCTTCGTTAAGAGGTCTATTTTCCTTTAACCGCCAACATTTTTTCGGGCAGTTTGCGCAAGGATTCTCAGAAATGTTTTCTTCGAAATCACCCGGGGAATAATCGAGTGAAATGATATAGGCAACAATATTTTCAGCCTCTTGATTTACAAGGCGACTGAAACATTTTCCACCAATTCTCTCTATTAAGCTGATACGCTCATCAGAGAAGGCTTCCGTACGGTGCATTAAGTGTAATCCCATTTCTTTACTTTTATATGGTTGTTGTTAAAAAAAATTAAAAAGAACTTAACTATATTTTATATCATAATAATATTTAAATGTCAATATCTATGTCTTTAGCTAAAAAAACAGCAAAAAAGGAGAAAAAACCGACAAAGTATATCTTTGTTACCGGTGGAGTAATGTCCGGGGTCGGTAAGGGGGTAACAACCGCTTCAATCGGCCAAATTCTCCAAGCGCGCGGTTATAATGTCAGCGCGATAAAAATGGATCCTTATATTAACGTCGATGCCGGCACCATGAATCCGATTGAACACGGGGAAGTTTTTGTGACTGAAGACGGCGATGAAACCGATCAAGATATTGGCAATTACGAAAGATTCTTAGGGAAAAATATTTATCGGGAAAATTATATGACAACCGGGCGCGTTTATCAAACGGTAATCGCCCGCGAACGCAACCTTGAGTATAAAGGAAAATGTGTCCAAGTTGTTCCTCATATTCCGATGGAAATACGCGACCGAATTCAAAAAGCGGTTGATAAGACCGGGGCGGAAATAATGATTATTGAAATCGGCGGCACCGTCGGCGAATATGAAAATCTATTATTCTTGGAAGCGGCTCGCATAATGAAATTATTTAATCCGAAAGATGTTTTATTTGTGCTTGTCTCTTATTTGCCGATACCGAATATGATTGGCGAGATGAAAACGAAACCGACCCAACATGCCGTTCGCAATTTGCAATCAGCCGGTATCCAGCCGGATTTTATCGTGGCGCGCGCCGAGAAACAGATTGATACGTCGCGTCGCGAAAAATTGTCGATAAATTGCAATGTGCCGATGGAGGCGGTTATTGCCGCGCCTGATGCCGATTCAATTTATGACATTCCTCTTAATTTTGAAAAAGACAATTTAAGCATGCGTATCTTAGAAAAATTTGGTTTGCCGATACGCAAGAAAAAAAGTAATAATGAAGCCTGGAAAAAAATGGTCGCCAATTCAAAGATAAAAGAGCCGGTTGTAAATATCGGCGTTGTCGGCAAATATTTTGCGAGCGGCGACTTTTCTTTTGGCGATTCCTATATTTCCGTGATTGAAGCGATTAAGCACGCCGCTAATTATAATCATTGCAAAGCAAAGATACATTGGTTAAGCGCCGAAGAAGTCGAAACTGAGGGCATAAAGGTTCTAAAAGGCATGGACGGGATTATTGTTCCGCAGGGTTGGGGTTCGCGCGGCGCGGAAGGGAAAATAAAAACTATAAAATATTGCCGAGAAAATAAAGTGCCTTATTTCGGTCTTTGCTACGGAATGCAGATGGCAGTTATCGAATTTGCGCGCGATGTGGCCGGTCTAAAAGACGCTAATTCGTCCGAGGTCGACTCTAAGACTAAAAATCCGGTTATCCATATTATGCCGGGACAGGCGGAGTTGATAAAAGAGAAGGGGTATGGCGGAACTATTCGCTTAGGCGGTTGGCCATGCAAGATTAAGCCGGGAACGCATCTGGCAAAAGCTTATGCGCGTTTCGGCTCCGATAAGGTTGTTTCCGAGCGCCATCGCCATCGCTATGAATTCAATAATGATTATCGCGATATATTTGAAAAATTAGGCTTAACCGTTGCCGGCACTTCTCCGGACGGGCAAATTGTTGAATCGGTCGAAATTACGAATCACCCATTTTTCATCGGTGTTCAATTTCATCCGGAATATATCTCTCGTCCACTGACACCGCACCCGCTATTTGTTGAATTTGTAAAAGTTTGCAAGGGAAAGAAATAGAGTAAAAAAATTCTCAGTTATACAATAATCTCAGTCATACAATAAAAAAATAAGCTCCGAATAGAGCTTATTTTTTAAAAATCGATATTTTATTTTTTTGCAGTTTTTTTGGCGGATTTTTTAACCGGCTTTTTTACAGTCTTCTTTTTAGCGGCAGCTTCTTTGGCAATTTTCTTTAATTCTTCACGTTTTTCGTCGGTCAAAGGAATAACACTGACGATTTTTGTTGACTTAAGGGTGTTATTAAATTTCTTTAATTTTTTGGTAGAAAATTTTACGAAACCGTTTGTAAGAGAAAACAGGGTATCGTCTCCACCAATACCAACGTTAAGACCGGGATGATATTTTGTGCCGCGTTGTCTGATAATAATAGCGCCTGTCTTAGCCCACTCGCCATCGGTTAATTTAACGCCTAAACGTTTACTTTCTGATTCGCGGCCCAACGAGGTTGACCCAGCGGCTTTCTTATGTGCCATATAGATTGATTTACACTGAAAATGCTAGCCAGAAGACTAGCACTTTAAGGATTAATTAAGGTTAATTTTAACTTTATTTATTAAATATAACTCAGCCGCGGAAAATTGTCAAATATATGTCATTTTATCGCCAATTTTAGAGATATGGTCGGTGTTTTATTTTTTATAAGATATGCTATAATAAATATGTAAAAAAACTTAAAAAACTAATAAAAAAAATATGGTGAAAGTTGATCAAAACAAGTGTATCGGCTGCGGTTTATGTGCCGGCATGTGCCCGGAAACTTTTGTAATTGGAGCAGACGGAAAATCCGAGGTTATAAAAGACAAAACAACCGATTGCGCAAAAAATGCGGCTGCTAATTGTCCGGTTGAGGCTATCATGGCTAACTAACCGATATGGCAGGAGAAATGAAAATCGAAAAACCAAATTTCGAGAATGCAAAACCGGTTGCTGCCGGAGTTGAAAAACCGCTTAATCCCGAAAAGAAAGCGGAATTTATTTCGTCGTCCGCCGAAAAGAAAGACGAAGTCGTTTCAAACCAATCTCCCCAAAAAAATTTGGGCGACTTTTTGCCGGTTGCGCCGATATCCGATTGGCAAAAGAGGCAAGAAGAAGCAATCGACAGTATTCTGGCCGAGGGTCTGGATGAAATATTTTTAAAGATGAAACCGGAAGAGCAAAAGGCTTTTAAGAAAAAAGGCGAAGAGACTGTTTCTAAGATCAGCGAACTCCTAAGTTCCGCTAAAGTAAAAATCAATAAGATAGTTTCTTTGATTAGGCAATGGCTCGGTATGGTAACGGGAATAAATAAATTTTTTTTGGAGCAGGAAGTGAAAATAAAAGCCGATAAAATTATGCGTTTAAAAGATAAATAAATATGATAGATTTTACTACATATCTTGATTCGGTTGTAATTCTAAAGGGCTTGGCTGTCCTTATTATTTTTTTGCCGTTTTTATTTTTAGTCAGAAAGATTGTAAGAATATCGGGCTTCGGAGAGGATTACTCGAAACACAAGCTTTTTTTAATCAAGCTTCCAAAAGAGAAACCAAAAGACGAGAATAAAGAAGAAAATTCTCAGCAGCTTAAAGAAGAAATTGCCAAGGGCGAAACGATTTTTTCGGCTATCGGCGGTTTACGCGCGCAAAGAGGAATTATTAGTTGGTTTTTTGGACGCAACGATCACTTTTCTTTCGAAATAGTGGCCGAACGCGGAAAAATTTATTTTTATGCGGTCGCGCCGGAAAAAAATGCTTTGTATTTAGAAAAACAAATCACTGCTCATTACCCGGATGCCGTTTTGGAAGAAGTTTCTGATTATAACTCATTTATCCCTAATGGTTACGTGGCGGCAGCTTATCTTAAAACAAAGGATAATTTTGTTCTGCCGCTTAAAACTTATGGGAAGATGACAGTCGATCCTTTAAATTCAATCATTAACGTTTTATCAAAACTTGATAAACACGAAAGCATATCTATCCAGTATGTTGTTCGGAGCGCTCCGGGGAAGTGGCACAAAGCCAGTAAGAATGCTTCGAGTATGATTAACCGTTACGGTTCGGTTTGGGAAGGTATTGGAAAGAGCAGTTCGCCATTGGCAAAAATCCGCGACTTTTTTCCATCCAAAGAACAATCAACTAAAAATTCTAATCAGTCTATAAATAAGCCGAAGACTTTAACGGCCGCCGAGCAAGAAATGCTTAAGGGCATTGAAGAAAAAAATCAAAAAGCTGGTTTGGAAGTCAATCTTCGTCTGGTCGCCTGCGCCGAAACAAAAGAAAAAGCCGCTTACTATCTTGATAATCTTTCGAATGCTTATAGTGAGTATAATAATTATAATTACGGTAATAATTTCTCTAGAATTTATACCGGCAATCAGCATCGGATTATCGATGATTTTATTTATCGGCGTTTCCGCGATAATTTGAATTTTTTATTAGGCACCGAAGAATTAACCGGTCTTTTTCATTTACCGCTTAAAGGAACTGAAACTCCGAATATTGTTTGGCTTACTTCAAGAATCGCTCCGGCCCCAGCCACTATTCCCGGAGAGGGGATAACGCTTGGTGAAAATATTTATCGCGGCGTTAAGAAGGAAATCAGAATCAAACGTCAGGATCGCCGCCGCCATACCTATATCGTCGGTAAATCCGGTACCGGTAAATCCGTTCTTCTAGCCAATATGGCAATCCAAGATATTCAGAACGGGGAAGGTGTCTGCGTTTTTGATCCGAATGGTGATTTAATAACGGATATTTTAGATAGAATTCCTCCGGAAAGAGCGGAGGATGTTATTATTTTTTCACCGGGAGATATTGAGCGCCCCTTGGCTTTAAATCTTTTGGAATATGACCCGCGCTATCCCGAACAGAAAAGTTTTGTGATTAACGAAATGATTGGCATCCTTGATAAATTGTATGATTTGAAAGCGACTGGCGGACCGATGTTTGAACAATATATGCGTAACGCGATGCTTTTGGTTATGGATGATCCTGACTCAGGGTCAACTTTAATGGAAATACCGAAAGTCCTGGCCGATGCCGATTTTAGAAGATTTAAATTGAGTCGCTGCAAGAATCAAACTGTTGTTGATTTCTGGCGCAAGGAAGCGGAGAAGGCGGGTGGAGAAGCGGCGCTGGCTAATATTGTCCCTTATATCACCTCTAAACTGACTTCTTTTATTTCCAATGATATGATGCGGCCGATAATCGGCCAGCAGAAGAGCGCTTTTAACCTGCGAGAAGTAATGGATAAGCAAAAAATACTATTAGTTGATTTACCAAAGGGTCTGGTTGGAGAAATGAATGCCTATCTTTTGGGTATGATTTTAGTGGGCAAGATTTTAATGGCCGCTCTGTCGCGCACGGATTTGCCGCCGGAGAACAGAAAAGATTTTTATTTATATATCGACGAATTCCAGAATTTCACTACGTCTTCTATTTGCCAAATATTGTCCGAGGCTCGCAAATATGCCCTGAATCTTATTATCGCCCACCAGTATATCGGGCAATTAAGCAAGAATAATAATAATGAAATCAAAGACGCGGTCTTTGGAAATGTCGGAACGATGGTTAGTTTTAAAGTCGGCTCGGAAGATGCGGAATTCTTGGTCAAAGAATTCTCTCCGGTCTTCAATCAATATGATTTGATAAATGTCGGTATGGGGATGGCGGCGATTAAATTATTAGTTGATAATTCCGCCACTCGTCCTTTCTCCCTTAATACTATTTGGCCGATTTTAGGTGTTAAACGCGAAGGAATGGCCGACAAGATTAGATCTTTAAGCCGTTTGAAATACGGCCAGAACGTACGTTTGGTCGAAGCGGAAATAGAACGCCGTTCTAAAATGTCTTTATCGGAAAACTAAATAAAAATATAGAAAAGATAAATTTAAGATAAATTAAAGAAATTATATTATGTCGACCCTCTATCGCGATTATCGTCCTCAAAATTTTTCTGAAATTCTGGGACAGAACCACATAAAAATAACTTTGCAAAATGAAATCAGCGCCGATAAATTAGCGCAGGCTTTTTTATTCTGCGGTCCGCGCGCAGTCGGAAAAACCACCCTGGCTCGCGTCTTGGCGAAGACCGTTAATTGCGAAAATCGCAAAGCGGGCGATTTTGAACCATGCAATAAATGCGCCAGCTGCTTAAGCATTACTCAAGGGAAGAATTTGGACGTAGTTGAAATCGATGCCGCCTCAAACACCGGAGTCGATAATGTCCGAGAAAACATTATCAGTTTTTCCAGATTAATGCCGACTAATTCGAAATTCAAGGTCTTTATTATCGACGAAGTCCACATGCTTTCGATTTCGGCTTTTAATGCTCTTCTGAAAATAATCGAGGAACCGCCGACTTACGTTATCTTTATTTTATGTACGACGGAAATCCAAAAAGTTCCCTCAACTATTATTTCCCGCTGCGAGCGTTTTGACTTTAAGCGCATCAGTGTTTCGGATATTGTGAAAAAACTGTCTTTAATCGCCGCCAAAGAAAATATAGAAATAGATTCTGAAGTTTTAGAGGCGGTTGCGCGCCGTAGCGGCGGACATTTGCGCGATGCGGAAAGTTTGCTTGGTCAAATTTTTTCTCTCGGCGACAAAAAAATAAGTCTAGAAGATGCGGAACTTATAATCCCTCATTATAACAGCAACGAAGCGGTTGATTTGCTTGATTATCTAAGCAAGAAAGACGCCGCCAGAGCTGTTTCTTTAATAAACAATCTTGCCGATACCGGCGTTAATCTAAGGAATTTCACCGGAGAATTAGTCGCTTTGCTCCGTAAAATAATGCTAAGCAAAGTAAGTCCGAGCTTGATTGACAGTCTCGGCCTGAACCTAGGCGAGAGTTTGGAAATAAAAGTCGGGTCAATCGCCAATAATATTTCCTGGGGTCAATTATTAATCTTTACCAAGCGTTTTCTTGAAGCTTATAACGATAATAAAAATACTTTAATTTCCCAACTGCCTTTGGAGTTGGCTATTATCGATATTTGTTATGGCGCGAATAACGAAGCCGCGCCGATTGCGAATAGTAGCCTGAAAGTAAGAAAAGATGAAGAAACGGTTAAAGTCGCGCCGCCGAAAAAAGAAGCCGTGGCGATAGACGCGGAAAAAATAGGCATAAAAAAATTCAGCGAGGAATCAATTAGCCTTAATCAAACGGAAGTTCTTGAAAAATGGCCGGAATTTTTAGTAAAGATAAAAAAATATAATCATTCTTTGTCGTTTGTCTTGCAAAATTGCCAGCCGCAAGAAATAAAAGATAGCCAGCTCCGCTTAGTCTTTAAGTATAAATTTCATCACGACCGCATAAACGATGCCTCTATAAAAACAATTGTGGAGACGACTTTAGCGGAAGTTTTCGGAGCGATGCTTTCTTTAAATTTAGTGATTGATGAAAATTTAGAGATAAGGCATGAGGAAAATAATATTGATGAACCAAAAGAAATAGATGATATTAAGTCTGCCGAACCGGAAAACGAGCCGATAACCGCTAAAGAAGACGGAAAATCTTTGAATAATCTTCTGAAAACTTTCGGCGGGGAAGTGATAAGTTAATAAATCGCCGATAATAAGATAAGCGGAAAATAAATAATTGAATAATTAATATAAATATATGCTAGATATAAAAATAATAAGAGAAAATCCGGAATTAATAAAAACAAATTCAAAAAATCGGTTATCCTCGGTTGATATCGACGCCTTATTGACTCTAGACAGTGAAACGCGCAATTTAATTACGGAAATTGAAAGCGCTCGGGCAAAACGTAATCAATCCTCAAAAATAAAACCGACGCCGGAGATAATCGCGGAGATGAAATCTTTAGGAGAATCTTTAAAAGCCAAAGAAGAGAAACTGACGGAAAAACAGGCGAAATTAAATGAAATGCTTCTGGCTGTTCCTAATTTAACCCATCCGGATGTTAAAGTCAGCGACAACGAAGACGATAATCCGGTTTTGGAAACTTGCGGCGCGCCGACAAAATTTAAATTTACGCCAAAGGACCACGTGGAACTGGCGGCCGCCTTGGATTTAATAGATTTCGATCGCGCGACTAAAGTCAGCGGCGCCAAATTTTATTATTTAAAAAACGAATTGGCGCTTATGGAGTATGCGTTAATTCAATATGCTTTAGAAATATTAATTAAACATGGGTTTACGCCTTTTACTTCTCCGGATTTAGCCAAAAGAGAAATTCTCGAAGGTATGGGATTTAACCCGCGCGGCGAATCGACTCAAGTTTATAATGTCGCCGACACGGACTTATGTTTAATTGGCACAGCAGAAATAACGATGGGCGGACTCCATAAAGATGAAGTTTTCGAGGAAAGCGAACTTCCTAAAAAATATGTCGCCGTCAGTCATTGTTTCCGCACGGAAGCCGGTAGTTATTCAAAATTTTCCAAAGGCATTTTCCGTGTCCATCAATTTACTAAAATTGAGATGTTCCAATATGTAAAGCCGGAAAACGCCGAAAAGGCCCATCTCGAACTTTTAAGTATTGAGAAAGAAATATTCAAGGGCTTAAAAATTCCTTTTCAAATTATCGATCATTGCACGGCCGATTTAGGCGCGCCTTCTATCAGAACATATGACCTTGAAGCTTGGATGCCGGGGAAACCGGCTGCTGACGGCGGTATGGGGGCTTGGGCGGAGGTGACCTCGACTTCAAACTGTACCGATTATCAAGCGCGAGCAATGAACACAAAATATAAAAAGGAGAGCGGCGAAAAAGAATTTGTTTATACTTTGAACGGGACGGCCATCGCCATCACTAGATGCCTGATTGCTATTATGGAAAATAATCAAAATGCCGACGGCTCGATCAATATTCCGAAATCGTTGGCAAAATATATGCCGAGAGGATATAAGAAGATAAAGCCTAAAAAGAAGTAATTATCATGAAAAAAATTGCCGCCATTTTTTTAACTTTTATTGTTTTTTGTCCGTTGATCGCGCAAGCGGCAGTCTTGCCGACCGCTTATCCGCGGACAGCCAATTATTTTTTAAAGTGGGAAATAACCGACGCCGAAGCGAAAGAACTGGCCAGATGGAACTTGTTAATTCTTGATATGGAAACTCAGGTAAACAGCCAGGAGCAGATTTTAGAAATAAGAAAGTTGAACCCGCGGATAATTATTCTTGCTTATATAAATTCGGTGGAATTAATCGATAATGTTGGAATTTATCGTAATGCCGTCATGCGCAATCAGTTGGCCTCCGGTTTAAGCGATTCTTGGTGGCTTAGAGATCAAAACGGAAATAAGATTTCAAATTGGCCGGGCAGTTCAATGTTTAATTTAACGGACAAAGCCGGAACTAATTCCAAGGGGCAGCGATTTAATGATTATTTATCAGATTTCGTCATTAAAGAGATAAAGGCAAGCGGTCTGTGGGATGGAGTTTTTTACGATAATGCCTGGGGGGATGTCGCTTGGATTAACGGCGGCGATATTGATGCCGATGGCGATAAAAAAAAGGATACAACCGTTAGTCTTAACGACGCTTGGGCGGCCGGCTTCAAAAAAGTTTTAGCTGCCACCAGACAATTGGCCGGAAATGATTTTATTATTGTCGGCAACGGGCGCGTTTATGAAGGGTATCAAAAATTATTAAACGGCATGATGCTGGAAGATTTTCCGTCGTCGTGGGAAAATGGCGGCACCTGGGCGGGTTCGATGAAAACCTATCTTCATCTTCCGAGTGTCAACGTCGCGCCGAATGTTTCAATTATCAACAGTTTTAATAAAAATCAAACAGATTATCGTTATTTTAGATATGGCTTAACCAGCGCGCTATTGGGCAATGGTTTTTACAGTTTTGATTATGATACGAGCGATCATAGCCAGGCTTGGTGGTATGATGAATATGATACTAATTTAGGTCCGGCCGTTTCCGGAGCTTATAATATTTTAGACAACAAGAGCGCCGATATTAAAGCTGGCTTGTGGCGGCGCGATTTTAAATACGGTTCGGCGATTGTTAATTCCACCGACAAGGAACAACTCTATGTTTTTTCAAAAGAAGACGTTGAAAAAATAAAAGGACTTCAGGACCCCGTTTTTAATACCGGTTTAAAAATAAGTTACCTGAAATTAGCCCCTAAAGACGGGATTGTTCTTTTGCGCCAGAGCAATACCATAACTGACACTTCTTTTATCAATGGATATTTTTATCGCGTCTACGGTCTAAACGGCCAGCAGGTCAGAAACGGCTTTTTCCCCTATTTGAATAATTTTCCCGGGGGGCAAGAAATAATAATCGCCAGCCAAGATACGGTCGCGCAAGATGTAAATTTAACAGCCGAGAAGGGCATGATAACTTTGCGAAAAAACGGAGATAAAGTCGCGTCTTTTTACCCGTATTCCGGTAAATATAAAGGGGATATAAATTTAGCGGCAAAGATTGATCAGGGGTATGTCAGACAAATAATAACCGGCACCGGAGTCGGCGGCGGGCCGCAGGTGGGCATTTTTTCTCCAATCGGGAAGGCAAGCGGTTTCTTTTTTGCTTATGATAAAAATGCGCGCGGCGGCGTCAATGTCGCCTTGGGTGATGTTGATGGCGATGGCCAGGAAGAAATAATCACCGGTCCGGGCGCGGGACTCGAACCGACGATAAAAATATTTTCGCAGAAAGGCGTCTTAAAGAAGGAATTTCTCGCCTATGATAAAAATTTTAAGGGCGGAGTAAGCGTTGCGATAGGCGATGTTAATGGCGACGGTCAAAATGAAATAATTACGGGACCGGGTGGCGGCGGCGGGCCGCATGTTCGGATATTTAATTATCAGGGCAAGGTAATTGGAAGTTTCTTTGCTTATGATAAAAGTTATCATGGCGGCATTAAAGTCGGGGCCAGCGATATTAACGGCGATGGCGTTGATGACATCTTAACCGGAATAAAAAATTTTTATTAAAAATATATGATGAGATTTTTTAAACACAGTCACAATTGGTTTAAAGATAATTGGTTTAAACGGCGCTGGCTTAATCGCTGTGAACGTTTTTATCGTAAAAATCGCTGGCATCTAGTTTTAGACATATCTCTGGGAATAATAATTATATTATTAATAACGACGGTTATAGCTTTATATTTTTATCATCCGTCGGTTAAAAACATAATCGATCAACCATTGCCGGAAAGATTGGAATTGAATTTGAATAATCCTCCGTTAATTTTTGACTTTTCGGCCGCCGCCTCCTCGTTTAACGATAATGGCGATGTAGAGCTGACAGTAAAGTTTAATAACTCTGGAAAAATGGCAATTAACGATATTAAAGTTGATTTTTTGACGCTTGATAAGAACTTTTCGGTAAATCAAATAAAATTAGCCGATAGCGGCGATGAATCAGGAATCGAGATTAATAACAGGAAACTAGTTCTCGGTCTCTTAAACGCCGGCGAAGGCAGGGAAATAAAGATTAATGTTCGTTTTAAAAATAATAATCCGGCTATCAGAACCGTGAAATGGCAAGCGCAGGAAGAGTATCTGATAAAAGGGCAGATAATTAAAGAATCTCTTTCTTTGCCGGATTTATATTTAAAATCGGAGCTCAAGGCTAAAGCCGTTATTTATTATAATAGTCCCCAAGGAGATGAATTAGGCAGCGGGCCATTGCCGCCGTTAGCCGGTCTGCCGACTAATTATTGGGTGTTTTTTGATGTAGAGAGCGCCGGCGAATTTAAAGATTTGGTTTTTAGCGCCAAACTTCCGGCGGAAGTCGAACTAACCGATAGGCGTTCGGTATTGGCCGGAGATTTTTCCTACAATCCTTCTTCACGGCAAATAATTTGGAAAATCCCGGAATTAAAAAACCAAGATGATGGATATCGCGCCGGTTTTGAAATCCAATTTATGCCAAACGATAAGCAGGTCGGCGGCGCGGCTGTCCTTTTAAGCGGCGCGCAATGCTATGCTCGCGATAGCTTGACGGGAGCTGAAAGTCATAAGAAGCTCGATGATTTGGATACCAATCTTAACTTCGATAAGATAAATAAAGGCGCCGGTATAATCGGCCGCCCCTAATTGATATGATAAACTATCTACGCCAATTTTTAAAGCCGAAATACGAAACTTTAAATGTTATAGAAATAGACGCGAAAAAAATTATTGCTAACTTCAATTATTTAAAAGACCGGCAGGGAAGCGCGGAGATTTTTCCCGTTTTAAAATCAAATGCTTATGGACACGGATTGAAAGAAATGTGTTTGATTATAAATAAAACATCCGCGCCGATGGTTGCCGTTGATTCTTTCCCCGAAGCGCAGATAGCCTGGCAATTTTTCAAAAGAAAGGTCTTGATTCTTGGTGAAATGCCTCTAGGAGCTTATGATTATTGTGATTTTGATCGCACGGAATTTGTCGTTTATAACAGCGAGACTCTTAAATATTTAGCTCGTTACGGCAAGCGGGCCCAAGTCCATCTTTTCGTTAATTCAGGAATGAATCGCGAAGGCATAAAAAATATAAAGGAATTTATAAAAAATAATAAAGAATACCTTGATGAAGTCGAAATTGTCGGATTATGTTCCCACTTGGCGTCAGCCGATGAGCGTTCTATCTTGAATCAGGCGCAGGAAGATGAATTTATAAAATCTTTGGACGATTTGCGCGCCGCCGATTATTATCCGCGCTGGATACATCTTGGAAATTCCGCCGGTCTTCTTAAACTAAACAACAAGCTTTTGACAGCTTATCGCCCCGGATTAGCCCTTTACGGTTATAGCCCGTTATCCGATTCCGAAGAAGCGGAATTTGAGAAGAATTTATCCCTAAAACCGGCTTTAAAGGTTAGATCAAAAGCAGTTTCTGTGCAAAGGCTACTACCAGATGAAACAGTTTCCTATAATGAGAGCTATCGGACAACCAAGGAAACTAGTATTGTGATTATCCCGTTCGGTTATTTTGAAGGCCTCGACAGACGTTTATCAAACAGGGCGGAATTTTTAGTATCCGGCCTTAACTCAAGAAAATATGCTCCGATTGCCGGAAAAATATGCATGAATCTGACTTGTCTTGATGTTGGCGATCAAATTGTTGCTAAAGGCGATCAGGTAATAATAGTTTCCGATGAAAGGGAAGACAGAAACTCTGTTTTAAATTTAGCGCGCTTGATGGATACTATCCCTTATGAATTTTTAGCCCGCTTGCAACCGAATATAAAGAGGGAAATTATTTGGTAAGCCGATATATATAAAAAGACATCTTTTATAGATTATGTCAATAGGAACAACATACTCAAAAAAAATAAAGAAAGACTATCAGCGGAATAATCTTGCTAATCCTTTTTTTCATAAACCCAGAAAAGAGAAGGGTAAACACGCATTTATCTTAATAGCCGTTTTAAGCGTTTCTTTTTTAATTTTTATTTTTTGGTTTTTTTGTTTTTCACCAATTTGGCGAATTAATAATATTAAGATTGAAGGACTGACAAGAATATCAGACGACAATATAAGGGCAATGGTTAACGAGCAAACAAACCAGAAGTGTTACGGCTTTTTTAAGCAAAATAGTATTTGGCTTTTTAACAGAGAAGAAGCGCGCGAAAAAATCTTATCATCCTATAATCTTGCCTCTGTTGAAATAACTAAACATCCGGCGAAGACCCTTCTTGTCAAAGTCGGTGAACGCCCCTATTCTTTTATTTTTCAGCAGGGAAACAACTTCTTTTACGCTTCAATCGATGCTTATGTCATCCGCGAGGAAAATGTTTCCGAAGATGACAAATCGCGCTATCTTATATTGGAAAATAAAAATAACATCGATTTAATTAACTCTGACAATAAAATAAATATTTCTGATGAATATTTAAAATTTATTTTGGATCTAGCCAACAACCTATCTCTCGTTCCGGAATTATCCGTCGAACGCTTCATTATCGACCGGGAATTTAACACCATTCAAGTAAAATTTAAAGACGGCCCGTTGGTATATTTTAACACCAAAAGCGGCGCCAAAGACCAAATAGACCGCTTAGTCCTTGTAAAAAGGGAAAAAATAAAGGATAATTTTAATAAGACTAACTATATCGACCTCCGCTACGGCGATCGGATATTTATTCATTAATCAAATAAAAATATGGACATGGAAGGCGCTTTTAAATTTTTTTTCTTTCTCGCCGTCATTATTTTTTGCGCGGTTATTATCGGTTTATTTTTAATAGCCATAAAAATAATTCTATTATTCCAACCGGATGTTCAGTTTATGGGGATATTATTTAATATGGCCTTATAAAGAAAACAACAAAGCCTAAAAGGAGGCCTTGCACCCCCTTTTGTTTTCTTATATAATAGGTGTATTAATATACATTATGCGAAGTATCAAAGATAAGAGAATCGGGGCAAAAACAAACAAAAACCTATAAGAACTATACTGCCCCGTTCTTTATTTATTATTTTAATCCTATTAGTTATATGGGTTTACAAAAACCGATAATACAATATTTAATTGATTTCCTTGACTATTCCGAGGTTGAAAAAGGCCTATCTTCAAAGACCCAGGAAAACTACACCCGTTTCCTGCGGAAGTTCTTCTCTTGGCTTAAGGAGGCTAAAATTGAGGCTCTAAAACCTTCAGAATTGACCCCAGACCATGTTTGGCAGTATAAAGTGTATCTTTCGCGCCATATTGACCCTAAAACCAGAAAAACACTAAAAAAGACCACTCAGAACTACTATTTGATAGCCCTAAGGTCTCTTTTAGAGTTTTTTGTAGAAAAGAACGTGGCTTCCCTGCCTCCGTCGAAAGTAAAATTGGCCAAAGATAAAGCCGATAAAGAAATAAAATTTTTAACTTTAAATCAGCTTTCTAATTTACTAAGCGCTCCCGAGGCCGGAACAATTATTGGATTGCGTGATCGGTCGATTTTAGAAACCTTGTTTTCTACCGGATTGCGCGTGGCCGAATTAGCGGCTCTAAATCGCGATCAATTAAGAATTAAAGATGAAACAAGCGATTTGGAAATTGCCGTGGTTGGTAAAGGCAGTAAAATAAGAACTGTTTACTTCTCTGAACGCGCAATTAAGGCTTTACGCGCCTACCTTAAGGAACGGAAAGATATGGACGATGCTTTATTTATAAATTATAAACGCGGCGGTGCTAAAACTAGCGCTTCCCGTCGTTTAACCGTTAAAAGTATCGAAGATATTGTTAAAAAATATGTAATTATTTCCGGCTTACCTGTTATGGCCACTCCTCATACCCTGCGCCATTCTTTCGCGACTGATTTGCTTAATTCCGGTGTTGATTTAAGAACAGTTCAGGAATTTTTAGGTCATAGTAATATTGCTACCACTCAAATTTATACCCATGTCACTAATAAACAACTGCGGGATATTCATCGGCAGGTCCATGATAAACGTAAATTCTAAAAAAACCGAGCATCGACTCGGTTTTTAAAAAATATTTTTTATTCTTATTAAGGGAGATAGTTTTCCGGATTTACCGGTAGACCATTCTTTCTAACTTCAAAGTGGAGATGCGGTCCGGTAGTGGTTGATCCGGCACCGATTGTCCCCGGTGTTCCTCCGGTACGGCCGATAGCCTGCCCCTGAACAACATATTGATCGGTTGTGACATAAACAGCCGAAACATGACCATAAACAGTCGCTAAACCGTCTCCGTGAATAAGCATGATATAAGCATAGCTTTTATCGCCATTAAATTTTACTTTAGCGACATAACCATCAGCCGCGGCATCGATAGTTGTTCCCTGCGCGGCTCTAATATCGACTGCCGAGTGTTCGCCGATTATATTGCGATACGGATAATCAGGATCATGGAAAGAGGTGGTTATTATATTTTTAGGGACTGGCCAAGCAATCGTATTATTACCACCATCAAGCCTCTGTTTATCTTTCTGCGACATCTTTTTCCTAATCTGGTTTTCGGCGCTGGATATTTCCGCGGCCGCTTGATCCTGTTCTTTTTTAGCTTTAGCCAATAAGGCTTGATATTGTTTTTCCGAAGATTTTGTTTCTTCCAGGATATAAGTTTTACTTTCTTGTTCATAAGAAAGAGCGCCTTCCTTTTCTTTAAGTTGTTCTTTTAAAGCTATTAATTTGGCGCTTTTTCCGTTTAAAGTTTCTTTGTTGCCATCAAGACGTTCTTTATCGGCCCGCAAATCCTCGACGCTTTTCCCTATTTCATTATTCGTGTCCTCGAGATATTTGGCTTGATTTAGAAAATCGGATAAAGATCCGTTAAGCAAAAGCATTTCAAGCGTCGTCATCTGGTCTTGCTTATAAACAAGACGCAATAAGTTGGCGATGTGCTGCTTCTTCTCCTCTATCTTGGCATCAAGATTGGCGCTGTCTATTTCAGTTTTTTGTATTTCCAAATTAGTTTTATCTATTTCTAAATTCACGCCGTCGATATCGAGCTGGGCTTGAGCCAAACGGTCCTCGATTATAGCCAATTGGTTGTTTAAACTCACGCGATCGCGGCGTTTGGCGTCTATTTGAGCTTGGTATTCTTTCTGTTTTGCCTTAAGGGTTTCTATTTGTTTTTTCTGATTTTGAATTTTTAGATTAAGATCGTTTATTTCCGCATCTATATTCCCTGTTTGACTAAAAACAAAAGGAGCCGCACCTAAAAAGCCGGAAAGGATAAAGAAAATAATTACTGATTTTATAATTCTATTTCTCATGTTCTATCACTATAACATTTTTTTATTGTTTTGTAAACGAATTCATACCATTAAAAACATCTTTAGAAATATCGGCTATTGTAGTTTTCATTTTTTCAAAATCATCTCCCTTAGTCATAACACAAAGCAGATAATTGCCATTAAGAGAGTAAATAATACCGCAATCATGGAGTTGTTTTTTGTTTTCAAAAACTCTTTCACCAAATTTATGAGCAACCATTGTGTTATCAGGGAGACCGGCGACTATACCATTAGTAAAAGCTGAAGAAGTTAATAATTTTAAAGCTTTTTCCGACATTTCCCTATCAAGATAAGAAGCATTATATAGTATACGGAAAAAAGAAGCGTATTCAGTTACACTCATAAAATTTTCAGATCCATCTAATCCGGGTATTTTTAAATTAAAGTCATTGTATATCTCTTCTGTATCTTTTATGGAGATGTTTGCTAATAAAGTATTAGCAGCCGTATTGTCTGAATATTTAATCATATAACCTATCAACTCTTCAACTGTGTACTCTTCTCCAATCTTAACGGATTTTTGCGGCAAAATATTTGGTGAAGCTTCTGTTTTATAATTTTTGACGATTAACTTTTTATCTAAAAGATTTTTATCATTTTCAGCTAAATTAAAATAAACCATCATTAAAGGAACTTTTAATAAACTGGCTGGAGAGAACTTATCCCCCCCGTTTATTTCTATCCATGGTCCGTTATTCAAATCACGAAAGTAAAGAGAGACTGAATCGACTTCTTTTTTAGAAATGTGTGAATTAATTATTTTTTTTATATTTTTTTCCAATAAAGAATAATTATAATTTAACGGATTATAATTTTCACACTCTAATAAAGGGCTGATATATCTGTACCCGATTTCATGCTTTTCTATTTTTTTTGTATTCTGTGTTAGTTCTTTTTTTACATCATATCTACCAATAAAGAAGCTTAGAGTGATTAGCGATAATAAAAAAATAATTCCACCCAAGATAATTATTGTTTTCTTTTTTGGTGTCATTTCTATCCCGACCATACTTTTCTTATAATTATTAATTTTATAAAGCTTTTTTTAAACGTTTAAAACTCTCATTTTTTCCTAAAGCGGCCGCCACCTCGAACGGGCCCGGACTGTTTTTAAGTCCGGTTAAGGCAACACGTAGGGGCCATAAATAATCGCCATTTTTTTTGCCGCCAACTTTTATCCAATTTAAAATTGCCGTTTCTAAATTCTCTTTTGTCCAATCGCTATCGGTAACTTTTTCCAATTCTATTTCTAAATCTTTTAGATTATTTTTAGCGTCATTAACGCTTAAAGTCTTCCAGGCTAAAAGACTTTCATCATAAGCCGGTAATTCGAATAAAAAAGAGGTCATTTCTACTATATCTTCAAGCTTTTTCATTCTTTCTTGAGCTAAACCGACATAAGCCGAAATATTCTGGCCGTCTACTATATAGCCGGCCTTTTTAAGGTATGGTCGGCATAACTCTGTTAATTCTTTAAGTGATTTTTGACGGATATAATAACCGTTATAATAATCTAACTTTTCAATATCAAAAATTGCCGGGCTGGCGCCAATACCTTCAAGAGAAAATTCTTTTTCAAGTTCAGCGAGCGAATATATTTCTTTATCATTTTTTCCGTGCCAACCTAAAAGCGCGCAAAAATTAATAATAGACTCTTGTAAATAACCTTTATCCCGATATTGTTCAATAAAAACATCGCCTTGGCGTTTGCTAAGTTTTCCTCCTGTTTTATTTAAGATTAAAGCTAAATGGATAAATTTAGGCGGAGTCCAACCAAATGCTTCGTATAATAAAATATTTTTTGGAAAAGAAGGCAGCCATTCGTCGCCGCGAGTAACATGAGATATTTCCATTAAGTGATCATCAATTACACTGGCAAATTGATAAGTCGGAACACCATTAGACTTTACTAAGACTTGGTCGTCTAAATCAGCGGCTTGAAATTTTATATCGCCTCGAATCTCGTCATGAACAATTATTTCACCTTCGAGCGGCATTTTTTGGCGGATAACAAAACTTTCGCCGGCTTTTAATTTTTTCTCAATTTCCACTTCGCTTAAATCGCGGCATAAACGATCATAGCGCGGCGCTTCGTTATTTGCCTCTTGCGCTAAACGCATATCAGTTAAACGCTCCTCAGTGCAAAAACAACGATAAGCTTTACCATCCTTTAGTAATTTATCCGCATATTCTTTATAAATATCCAGGCGTTCAGTTTGAATATAAGGACCATAATCGCCACCGATATTCGGACCTTCGTCAAAATTAACGCCAATCCACTTAAGAATTTCTATAAGTTTTTCCGTAGCGCCTTCCACTTCTCTTTTTTGGTCAGTATCTTCAATACGCAGAAGAAATTCCCCACCCCAGCTTTTAGCTAAGAGGTAGCCAAAAAAAGCTGTACGGAAGTTTCCTAAATGAAGAAAACCGGTTGGAGATGGCGCAAAGCGCAAGCGTACTTTTTTATCAGATGATTTATCATGGAAAACAGACATATTATTTTGAGTTATCTAAAAATTAATTAAGATTTAATGATTTAAATTTTACTAAGAATTTTTTGCAGCCTTCTTTTCTAAATTCATGCACGGTGTCAACTAATTGATCAATTTCAACCCACTTCCAGTTCCGATGATCCCAGAAATTTATTTTTATATCGCTGTCGCTGCCAGTAAACTCGGCAATTAAAAGTCCCTGGCTTTGGCCTTTATGATTAAAAGCGAGGTGGCGTGAATTAATGGCAGCATACTTATCCCTATCGGAAAATTTATAGCGGTAAACATTTTTAAAAGCCGCACGAATAGTAATTTTATCAGTTCCTAATTCTTCGCGCAATTCCCGCGCTCCGGCAACATCCAGTGGTTCGCCGTCAGTCCCTCCTTGCGGCAACTGCCAATGTCCGGGATGATCCGCTCTCTCTACCACTAAAACCTCGAATTCCCCCCCATTTTTTTTATAAAGAAAACAAGCGACGTTTTTACGATAAAAAAATGGATAAAAGAAACGCCCCAGGAGCACTCGGCCGATAAAAACAAAAGTCGCTTGATATACTCGTTTTATTCTTTTACCGGGATTTTTTCCAAAAAAAGAAATTAATAAACGCCAAAACCATTCTAAACCCAAAGAGCGAAATATCTTCGGCGCGCGCTTGGCTTTGCCGGTGATAAAATCAAACGATCCGCCGATTCCTAGCGCAACTCTGACGGAAGGCAATTTTTTTATATTATGATACATTAATTTTTCCTGATACGGAGAGCCAAGAGTGTTGAACAAAATTTCCGGCGCAAATTGATTTATTTTTTCTACGTTTTCGTTTGATAAAAATTTATCGCGGCTAATATCTAAAACAGAAAAAATCAAACCGGGGAATTTCTTGTCTAAAGCAGTTTTAATATCATTAGATTGCGAAAGTCCGTTTTCCCAATTTAAAATCATTACTCTATTCCCTTTTTCGGCGGCGATTTTTAGAAGTTCAACGGTTGTATCCGAACCGGTAACACGCGGTATATTAACACCAAACAACCAACCGGCCATTTTTAAACCGAAACCATCAGCCAGGGATAGATCGGCTTCATTTAAAATATAGAAAAGCTCTTCGTCTTTCCCGGCGGCTAGAATAATTTCCGGATTCGGGGTAACGACATAATGCGATTCGCCGCTATTTAAAAAATCAGTGATCTTTTTTAAGACCTCTGATTGGCTTAATCCGCTTAAATTTATTCCCAAAATATTGACCATATGTTATAATATCAACATCTTAATCTTATTATAAAATAAGGTTTTCGTCAAAGATTTTAAGAAAATTTTAATAAAATAAACTTTTGTTTTTTATGTCCAATTATAAAAGAATAACTGATCGAATCGAGGAACTAACTATCGACAATCCACGGACCGAAGGAAAATTAAAGTGGGTTAATATTATAAATGTCGGAAAAAATGAAATTGATTATTTAAGAAAAAATTATAATTTTAATCTGGTTCATTTAAAAGCTTCCGCCGCCTCCGTTTCCTTTCAACGCCCACAGATATTTAGAGGGCCGGATTATCTTTTTCTGGTTCTGCATTTTCCTGTTTTAAAGGATGATAAAATTGTTTCCGGGGAAATAGATTTTTTTATCGGTCACGGTTTTCTTATTTCCACTAGCGGCAATAATCTTAAAGCGCTAAAGCAATTTTTTGATTTAGGAAAAAAAAGTCCGGATTCCCTTGTTTCTTTTTTTCTTGAATCTTCCGCTATCTTACTCTATGAAATCTTAGGCCATCTGCTAGACGGTTGTTTTCAGATTCTAGACAATAATAGTGTTAATCTAAATGAAATTGAAGATTTAATTTTTTCCGGCAACCAAAAAGATGCCGTTACTAGAATTTTAACCAATCGGCGAAATATTATTAATATTCGCAAGATAATGCAAAATCATAAAAACATTCTTCAGCAATTGACGGTTATGGAAAGTAGCTTGGTCGAAAAGCCGGCGATTAAAAAATACTATGCCGGCCTAGTCGAACACACTAAACGTATTTGGGAAACGCTCGATAACCAAAAGGAAATGATTGAAGTTTTAAATAATACAAATGAGTCTCTTTTAAATAATCGTATGACCAATATCATGAAAACATTAACCATCTTTTCCGTTATTGTTTTCCCTCTAAGCTTATTGGCCGGAATTTTTGGCATGAATGCGAACTACATGCCGTTTGTTGATCGCCCCTCAGGTTTTTGGATTATAATCGGCTTAATGACATTTGCTTCCTCGATAATGTTATTTATTTTTGAAAGAAAAAAGTGGTTGCGTTAAAAATTTTAAAAGCCGCTCCTGTAAGGGTGCGGCTTTTGTAATTTACTTAGTGGCTATTTGATCGCCACTTGAAGCTATTTCTCCGTTATTGAAATCAAACCAGACTAATCCAGGATTGTCATGACGGATAAATCTGGAGCCGGACAAATCCGTCCAATTATTACCTGAGTGGACAAGGGCAATATTATACAAACCCTTATCTTTCAGGACAAATTTAGCCCCAATATATAAGCCGTCTTTGGCGACTTTTTTTGGCTGACCATTATCAATGACATAGTTTTTGTCGCTTGCTGGGATAATTTTCTTTTCCCAGTTTGAGACATTGCCATTGAAATAAATAACTGTGTCAGTTATATCTCTTAGTCTCTCTTTTGCGAAGAGAATAAGTACAGTATAAGCGCCATCAGGCGCAGAACCAGCAAAGGCTACTACCGGCTCTTTCAGAACCATAGTATCTCCTTGTTCTGACGGTGTTATTGGTGTATCAGGATCTAACCCTGCATACTCCACATATTCGCAACCCGTTAATAACAGGCTGGCGAAAATGATACAAAAAATTTTTGTTTTCATTTCTTATATTTTTTTGTTGCTTTATTTTATTTAATTGTGAAGAACTATTTTGATTAATTAATTTATATTATTTTTTATAAATTGCTAAAGTGTCGGCGGAAATTTTTTCCCAATTAAAAATATTTTTTGCCCTTTCTTCTCCGGCTCGTCCGATTTCTGCCATTCTTTCCGGGTTGGTTAAACAATAATTTAATTTTTTTTCTAAATCTTTAATATCCTTGGAAGTAAAATAAATCGCCGTTTCTCCGGCTGCTTGCTGATTGGCGATAATTTCACTTACTAAACACGGTAGGCCATAGGCCATCGCTTCTAATAAAGAGATAGACAATCCTTCCATTTCTGATGATTGAATAAATAATTTAGCATTGGTATAAAGCTGGTCTAAAGTTTCATCTGTTTGGTTGCCGGTAAAAATAATTCGCTGATCGCCAGCGGCTAATTTTTTAAGTTCCGGAAGATAATCACCGTCGCCGACAATCACTAATTTTTCATCACTTTTAATTTCTTTAAAAGCCGGAATTAAATATTGAAGGCCTTTTAATCGGATAAGACGGGAAACACTTAAAATATATTTTCCGCTTTTTAAACCAAAATCGTTAAGTTTGTTTGTTCCGTGATTAATATTGATATAGGCGCCATTAGGAATAACATGACTTTCGCGTCCATGTCTTTGTAATAAATAATCACGCATCGTTTCTGTTAAAACAATAATTTCATGCGCAAAGCGACACATGCTGACTTCGCCGAGTTTAAGCATTAATTTAGCAAAACCGCTCCATTTGTCATTACCATAATCAAAACTATGCAAAGTAGCGACCACTTTTATTTTTGGCGCGAAAACGCGCGGTATCCAAGCTAAAAGAGACGGCCCGATTCCATGATAATGAATAACATCGACCTTGCGCTTAATAGCGTCGATAGTCGCTAAAAATCCATGAGTTATCGCCGCTAAATTTTGGCAATCGATAAACGGAAGATAAACTAATTTAACCCCTTTCCACTCCGTAATGTTATTTTCCAAATAATTTTTACGATTATAAACAATAACTTTTTCTCCTTTTACAGCCAAAAATCTCGCCAGGTTTTCGACGTGGCGATCAACTCCGCCATTTTTGGCGGGAATTCCCTTTTGCCCAATAAAAGCGATGGTCATATTCGATGATGTAATAAGATATTATAAAAATATTTTTATAATTTGTCAATAGGTAATGGGATATTTATAAATATTTGTCAAGAAAAAATAAAACCCCCAGAACAACGATGTGTCCTGAGGGCTAAATTAAACTAATTTTCACTTTTACCTAGAATGATATACGTAGTACTCTCCTTGGAGAGTCATGCGTACTCCATCCCAGTTTTCCTCATAAAGTAAATCAACATATTTCAGAGATTCCCCTGACATATTGAGATACTTTTTCAAGTAAGATACGGGAACGAAAAAGACGCCTTCCTTTGTAATACCAGGCACACTCCCGGAGATTGATTCGACCGGATTAAGGATATAATTATACCCTAATTTGCGATTGTCCTTGGCATTACTGACAGTCGCGCCGCGATCAATCGCGTAATGAGGAAAATATTGGTCTTTACTTCCATTTGTGCGGAAGCAAGCAATAACTTTTTCCTCAATAGCCGGAGTTTCAACAACAGCTTTAGTTGGTTGACTCACCACCTTTTTGGGGGCTTCAGCAACAACTTCTGCTATTTCAGGATTTTTTACCACCACCTCGACAACAACTTTCTGAAGTGGTTCCTGAGAGGATGTTACCGGTTTAGCCTTAGCAGCAGTTTTTTTACTGCTACTGCATTTATCTAATGCCGTATTTAGCTTAACAATAACGTCCTTTAAAACGACAATACTGTCTTCTAAGGCCCCGTTTTCTTCATTTAAAGAAACGATACTATCGCCCAAAGCGATATTTACCGAATCTATATCTTCAACCACAACAGGATTTACTCCTGCTATCGGTTCTACTTGTGGCCATGATTTAGACTTAAAATCAAAACCACATATAACCAATACAAGTAAAACAATAATTGCGCCAGCAATAGGTGACACGAAATACCAGAACTTCTGACTCATCTTAAATTTTTTTAAATTATACAATTACAACTATTTCATCATTCTTACCTTTTAAAATTAAAAGGCATAAAGTTTAGTCCCAAAGTAAATTGGGCGTCATTCAGATTCGGGATGTAATTCCCAATCTGTTTTTTCACTGAAAACGAAAGAGATAAGAAATCATCCCAATTCAATTTTCGTAATGAAAATTCAACTCCTCCGATTAGCCATTGGCTGTCATCGCCTTCATAATAATGATAAGCGGCAACAACTTTTGGTTCGAGAAATAAATTTTCACCGAAACGATACATGCTTACTTTTAGTTCACTCATATAAGCTGTCTTATCCCACGTAGAGGATTCTGACAGCGGAGCAGTGTTCCAATAAGCGTCGCGATTTGTTTTGAGTGGTCTCTGATAGATAAGCCGCAATTGCGTTCGCGGCAAGCCTCTCAAACCGGATTCATACGTCTTCATGACGTTTAAATTTAGTTCAGAAGACCACATCAGATAATACTCATTAGCTAAATATCGTCCGGAGCTTGACGAATTTGTTCCTGTTACAATTTCTTGACCATTCTTTATTAAAGAATTAGCGCCAAGATAAAGAGCGGAATTTTTGGAAAAGTGGTAGTTATAGAAACCACCGCCAAAACCAAGTCCAAATTCGTAATTTGTATTAGAACTTTTACTGGTTTTATCGTTTCCTTCATATGAGCTTCTGGAAGCTAAGGCTGAAAGCCCAAGATTCAAATGCTTATATTCAGAAAACAAAAAACGAACCGGCAAATGTTCTAAATACATCCCATACCAATTTCCTTGGTTGTTTCCGTTTTTTTGGGCGGTATAACCACCGGCAAAAACAGAAATCATTGTTGTCCCACGAAATTCTACAAGGGGCTGAATGTTTTCAGTTTGACCATAAGCATAAACCGCAGTCAAAAACATCACCCAGAAAAAGACAATTTTTTTCTTCATCTCTTCATTTCTATATTTTATTATTCAATTATTAATGTTCTTTTTCAAAAAACTCATAAAAAGTTTTTCATCTAATTATGACTGTTTTCCTTATATCTGTCAATAATTATTTTTTTATTATCGCCCAATGATATTTCTGATATTTCCATTTAAGGGCGCGCGCTCTTCCGGCGTTTCTATTTCAGTTGTTTCTATTTCCGGTGTTTCCCTGTTTATAGTCTCGTATTTTAACGGTTCGACCGGTTGGTTTTTTAATGTTTTTATCTTCTTTTTTTTCTTTCCCAAAAGACGAATATCATATTCTTCCTCCGGAAAAACATAAATATAAAACAGGGCAAGGAAAAGAGATATTAAAGTGGCAGCCGAAAGATTAAAAAGCAAATCGGGTTTGGTCGGATAAACAGACGAAAGCGGCTGATCGATAATGTTTATTCTAACATTTTGCCCGCCTTGATAGTTTTGATTACTGCTAATTAAGATATTGTTAATAGCCAAAGCTATTTTTCGAGCTTCTTGGACATTTGGATGGTAGACGCTGATATCGATAATACCGGTATTGCTTTGGGTTTTTGTTTCAACGGTTTTGCGCCATTTCTTAACTTGCTGGCTATAAGTTCCGTCGAAATAGCTTCGATCAATGCCAAAATTAGAGATCAGGACTTGATCGTAAAATGAGCTGGAATGGATAATTTCCGCGAAAAGGTTGCCTAAATATTCATTTGATTTTGACAAAGCATAAGTGTCGTCTCCGATTGAATTTTGGACGACTAAGAGACGAGAATGGACGCTATATTTCATGGTTTGCGCCAAGGAAAAAACCGCAGTCAGTATAATCCCGGTCAATATTATAACAAAAATTGTTTGTCTCTTTCTTCTTATTAAGCTTAAAAACTCATGAAATTCCATATATTCTTATTGTCTTTATTATTTTTTCATCCTCCATTTATACTACAATTATTTTTATTTGTCAACGGCGATTGACAAATTTATTAATATAATGCAAAATTATCTAAAACTAAAAAATATATGAAAAAATTAGCAATATTTTCAGTGGCGCTAACTTCCTTGATTTTTATCCTCTTTATCGCAAAATCAGGCGAAAGCAGCACTCAATCTTATTATTCCGGGGACGCAATATCATACCGGGAAAGCGTTTATGTCTTAACGACCAATACCGGAAGTCTTGAAATTTTCAAATTAGAAGACCAAAAATTAGGTTTACTAACAAAAATTCGTCCCTACGATTCCCTTTTTAATTCCTACGGAAAATTCTTCGACGCAAAATTTTCCGAAGAAAATAGCCATTTATACGTCTATGCGGTCAGTAACTATACGATTTATAAATACGAACTTGTCGGCGCCGATTTAAACCTTGTAAAAAAGACAACCAATTCTTTTTGGGAATGGTATAATCGAATCGATAAAATCGGCAATAACTTGGCGACTATCAGCGCCAAAGGAACAAAACTGTTCAATACCGATTTAGAATCGATTGTTTCTTATGATTTTAAGAATGCCGCCGCCCCATATAATATTAGCGGCGATAATCAAAAATTTATATTAAGCGTTGACGAGTCAGAAAGCGCTTTAAAAATATATAATTTAAAGACAACTTCCCTTGCCGGCGAAGCGCCGCTTGATTTTAAGTATGAAAAAGGAAATCGCCGCGCTTATCAAGACGCTGATGGCTATATTTATGCTATCGATGACTATGCGGCCAAAAAATTCGATTCAGCCGGAAATTTATTGGCTTCTTTTAAGCATCTTGATTATCAGGGATTTGATATGGCAGCGAGCGGAAATACCGAATATGTTTATTTTTCCAATGGCGTCGGAGTCGTTAAACTTGATAAGGAGATGAAATTAAAAGATTACGCTTGGACCGGAAATATGGGCGGATATGCCGGCTGGGCCATGGGCCTTAAAGTTGTTTATAACCAGGGTGACAAGATTATTGTTTTTAATAATTCCAATATTTTAATTTTAAACGATAAGCTTGATAAAATCGCTTCGGTTACCGCTACTGCGGAAGCGGAAGCCTATTCTCTAGAAAATTTATTCTTAAATCTCGATAAAAATACGGCGCCTTCCGGTTCCGATATTCTAGTATCCGGCGGCGGTTTCCTTCCCGAAGAAACGGTAAATATTAATTTTAATGGCGGCTCTTTAATAACCGTGCCAACCGATTATCGCGGCCGCTTCTCGGTCAAGATTAAATTGCCTGATATGCCTAATGGCGCCTATGATATAAAAGCTAGCGGCAATAATTCAAAGTTAAACTATAGTATCGCTTTCCGGGTTGAATAATAATTCAATAACCAATATAAAAAATAACCCCCGGTTTTAGGAGGTTATTTTTTTATTTTTTAAGAATTGCCTGATAGATTTTCAAGACTTCCTTTAAATTATTTTCTTCATTTAAGCCGGCGACGCTTTGCCTCGCTCTTCCCTTAATTATTTGCCTCGTTTGCGCGTCGATTGTATCAAGCAAGGTTATTTTAGTCTTTAAATCATTAACATCGCAAGGATTAAATAATAAGCCATTTTCTCCGTCTTTTATTATTTCCGGGATACCACCGATATTAGAAGCAATGACTATTTTCCCCAAACTAAGAGCCTCTAGAAGGCTCAGGGGCATATTTTCATACCAAATTGAAGGAATTATAACTGCTTTAGCTTTTAAGATTATTTGGCGTAATTCTATGCCATCTTTGAATCCTAAAAAATCGGCTTGCGCCCCGGCTTCTTTTACCGCTTCTTTCAGATTCTCTTCTTCGAGACCGCTGCCGGCAAATTTAAGCTTGACGCCGGTTAAAGCGGCCGCCTTGATTAAAACATCAATCCCCTTTTCTTTTGACAAGCGTCCAAAGTATAAAAGATAATCTTCTTCCGGTTGACTATTGTCTTCCGACCGGTTATCTTCGCCGGTAAATGTTTTAAAAACAGGATTAATAACCACTCCTATCTTATCTTTTGGCCAGCCAAATTCTATAACTTTTCTTTTCATAAAGTCGCTCGGAGCGATAAAAAAACTGATATTTTTTTCGTATATTTTTAAAACCGAATGATGAATAAACATTTCAAGCGAGGCAAGCAGGCTTTGGGCAAATGATTCTTTAAAACATTTTTTCTTCGCGCATTGGCAATATTTTTTCGGTTTACAAGCTTCGCAAATTTTTCCATTCGCGAATAATTGGTAATTCGGGCAAATCAACTTATAATCATGCAAATGCATGACGACCGGAATCCCCGCTTTTTTAGCCACAGCCAAGATTGACGGGGATATTTGGTGGTAAATATTATGAATATGGATTATGTCCGGACGGAAATCTTCGATTAATTTTTTAAATTTTCTTTTGGCCTCGAAACTATAGATTATCCGTCCCGGAGATTTTAATTTATCGCGCCAGGAACCATTGTTAAAATCAATCCGGGAAACGAAATAATCGCTGAATTCACTAGGCAAATTCTCCGGGTGAGCCATAGAAAAAATTGCCACTTCATTCCCCGCTTTTCTTAAGGCATCCGTTAAATTTATAAAATATTTGTCGGCGCCGCCGCGAGGATAATAAAATTTATTTACTTGGAGAATACGCATATGATTATTTTCCTACTTTATTTTTTAACTGCAAGATCTGGTACCATTCTTCATAAGCTTCGATCATGGTATCTAAACTAAATTGACTATCGACTATTTTTTTTATTTTCTCCGTTTTCTCTCTTACTCCTTCGGTCTTTAAATTAGTTATTACGAAATCTATCCGTCCAGCCAGTTCGGTCGCATCGCCGGCCGGAAAAAGCCAGCCGTTGTTGTCGTTTATAATTTCCTTAATACCGCCTGTCTCGCTAGCGATTATCGGTTTTGCCATTGATCCGGCTTCTAAAACAGCCAAGCCTAATCCTTCCCAAAGCGAAGGAAAAACAAAAATATCAATATCCGCCAAGAAATCGCGAGCGTTTACCGCGCCGACCAGGTTAACTCGCTTATCAAGATTTAATTCGATAATCTTATCTTTTAATTTGTTCTCCGATTCGCCGATTCCCGCTATTTTTATCAGGTAATCTTTATTCTTTATCTTGGTAGCCGCTTCAATTAAAGTCTCGAATCCCTTTTGCGCCGTTAAACGACCCAGGGCGCCGATAATAATTTTTTTTTCTTCACCATTCTTCTCGTTATTTTTTCTAAGATAATCGGGTCTAAAATAAAGCGCGTCTACGCCATTATAAATAACCGCTATTTTTTCCGGCGGAATATTATAACGTTTAACGGCGTCATTCTTAACCGCCTCGGAAACGGCAAAAATTTTAGCCGCATAGCGGGCAGTAATCTTTTTACCAATTGCGGCCAAGCGGCGTTCATTATTATTTAAATTATGTTCAGTTGATACAATTATCGGCGCGCCGGCCAGTTTGCCGGCCAGACGTCCATAAATATCCCCGCCTAAATGGGTATGGATAATATCCGGTTTAACCCTTTTTATCGTCTTGAGTATTTGCCAAAAATTAATCGGATCGATTAGGCATCTTTTTCGCAAAGAAATTATTTCGATATTATTGGCGATTAATTCTTCTCTTCCCGCTTGATCGAAATCGATATCTTTAAACAACAAAAGAGCGGAAGAAAATTTTTCCGAATCAATCTTAAGCAAAAGTTCGCGGCAAATTTTTTCCGCGCCGCCCCGGCTTAAGCTAGGCAGGATGTGAAGAATTTTTATTTTTTTCGGCATATACTTGTTCGGAAAATTTTATCGCCAGCCAGAAGAGGCTAAGCGGAAACCAAACTCTTCCTTTAAAATACGAGGTGTTAAAAAATTGAAAAAATATCCCGCCGAGCGCGGCTAAGGCAAACGGCAATACCCAAGGCACTTTCGGATAATACTTTTTTATGGCTAAAATGCTAAATCTAACCAGATACGCTAAAATAAAAAGCCAACTAATCAAACCAAGAGCGCCGTTTTCCGCCATAACCTTTTGCAGCACGCCATGCGAATCGATCGGCGCGCCGTATTTAGACACAAACCGAATATTATTGCCGACCAGGCTAATAAATTCTCCGCTGCCGTAGCCAAAGAGCGGCTTTTCTTTAAATGCCTGCCAGGCTATTTCCGTCAACAAGATGCGATTCTCGGTTGAACTTGTATTATTGTCTTGAAGTACGCTCATTTTCCAGAGTAGCGGTGAAATAATAACCGCGCCTAAAAGAGCGAAAATAGCAATTGACAATTTCTTCCGGCTATCATTTTTTGTTCGATAAAATAAATATATTCCCAGTTGCAAAAATAAAGTTATCCAGCCGGCGCGGGAAAAAGTCAGGATAATCCCGAGAGCGGTCAAGAAAAATATTATATCCGCCAATCTTCTCTCTTTTTTTCTTTTTAAAAACTCTTTAATAACTAAAACAAAGAAGACGCCGATATTCAAAAATTCCGCGATCAGATTGTGATTTTCTCCAAAAGGATACCCGCCCCAAAAATATACCGACTTCAAACGGAAAAAACTATTTTGCCAATCTTGACCGATTAAAGACAAATACCCCGAAACTAAAACGGCCATGGCGCTTAGAAATACGATAACAACCGTCTTTTTTAATGTTTTAGCGTCGGTAATAATGTTTGCCGGAATAAAAATATAAGCCACATAGAGAAAAAATGGCCAACGTAAAAAATAATAAAAACAGCCGGTTTTATCATGAGAAAAAATAATCGATAAGATACTGGCTGAAAAGAACATTAGAAACGGGAAAAATAAAGGCCATGTTATTTTTAGGCGTTCTTTGGGTTTAAATAACGCTCGCCAAAATAAATTGACGACGAAGCCGATTAAAGTAAGCAGGGCGACTAAATCGGAAATCGGCAAGGTAAATTCTCCAAGATTAATATCCCGTCCGATTATAGGCAAACAAGCGGCCATCAAATAAACGCCGATTACCGGCCGAAAAATAATGGCTAAAAATATTAAGATGATTATTGAGATAAACAGGCTATTCATATTTATTTGGACAATTTTTATTTATTTAAAAAATTTGTCCGTTTCTAAATCGGTTACCCAATTTTTTTTGCCGCCGTCTTCGGGGTTGATATTGACTTTTAATTCTTCGGTTCTTCTCCCCGACTGTTTTTGAACGGTTAAACTATAAGTCCCGTCATCCATTTGTCCGGCGATGGCTTCCGGCAAGGAATAATCGATTGAGATTTCTTTTTCAGTCCCCGGCTCGACGGTAAAAAAGAAACCGAAAATTGTTTTGTTTAAAATCGGATCGTCAATCGCCGTCCAATCGGATTTATCTTTATCTAATCCGGAATAATTTATGAACCGGCTTCCTAAGGGTAAATATATTCTAGTGTAACTACGGTAACGCGTTGTCCGCCAATTGAAATCCCCTTCGTGGCGATAATTTAAAGTCAAATTAGCTGTTGTTTGTCCATTCCGTTCGCTGACGCTATAATTAATTTTCTTCTTAACGACGGCATCACTTTTAAAAGCGGCTAAATTAGCGTCGACAACCATTAAATAATCGCTATCGGTTTTTTTAACTTCCCCGCTCGCGCCCAAATTTTTAACCAAATTTTCCAAGGATTTATCGGCAAAATAAATTTGAATGTTTTTCCTGGCTATATTATCCCCGGTTGTGTTTATCAGTTCTATCCATTTATCAGAAGGCAAACTAAAAAGGCGTGCTTTTAATTCTTCCAATAATTCGTTGATTATCTCTTTTCTGTCCCAAGAAGAAATATTCCGATCTTTATAGGCTATTTCCACGTTATATTGCAGAAGTTCTTGAAAATTTTGCGAATTATACTCTTCCCCTTTGATGTTTATCGGACCGACAAGAGATAAAAGGTCGCTGATAAAGTCAGGATTAATAGCGATTATGCCGGAGAAATCAGGAGCGCTTTGGCCGATTGCCAAACTTTCTCCGGTGTAGATTTCATTTATTTTTTGCGCGGCCAGCGGCCAATCAGGAACCCAATTTGCATCGCGCAAATACCAATTTTCAACGCCGAGATATTTTTTTATCGGCGTCGGCGGCTCTTTATGCCATTTATCGACAGCCGGCATATCCAAGTGATAGCTGTCGTCGGTCTTTAGAGAGACAATTTCGCCGTTTTTAGTGTTTGCTAATCCAAAAACGCCGATAAAACCGCCGGTCGGTCGAAGTTCGTCGTTATTTTGCAGAAGGATAAGAAAATGCTTCTCGGTCGGATACCCGCCTAAAGTCGGCAATATCTTTACGAGCGGACTTAATTTTTCAATCAACTTATCAGCCTCTTGAAGCTGATCTTTATACTCCCCTATTTGATTATAGACCGGCCAGAGTATGCCAATCTTATGTATCTTATTAATGTTTAAAAGCGCCAAAGTTAAATTAGCCTTAAGTCCGTTGAGTTCCGGCTCCGATTCGTAAATTAATTTTAAAAATTTATTTTTGTCATCGCCATTTAAATTCGCAAAATTTCCACCGGCCGACGCGCTGCTTATTTTATCTAACTGGCCAAGCAAAGGAATCGACCTGGTTAAAGAGCGGCTGATAATTTCTGTTGTTTTAAAAAGATAGCTTAAATCATTGATTTGATTCCGGAGGAGGGGGAAATTCTTTATGGCAAAATTATTATGAGTAGAATCAATTCTGGCTAAAGCGGCATTAAAATCGGCTTCGGCTTCTTGGGAACTTTCCAAAGCTTCATCCCAATTTCTTAATTTCACTTGCGCGACGGCTTGCGTTAGTCGTTCCTTCCCTTCCAATCCGGATACATAAGCCATTCTTAAATCTCTATAGGTGCTGACTAGCAGGATCAATAATATAAAAAAAAGCCCGATCAGAGCGATTAGAGCGTATTTTAATAATTTTGCCAGAAGTTTCAAGATAATAATTATCACATTTTTCATACTACTTATCGGAAAGATTATCGATTAAAGTTACCGCCTTCCCCTCTAAGATATTATAAAGGAAAATATCCATTATTTCTTGGCGGTATTTAAATTCCTTCTCGTCCAGAATAGTAAAATTTATCTCTCTTTCCAAGTCATTTTCCAACTCGGCGATTAGTTTCAAAAAAGCGGGACGTTTAATCGAACCGACTATCAGGATGTCTGTCTGCGCCTCCGGATAATTAGTAAAAAATCCTGTTAAAAGCAATAATTTCGGTTGGAAATTTTTTTCCAGGGCAGAAATAAATTTTTGGCTGGATAAAATCTGAGCTTTGACGAAAAGGGCTTTAATTTCCGGGTAAAGAATAAATTTTTTATTTATTCCGAAAAACTTTTTTTCTTCCGGCTCAACCGGTTCTTTTTTTCCTTTTTTTGCCGCCTTCTTCTTTTTTTCGCCGTCATCATTTTCGACGTTATTTTCTTCCACAGAAAGGTTTTCCTCCACTAAAGCATCGACTAAGCCTAATTCCACCAAATTATCAATTTCTCGACGCGCCAAATTAGCCGTCAGTTTTAAGTCGCGGATCATTTGAGAAATCTCATATCTATTTTCGGGATGGAGGAGAAGAAGGCTAAGAATCTTGATTTTAGCCTCGGAACCAAATAGAAGATTAAGCATATTTTCTTTATTTATGAATTTATAGTATAATATATACGGTAAACAGTCAATCGGTTTAAACTAACCAAATGATTGAAATTTTGCTTATGTATAATAAAATTTCTTCCATAATTCTAAATTCCGGAAAGACCAACGGTTTAAGCGACGTCTATATCGCGCAACCGGATTCTTTTAAAGAAGGTCTAGCCGGCAAAATGTTCATCATCGCCGAAATCAGCGGAAAGAAAAACGACGGACGCAAAGTCATGGATTTTCTGATTTCCAGTATCGATGAAAATTATTATAACGATGAAAAAATTCTCCTGCGCAATAAGATAGAAGATTTAAAAATTGAAAAAATCTTTGAAGCGTCCGTGTCTAAAATCAATAAGGATTTAACCGAATTTTTAAGCGAAGAAAAAATCAGGCTTAATGTTTCGGCTACCAATATAACCATCGGCGTTATTTTTGAAAATAAATTATATTTTTCTAACTTCGGAAAAAATAAAGCGCTCCTAATCTACCGGCACGGCGAACAATACGAAATAATCAATGTCGAAACCAACGCTTCTGAGATAGAAGATCGGGCAATTGACAACGATAAAAATTCTTTAAGAACACCGGCGATATTCTCTTCGGTTATCAGTGGTGAAATTCCCGTCGGCTCCTATTTTGTCTTTACCAGCGAGGCTTTACCCGAATATATTTCCAGCCGCGATATGATTGGCATAGTGACAAAATTGCCGCCGATTGTCGCGGCCGAACAGTTGAAAAATGTCCTGGGAAAAATAAATTCTTTCATTCCCTTTTTGGGGATAATCATAAAAAATACCATTGGCGCGGATAATCAAGAAATAAAGGAAGAACCGGAACGTAATTTAAGCGCTCACGGTTCGATTTCCAGTCTTAACTACACCGAACAAAAAACCGAGAGGATGCTGGCCCCCGCCGGACTAATAAATTTTTCCGATATCCTTAAGGGCGCCAATCGTGTTATCGAAAATTTGAAACAAAAACGGAAAACCGCTCCGAAAAAAGTCTATCGAGAAAGTCCGGAAAAAGAGGAAAAATACGATGAACAGCCGACAGTCCAACCGATTGATCTTGGCAATATCAAAACAATGAACAATATGGCGCGAGCCGATTCGTTCATGATCAAAGAAAAAATCGTTTTTAAAAAGAGACCGAGCCAAATTGGCGTTAACTTAAAAAAATTGATAACCCCCATATCAGGAATCGGCGGCGCGCGTTTATTTACCGGCCTTAAAACAAAGATTAAAGACCGATTTGAAAGCATGGAAAAAAAGCGCCGCCATTTATTTTTAGCGCTTGCTTTAGTCGTGGTAATTTTTGCCGGCAGTTTAATTATTACCTCTTGGCATAAGAAACAACAAACGGAAAAAGAAAACTATAATAATCTAGTGGCCGCCATCAGCGAAAAACAAGCCGATATTGACTCCTTAATGCTTTACAACAACGAAAACGACGCTAAAAAAACATTAGCCGAAATAACCGAACTATTAGCTTCATTGCCCAAGGAAAAAGACGACCAAAAAATCATATACGAACGTTTTAACGAGGTGTTTAAGAACCAAGCCGATAAAATCCAAAGAATAATCAGGATTGATCAGCCGGAAAAGGTTAATGATTTAAGCGGTTTGCAGGTATCCAATATTATTTGGACGGACGGAAAAATTTATGCTTCCGGCGGAAAAACAATTTATGGCGTTACGCCAAAGACTTTGGAATCGAGCCGATTCGAGGCGACAAATGCCGCTAGTTTAAGCAATCCGCGATTCGACCGGAAAGGCGCGATTTATTATTGGGCCAACGGCAAGGTTGCTAAATTTAATTTAAAAAATAACCAAATAAGCGTTATTAATATAGAAAATGGCGCTTCCCTCGGCAATCGGGAAGTTTATGACACTTTCAACTCCGGAAAGTATTTATACATTTTAGCCAAAAATCAAAACCAGATTTTCCGCTACTCTTATAATTCCGGAAACAACAATTATTCCGGTAAAATCGATTGGCTGAAAGAGGCGGTTGATTTAAGCTCGGTTAAAGATATTTCTATCGATGGCAGTGTTTATATATTAAACGATAACGGCGAAGTCTTAAAATTCTATATGAATAAAAAGGAAGAGTATGCCGCCACAGCCATCTCTCCGGCCATGTCCGCCGATAAGATGATAGTCGGCACTAACTATATTTATCTATTTGACGCCGATTCCAAACGCCTAGCTGTTCTAGCGATAAAAGACGGACATTTAATGAACCAATACCAAACCGATTCCCTCTCCCCGATTGATTTTGCGATTGATGAGAAAGGCAAGACCGCCTACTTCCTATCTGATGAAATAATTTATAAGATTCCTTTAAATCAGTAATTAAAAACGGTTAACACGCTCAGTAAGTTAAAACAAAAGACCGCTCCCTAAGGAGCGGTCTTTTATTAAGTTTAAATTTGAATATTATTTCAAAGTTACTTTAGCACCGGCTTCTTCCAATTTTTTCTTCATGGCTTCGGCGTCGGCTTTCTTAACGCCTTCCTTTAAAACCTTAGGAGCGGCATCAACTAAATCTTTAGCTTCTTTTAAGCCTAATTCAGTCAATTCGCGGACGGCTTTAATAACGTTAATCTTGTTAGCACCGGCATCGGTGATTTCAACGTCAAAGCTATCTTTTTCTTCAACTGGAGCAGCTGCGGCAGCGCCAGGAGCCATAGCCATAACTGGAGCAGAAGCGCTAACACCAAATTTTTCTTCTAAGATTTTAACGAGTTCCGCTAAATCTAGAACGCTCATTTTTTCGATTTCGCCAACCAACTTTTCAAATTTAGCTGGGACGACAACATTTTTTTCTTCCATAGATTTAAAATTAAATTTATTATTAATTAATTATTTTTAAGCTTTCTTTTCAGAAACAGCCTTTAAAACATAGACTAAATTTCTTAAATTGCCCGCCAAAGCGTTAACAAATCCGGAAACAGGGGCATTTAAAGAACCAACCAAGCGACCATATAATTCCTGTTTGCTCGGGAGCTTAGCCAAAGCCTCGACTTCCGATTTAGACAATAACTTATTTTCTAAGATACCGCCCAAGAAAAAGATACGATCTTCTTTCTCTTTATCTTTACGGAAATTTCCTAAAATCTTGGCTGAGGCGACTTCGTCTTCGTAGGAAAAAATAGCCGCTAATTTTCCATCCATTTCCCGAACATTCAGGTCAGCCATTTGATCTTTAAAAGCGATATTCATTAATGTTTTTTTAGCAACATAATATTCGCTATTTTCTTTTCGTAGCTGAGCGCGAAGGTTTTCATTGTCCTTAACGGTTAAGGCATTAAAACCGGCGAACACAACTGATTTTGACTTTTTAAATTTTTCGCTTAAATTGCGCAAAATTTCTTGTTTTTGAATTTTGTTCTTAGGCATATATTATTGATATTAAACAATTTTATACAAAAAAATCTGTGTTACCACAGACGAGAAAACGCTTAATAAAGCGGATTTGTACCTCGGCAAGACTTATAGATACTTAAGTATCAGGCTGGCTGTCTGTGGTAAAAGTTTATTTGTTATGGTTGTATATTAGCAGATTAGGAATATTTGTCAAGGTTTTGCCCGTTTCCGTCCATAATTAGCAAAGCGATGCGCTTCTTCGCGCAATTTCAATAGCGTCGGTTTGATATTTTCCGCTAAATCTTTTAATTCTTTTTTTGTGCCGGCGGTAAAAACTAATTTATCGCCCCCGAATTTAGAAATACCGACCATCGGAACCTGGATATTATTTTTAGCAAACACTCTCGATAAAAAACTTATCTGCGGCGAGCCGCCGTCAATCATTATAATATCGGGTAAAGTCCATTCGTTATGTTTAAAGCGTCTGGTTAAAACTTCAGCCAAAGCTCTTTCATCATCTCCGCCCGGCGCTTCTTTAATTTTAAATAAGCGATATTCGTTTCTGTTCGCCTCGCCGTTTTCAAACACGACCATTGAACCATA
>CAZMKG010000001.1:49017-51387 GCA_964567015.1 uncultured Gammaproteobacteria bacterium | reverse complement strand
CCCGGGCAAAGTCCGATTTGATAATCAAAGCAAGCTTTGCCGCTGTGCGGCGTACAAGTGCCATAAGGGAAAATCGGTCTGATTAAACGCAAAGCGCTTTGCAGCAAATAAAACGATTGGTACGGTCCGAATATTTTTGCTTTAGAAGCGGGAAATTTTTTTAAATCCGTGCCACGGACGATTAACGGTTTAGCAAAATCAGTTTTAGGAATTACTAAATAAATAAAAGACCGGTCATCGCGATCGACGATATTATATTTCGGCCAGAATTTTTTAATATTTTTCGCTTCTAAAATTATTGCTTCGAGCAGAGTATCGGTTACTTCATATTTAATATCGCTGGCAGTCTCAACCATCTCGGCAATTCGCGGTGAAATATTTTTTTGAAAATATTGGCTTAAGCGATTTTTTAAACTGGTTGCCCGGCCGACATATAAAACTGTTCCCTTTTTGTCATACCAAAAATAAACCCCCGGTTTTTTAGGAATTGTCTTGAGTTTATTTTTTAATTTATCCGTCTTATTCATCTTATTTTTAATTATCCACCGCGCTCTCTTGACAAAAAATAAATAAAGTAATATAGTAAAGGTTAGTAATTTTAAATGTTTTCTTTGCCATTATATGCGTATTGCGTATTGATTGAAATGATCTGACATTAACACTTTGTCGTGAGACAGGGGTGTTGAACAACTAAGAGTACTGTTGTCGTGAGACAGAGGTACTCTTTTTTTTATTTCAAATTTATTTCAAATACTCCTTTAAATATTTTCCGGTAACACTTTCCGGTTCGCGGATAATCTCTTCCGGCTCGCCGGCAGCCACAACTCGCCCGCCTTTCTCCCCTCCATCAGGTCCAAGATCAATGATATAATCCATTGATTTTAGCATATGCATATTATGCTCAATTACCAGAACGGAATTTCCCTTCTCGACCAGTTTATTTAAAACCGAAAGCAACATATCAATATCATGATAATGCAATCCGGTTGTCGGTTCGTCTAAAAGATACAATGTCCGTTTGCCTAAAGTATAGGTTAGCTCTTTGGCAATCTTAATACGTTGCGCCTCGCCGCCCGATAAGGTCGTCGCGCTCTGGCCAATCTTGATATAACCGAGCCCGACCGATTGTAGAACTTTCAACTTATCGGTAATAAAATAATTGCCCTCAAAATGTATAATCGCTTCATCGATTGTCATATCCAAAACTTCGGCGATATTCTTGCCTTTATACTTAACTTGGAGAGTTTCACGGTTAAACCGCTTACCGCGACAAACATCGCATTCAACCAAAACCGGAGGCAAGAAGTGCATCTCAATCAGGTTCGCTCCTGCCCCCTGACAGGCCTCACAACGCCCGCCAGCGCGATTAAACGAGAAACGGCCAATAGAATACCCTCTTTCTCGAGATTCCGGCAAAGAAGCGAAAAAATCACGAATCGGAGTAAATATACCGGTATAGGTCGCCGGATTGGAGCGCGGCGTGCGGCCGATTGGCGATTGATCGATAACCACAATCTTATTTAAATACTCTGCCCCTTTTATTTCGGCTACGTCTTCTAATTTTACTTTCCCCGGATGATTTTTTATTCGGGAAACATTTTTGTGGATAACATCAAAAAGTGAAGATTTGCCCGAACCGGAAACACCACTAATTCCCACTAGACGTCCCAGCGGTATCTCCACTTTAATATTTTTTAAGTTATTGGCGCGCGCGCCGATTATCTTTAACGAGCCGTGATTTTGAGCGCGGCGCTTCTCCGGAAGTTCTATTTTTTTCTCGCCGTTTAAATATTGGATGGTCAATGACTTCTTGGCGGCTGTTTTATTTTTCTTCTCGTTTAAAAGATCTTTAATATCGCCGATAGCGACAATCTCTCCGCCATGGACGCCGGCCAGCGGACCGAGATCAACAAGGTAATCCGATTCCAAAATGGTTCTTTCGTCATGTTCGACAATAACAACCGTATTATCTTTATCGCGCAATTTTTTCAGAGTTTCTATCAAACGTTCCGTATCTCTTTCATGGAGACCGATAGTTGGTTCATCAAGAACATACAGAGTGCGGGAAAGATTCGAGCCGATTTGCGACGATAAGCGGATACGTTGCGCTTCGCCGCCCGATAGAGTGTGCGCTTCTCTTTCCAAGGTTAAATAATCAAGACCGACCTTGAGGAGAAATTCTAAACGGCTGATAATTTGGACAACGACATTCTCAGCAATCGTTCTCTGCCTTTTCGTCATCTTTTCAAAATATTTATTAAAAAAATCCAAAAGCTTATCAATCGGCAATTTACTAACTTCCGCTAAATTTTTTCCGCTAATTCTAACAGCCAAAGCCTCCGGCCTTAACCGGTCGCCGTGGCATTTTGG
>CAZMKG010000001.1:46708-48917 GCA_964567015.1 uncultured Gammaproteobacteria bacterium | reverse complement strand
ACGATTTCAATATCGTGTTTTTGTTTCGGCGCCAATTTTACTTGTTCGCGCAAAGAATGAATTTCGCCGTCAATTCTCGCCTCGCCAAAACCAAGCGAAAGATAATTATAGAGCACCTGATAATATTCGCCCTTACGGTCGCGGACAATCGGCGAAAGAATGGTCACATATTCTTCTTTAAAATCCTTTCCTTGATTGATAATAATATCGACCATTTCTTCAAGCGAGAGCTTTTCAATCTTTGTGCCGCAGACCGGACAAAAAACTTCGCCGACGCGCGCATACAGAACACGCAAATAGTCATAAATATCGGTTAAAGTACCGACGGTTGAGCGTGGATTGTGGGAAAGCGCTTTTTGGTCGATAGAAATCGATGGTGCCAAGCCGATTATTTCATCAACATCAGCCGGTTTTTTCTGGCCTAAAAATTGGCGCATATACGGCGAGAGGGATTCTACATATTGTCTTTGCCCTTCGGCAAAAATCGTATCAAAAGCCAGCGACGATTTGCCGCTTCCCGAGACGCCGGTAATCACCGTTAATTTATTATGCGGTATTTCCAGACTAATATTTTTTAAATTATGCATCCGCGCGCCGCGGATGATCATTTTTTTATTGTCGGACATTTAATTTATGTTTAAAAAAGACATTTCGTAATTTATTCCTCCGCCATATCCAAAAATTCTTCAATTTTCTTATGGATATTCTGCGGCGTTATATTATGTTTTTTATTATATGCCAGTTGTTTGCGTCGTCTTCTATCGGCTTCGCTTATCGCGCGGCGCATCGAATCGGTAATCCTATCGGCATAGAGAATAATTTTTCCTTTAACGTTTCTAGCCGCCCGACCCATCGTCTGCATAAGTGAAGTTTGGCTGCGCAAAAATCCTTCGCGGTCGGCGTCTAAAATAGCGACTAAAGTTACTTCCGGTAGATCAAGTCCTTCGCGCAGAAGATTAACACCGATTAAAACATCAAATTTCCCTTCTCGGAAATTTTTTAAAATTTCAGTGCGTTCTAAAGTTTTAATATCGGAATGTAGATAATTAGCTTTTAATCCTTTATTATTTAAATAGGTATTTAAATCTTCGGCTTGTTTTTTAGTTAAAGTATTAATAATCGCGCGCTCGCCGAGTTTGGCGATTTTGATCGCTTCCGCCATGACATCGTTTATCTGGCTGTAATTTTCTTTTTTATTAAAGACCGGACGGATTTCCACTTCCGGATCAATTAAACCGGTCGGACGAATAACCTGTTCAACCACTTGTTTGGAATTTTTGACTTCGTAATCTCCGGGCGTAGCTGTTGTAAATATCATCTGCCCGACTCTTTTTTTAAATTCCGGAAATTTTAACGGCCGATTATCAAGCGCCGACGGCAAACGCCAGCCATATTTTATTAAATTTTGTTTACGCACTTGATCACCGTTATACATTCCTCTTATTTGCGGAATAGCGATATGCGATTCATCTATTATGGTTAAGAAATCAGGCTGTCCGTTCTTTTGCGGAAAATATCCTAAAAGCGAATCCGGGGCTTCACCGGCCAGTTTTCCGGTCAGATGGCGGGAATAATTTTCAATGCCGTGGCAGTAGCCTAAAGTTTTTAACATTTCAATATCATATTTTGTCCGGCGTTCAAGTCTTTCCGCTTCGAGTAATAAGCCTTCCTTTTTAAAATAAGCCAGCCTATCTTTTAACTCCGCTTGGATATTTTTTATCGCCGCTTCTATCTGCGGCGCGTTGGACACAAAATGTTTCGTCGGAAAAACAACTATCTCTTCTAAATTACTGATTATATTTTTAGTGGTGTTATCGATAATGCTTAGATCGGAAATTTCCTGGTCTTTTAATTCGAGGCGATAAATAATATTTTCCGACATCGGCCGGATTTCAAAAACATCACCGCGAACGCGGAACTCACCGCGTTTAATTTCTCCATTAACGCGTTCGAATTGAATTTTAACTAACTGTTTTATTAAATCGCTGCGGACTATGGTTTTCCCTTTTTCTAAAACCAGACGCGATTCTAAATAAGCCGAAGGAACGCCGAGGTTATAAATACAAGAAACCGAAGCGACAATGATTACATCGCGGCGCGTCATTAAAGCGCTGGTTGCTCCGTGGCGCAGGCGGTCTATTTCCTGATTAACCATTGCTTCTTTATCAATATAAGTATCAGTAATCGGTAAATAAGCTTCCGGCTGATA
>CAZMKG010000001.1:15272-46608 GCA_964567015.1 uncultured Gammaproteobacteria bacterium | reverse complement strand
ATTGCCTCCGGCTGGTCTCCGGCCGGCAAAAAGTCTGATTTTAGCTTAAAAATCGATTTCATAACCATTAATGCCATCTGATAATACTATAAATTCAAACAATAGTCAACCGTATAACAAACTTCAAGACCATTAACTGATAAATAAATCAATCATTAGCTAAAACATCTTGCCAATCTTTAATAGCCGCAAAATAACGTGCTTGGTTCTCTTTTTTTATCGCCTGCCCCGGAGGTAAGATCTCAACCAGCGGATTTATTTTCACACCATTTTTAACCATTTCATAGTGCAGATGCGGTCCGGTAGAAAAACCGGTGGAACCGATATAACCGATAATATCGCCCTGTTTAACCTGCTTGCCGGTTTTAACGGCAAATTTCGAAAGATGACCATAATTAGTTTGATAGGTGCCATTATGCCTAATTTTAACCATATTGCCATAAGAACCATTCCAAGCGGCAAAGATAACTTTACCGTCGCCAACCGCTCTTATCGGCGTGCCTGAGGGGGCCGCATAATCAATCGCTCGATGGCCGGTAGAAACATTAAAGGCTTCTATATAACGCTGGCCGGTGGTAAATCCCGATGATATATATTTAAAAGCAACCGGCGCTTTTAGAAACATCTTCTGGACGGAATTTCCCTCTTCATCGAAATAACCGATATTGTCTTTATCCTCTTCAAAATAATAAACCTGATATTTTTTCCCGTCGTTAGTGTAGGCACCGGCTAGAATCTTCCCCGGCATCTGATATTGGCCATCCAAATATCTCTCTTCGTAAATAAATTTAAATTTATCTCCGACGCGCGGATCCATAGAAAAATCTATCGACCACTGAAAAGCGTTAGCCAAAGAAATAATTGCCCGTTCGTCTATGTTATTTGCCAGGGCCGCTTGATACATCGAGCTTTCCACTATTCCGCTCTTGGTTACCGTTCGAAGTTCATAAGGAATCGGTCTTAACTCAGCCTCGTAATCCTCTCCTAACCGAGAAACAACAAGTTCGTCTTCTGAATCAATCTTATAAGTTAAACTCTTAAAAAAATTATTATCCTTTTCGAAAGATAATTCTAAATTATGTCCAATTTTTATACTAGCCAAATCATATACTTCAACGGCCGATTGATAGATAGACTCGATTTCCGAGGCTCCGATTCCGGCTTGCGACATTAACTTAGAAAATGTGCAATTTTCTTCTATCGGCAATAATTCTCGCCGCTCGGCCGGCGGGCAAATCTCCTCGACCGACTGCCGGGAAGCAATATCGTCTTTCTTCCAAATCCCGTCTTTTATAAATAAAAAGATAATAGAAACGGCAAATATGATTGCCAAAAAGGTAAAAATAGCCATCTTGCCTTTAGAAAGTTTTTTGATATTCATATCTAAATACTATAACAAAAAACCGCCTCATTGGCGAGGCGACTTTTTGTTGTTCAACCGATATTTATCTTAAAAAAATCTTATTTCAAACCAAAATTAACTTTAACTGTTACCATAACTTCTTTTTCTATGCTTGAAGTATCGTATGAACCGTAATCGGAAATTTCTATCGCTCCGGCGGTCATAACTTGGACAACACCCATTGAAACCGATTTAATCATATTAACACTTCTGCCGCTAGTGGCGGCAATCGCCTCGACGCGCGCTTTCGCGTCTTTAATCGCTTCCGGCAATAATGATATTCTCGATTCCGGTAATTTTGAATAATAATATTCTACGGAACCGGCGGAAAAAAGAACCCCCTGTTCGACTAATTTATCGCTATTTTTTGCGAGTTCTTTCATCTTATAAACATCATCCGATTTTATTTCCACGCTTTGGGTTAAATTATATTCTTTTGGAGCGCCGGCATCTTTATTATAGTTATACACTTCATTCATAAATACCGGGGAAATCTCAAATTTATCGGCACTAAAACCTTGACCAATAAGAAAATTGCTGACAATTTTTTCATCGGCTTTCATTTGGGCATAACCGTCTTTTAATTGATCGACGGTTACCGAACGAGAGAAGTTCCCTCTCCAGCGCGCCGAATCGGCAGTTACCGCTTTTTTAGCTGATCCGGAAACAGTGATTGTGTTATCAAGATTTTTTACATCCAGAAACGTCCGCGCCACAATCGCCGCGGCGGCGATAAGACTTACGCCCAAAATGAGACCAAAAATAATAAGTTTGCTCGATTTTTCCATATTATTTATGTTAATTAAATAATTTAGCAATTCCTAATCCGACGAAGTGAGTTATTATAATGACAATAACGGCGATAAATAAATGTTCCCTAATCACCGTCCATGGCTTTTTCCCTTCAGACTTGGCCAAATAATAGCTTTGGAAGATTAAAATTAAAAGTCCCCAAAAAATAGCGACGTATATAGAAATCGACAGTGGTAAAAGCAAAATCGGGATAAGAAACGAGCAAGCGAACACCGTTTTAAAAACAAAAGTGGAAATCGTTGCTTGCCAAACTTCTTTCGTGGAAAAATTTCCCTCTGACTCCTTGGCGATATGAATACCGAGAGAATCGGAAAAAGCGTCCGCGATAGCAATAGTTAAAATGCCGCCGATAACGGCTAACTTTGAACTGGTGCTTGATTCCAGCCCGATAATCAACCCCAGGGTTGTAATCACTGCCGAAGCCAGTCCGAAATCGCGCCCGACATTTAAACTTTTGGACATAAGATATTTTTTATATCTTAATAATACCAAATTTTTCCTTAATCTGCCAGCGTTATTTTATAAAAGGAAACTTAGCGTATTCCGATTGGCCAGCCAACTCGCTTTCAATCGCCATTAAGCGATTATATTTAGCCGTTCTTTCACTTCTTGCCGGAGCGCCGGTTTTGATTTGGCCGGTACCCATAGCAACCACTAAATCGGCGATAAAAGCATCTTCGGTTTCGCCGCTGCGATGGGAAATAACAGCAGTCATACCGTTAGCCCGAGCTTCATTAACGGCGTTAACGGTTTCGGTTAATGTTCCGATTTGATTTAACTTAATTAAAATTGAATTAGTAGTTTTTTCTTTAATGCCGCGCTCTAATCTTTTTACGTTAGTCACATAAAGATCATCGCCGACTACCTGAACTTCCCAGTTAAAGGCATCGGTAAAAGCTTTAAACCCATCCCAGTCGTCTTCCGCTAAAATATCTTCGAATGAGCGGATCGGATGGCGCTCGCTTAATTCTTGGTAGAAAGCAATTAACTCCGTGCTGGACATAGTTTTATTTTCTTTCTTAAGGTGATAAACGCCATCGGCAAAAAATTCCGTCGCGGCCGCATCAATACCAAAAACAATATCTCGGCCTAATTCATAGCCGGCGGCTTTAACGGCAGCCGTTAATAATTCGAAAGTTTCTTCGTTTGAAGAAACGGCCGGCGCAAATCCGCCTTCATCACCAACGCTGATATTATAACCCTTATCTTTTAAAACTTTTTTTAAGTTCTGATAAATTTCCGCGCACATTCTTACTGCCTCGGTAATTGATTTTGCGCCGACCGGCAGAATCATATATTCTTGAATATCGGTCGCCCAATTAGCGTGTTTTCCACCATTTAAGACATTCATCATTGGTACCGGCATTTGATATGTTCCGGAAAATGACGGATTAAATTTAGTTAGATACTGATAAAGAGGTTGATTTAAGCCGGCGGCGGCTGCGCGAGCAACTGCCAAAGAAACGCCCAAAATAGCGTTCGCGCCTAAATTAGCTTTATTTTCCGTGCCATCAAGCTTAATCATTATTTCGTCGATATTTTTTTGGTCGGTGGCATCTTGGCCGATTAAAGCCGGGGCAATTTTTTCTTCAACGTTTTTAACCGCGTTTAAAACGCTAGCTCCGCCATAAATAAATTTATCGCCATCGCGAAGTTCAACCGCTTCATGACTGCCGGTTGAAGCGCCGCTTGGTACGGCTGCCCAGCCGGTAGCGCCATTTTCTAAAACAACAGTGGCGGCGAGCGTCGGATTACCGCGGGAATCAAGTATTTGCAAAGCTTTAATTGATTTTATTTTCATAGAAATTAATTATAAGAAATTTTGGAAATATTATTAATCGATATTATATGTTTTATGAACATATTCTTCCGCGCACTTTGCGACTTTCTTTAAAATTTTCACCGCCTCAACCGGATAATCACCGACCGTTGTTTCATCGGATAACATAATCATATCAGCACGATCAAAAACGGCATTGGAGATATCACTAATTTCCGCGCGTGTCGGATGCGGGTTTTTAATCATCGAAGTCATAACCTGAGTCGCCAAAATAGCCGGCTTATTATGCCAATGGGTATGTCTGATAAGGTTCTTTTGGATTATCGGCAATTCTTCAATCGGCACTTCAATACCTAAATCGCCGCGAGCCACCATAATCACATCGGAAGCGGCAATTATTTTATCAATATTCTTCAAAGCGATTCCCCGCTCGATTTTCGAAATAATTTTAACTCGACTTCCCTCGCCCAATAATTTCCTTAAACGATTAACATCATTTTCGGTTTGGACAAAAGACAAGGCAATATAATCCATGCCGGCTTTAACGCCGAATTTCGCGTCGGCAATATCTTTCGGAGTAAGCCCGCCCTTTTTAATATTAGTATCCGGAACATTAATTCCTTTATTGGAACTAAGAACTCCGTTAGTAATAACTTTAGCGGTAATAATTTTGTCTTTTACCTCCAGAACGGTTAATTCAATCGCGCCATTGCATAAAAATAACGGTTCACCTTTCTTGATGTCTCTATAAAGCTCGCTGTTGCCGATAGGAATAATGCCGCCATCTTTATATGGCGCCTTGGAATAAGTAAATTGATAAATATCATCAACATGCATCATTATTCCGTCTTCCGGCATTTTGCCGACGCGAATACGCGGACCCTGCAAATCAAGCATTAACGCGATATGCTTCTTATTTTTCTTATTATAAGCGTCTATTATATTCTTAATCTTTTCATACTGTTCATAAGTAGCATGAGAAAAATTAATACGGACAATATCGACGCCGGCGTCAAACAAATCCAACAAAACCTTTTTTGATTCTGTTTTAGGTCCGATAGTGGCGATTATTTTTGTGTTCATATTTTTTAATAAATAAAATTAAACCGTATACAGTATAAGGCTATCAGAAAACTAATTCAAGATAGTTATTTTTTAATCGTTTATAAATCTTTGGAGAGGCGATATGTTTCTTTGGCGATTTCCTCCATTTCGTCGGTCTTAACTATTAAGATTCTTGCGCCGGCATCCGCTTTATTTATTTCCGCTTCCACGCCCTCCGATTTATTATTGATTTCTTCGTCAAGTTCTATGCCTAAGAATTTCAAGTTATCACATATCCTCTCGCGCATAATGAAAGACCTTTCTCCGACCGTACCGGCAAAAATTAATAAATCGACTCCGCCTAAAACAGCTGCCATGCGACCGATATACTGCTTAACGCGATTAACATAAATTTGCAAAGCCAATTTTGAATCCAAATCACCAATTTTTTCATTAGCCAATAACTCTCGAATGTCGTCGCTTTTACCGGACAAGCCCAGCAAACCGCAATTATTATTAAAGTAATATTCTAATTCTTTATGGTCTTTATTAAGTTTTTCTGAAAGATAAAGGACGGTTCCGGCATCGATATCTCCGACTCTTGTCGCCATAACAAGGCCTTCAAGAGGAGTAAACCCCATTGAAGTATCAATACTTTCTCCGTTTTTAACCGCCGTAATACTGGCGCCGCCGCCCAAATGGCAAACAATCACTTTTTCCGGCAAATGTCCTAGCAAGCCGGCCGCTCGGCCGATTACCGATTGGACGGAAATGCCATGATAACCGAAGCGACGAATACCGAAACGACGGCTATCTTCAATCGGAATAGCGTATAATTTTGCCTGCTCGGGAATTGTCGCATGAAAAGAGCTGTCGGAAACGCCGATTATCGGCTTATCTTCCCCAAGAATTTCTTTAGCTCTTTTTATTTCGCTTAAGGCCGGACCGAGATGAAGGGGTACTTTCTCTAAAGCGCTATCGGCTAATTTCAGATATTTATCGTCTATTAAACGATTTGTCAAAAAATAATCACCAGGCGCGACAATTCTTATCCCAACCGAATCGATATTTTCTTTAGATTCGATCAAACCGATTTCAATTAACGAAGAAACAATAAATTTAATGGCATTAGTATAGCGATCCTCATCGATTGCCGTTTTCTTTTTGCCGATTTTTTCCGCAGTTTCAGTGACAATAAAATTACCGTCTTCTTTTTCGAAATGGGCGGAATAAATCTTCTCTTCTCCGGAATAAAAAGAATATTTCTTGCTCGAACTGCCCGTGTTAACAATCAGATAATTTTTTTGCATAATGTTGATTTTAGTATAAGCCGCTAAAAAATAATTCGGCTATTACAAACGATATATAAAATAAAATTAAAAATAAACCTTCCTTTTTGCTTAAAATCTTATCAGATTTCATAAAATAAAACAACAAAACTATAGCCAAGAACATAAATAGCCCCGTAACATAAACGAGCTGGGGCGCGAAAGAAAACGGCCTGATAATCGCAATCAAACCGACGACAATCGTCGCATCCGCAACCACAGTTCCTAAAACATCGCCCAAGACCAAATCATCATGATTATGCTTGGCCGCCTTGACGGCAAAAGTCAATTCCGGCAAGGTCGTCCCCAAACCGATGATAAACATGCCGATAAAAACCGAACTTATCCTTAGCGATTCAGCTAAATCAATACTATATTTAACGGCCAAATTCGCCCCCAAGAGAAGAACGCCCAAACTGATTAAAAATAAAAATAAATTTTTATACGAAAAAGGTTCGCGTTTTATTTTAATGGCGCTTCTATTCCGCTGTAAAATATACAGATAAAAAGCCAAGCCGGTAAAAATCAAAATTATTCCCTCAAAACGGGAATAAAAGCCATTAAGACCAAGGATGAGCGGGACGGCAATCGCTCCGACATGAAACCAACGATTTTCAATAAGTTTGTTTTCGATTTTTAACCCGCGATTCGATAAAAAAATAGTTAAGGCAAAAACCAAGGTTAAATCGGCGACATTAGAACCGTAAAGAGTCCCTAAACCTAAAGCCGGCGCGTTCTCTATGGCGGAATTTATAGACACCATGGTTTCCGGCAAAATCGATATGACGGCGACAATCAAAAAACCGATAACATATTTCGGCAATTTTAAACTTTCCGCTATTTTTGTAGAATAACGCACAGTAAAATCGGCGCTTTTTATAATAATCGCCAAGGATATCGCTAATAATAAAAAACTTATAACCATATTATCTTGATTTTAATTTTATTTAAACGGAAATTCTTTTTCCAGTTCGCCGGAATAATAGAATTCATAGGCCAAGGAACCAAAAAAATATTTTTCATCCCCGATATTTATCGTTGAACCGCCAACTGTCGGTTTGGCTTTTGGCTTGGAATTATTAAACCCGATATTAAAAAGGGTGGCGACTATCTCCGGACGGTAGTTGATGTTGTATCCCGCTTTTTCCCACTGGGCTTGCATCTCTTTAATTATTAAAGCGCCGTACATATATGAATAATAATGGTTATGTTCGTCGGTCAAGCGATTATAACGTTCTTTATCTTTCTCGGCGTCGACGGAAAAATCAAGCAAACTTTCATATTTTTCCCCCGGATAAAACAAAGATTCCCGATTTTTAAGATTATCTTCCGTCTGGATGGCGGTTTTTTCTTTTATGGCCATAACTCCCCAAGCCATTTTATTGGCATTCGCCAAAATTTTCAAAGGCTTAAAAACTTTTTCAAACAATTCCCTTTGGGTGTAGTAAAGCCTTATTTGTTCGACAATAGCGACAGATACAAGCAGGCGCGGTTGAATATCGGTTTTTAAAGATACGTCGTCAATAATCGATTTATCTTTAATTATCGCCTCTTTGATTATCTGCCACGATTCTTCATCTTGCCAAGTAAACGGATTTTTGTTTTTCGGGGCGCTGAAGGACAAGGTTAATTCTTCAAGCGTCGGCGGATTTCCGGCTGATTGTTCACAGGCAAGTAAACCATTTTCGAATGATTCCGAATTCGGCAGGCGCAATTCTAAGGCAAGCAACATTTTATCGAGTAAGGCTTCGGAACGCGAATCAAGATAAGCTTTTAAAATAGTCGATGCGGCATAATCGTTATACCGTCCGGCAACGGCTAATTTACACCGATTATTCGCCTCGTGTTCGCCATAAATCGAACCGCTTACCGGCAGGCTAATTCTCTCGACTGTATTTGTTATATCTATTTTTTCGGCGATTCGGTTATATTTAAAGGAATCAGCGTCTTCTTCGCCGGCAACGTTAGTTAATCCGAAACGAACGGCAAAAAATCCGGCAACCAAAATAAGAATAAAAGCCAGAAAAAGAGCGGAAACTATTTTAATTATTAAAAGCAGAATTTTTTTCATTTATTTTTATCCAATAAAGCCGCGCTTTCTCCGGCGACATACCCGGTACTCCAACAAATTTGTAAATTATAGCCTCCGGTCGGGCCGTCAAGATCCAACAATTCTCCGGCGATAAATAAATTAGAAACTTTTTTAGAACGCATAGTTTTTGGATCAACTTCTTTTAAATCCAATCCGCCGACAGTTATCATCGCTTTATCATAATTTCCAAGAGTCATAACCGAAAAACGCCAATCTTTAAGCAAGCCGGAAATCGCCAAACGATCGGCGCGACTGATAACAGCCGCAATTTTTTCTCCATCAATCTTTAATAAATTTATGATTGTTAAAGCTAACTTTTGCGACATAAAATCAGTTAAACATCTTTTTAAACTTTTTTTGCCATGCTTCGCAAATAGTTTCTGTAAATTAGCGTCTAGCTCTGTCGGCGCAAGCTTAGGAAAAAGATCTATCCCGATTTTAAAATTACCGGCGGAAACATCGATATAGCGGCTTAAATTTAATCCGGCCGGGCCGCTTATTCCATTAGCCGTGAAAATAATATCACCGGTCAAGCAGATTATTCGCCTACCGTCTTGATAGAGACAAAGTTTAATATTGTCCAGACTAGAACCCTCGAGATCTTTTATTAATCTTTCACGCATAACAATCGGGGTTAAAGCCGGACGCGGCGAAATTATATTATGCCCCATACCTTTTAGCCATTTATAAGCCCCCCCGGTTGAGCCGGTCAGCGGATATGATTTACCGCCGGTCGCCAATATATAGTTAACGGCAATTATTTCTCGACCGCCGGTTAGAATAAGTTTTTTTATCTTATTATCGACAATTTCAATATCTTTAACCGCTTCATTGGTTAAAATTTCACCGCCGCGCTTAACGATATTGCCCGTTAAAATTTTTATAACATCTTTGGCTTTATCGCTCTCGGGAAAAACCTGATTATTCTTTTCGATTTTTGTCTTTAAGCCGTTATCCTCAAAAAAATCAACGACTTCCTTGGCGCCAAATTTATTAAAAGCCGAAAGCAAAAACCGACCGCCATAATTATAGTTGGCGGCCAAATCTTTATAATTTTCAATATAATTTGTTATATTGCATCGTCCGCCGCCAGTAATCGATAATTTTATCCCCGGTCGTTCATTTTTTTCTATTAAAATCACCCGCGCATTTAACTCGGCGGCGCGGCCGGCCGCCATCAAGCCGGCCGGACCGGATCCTATGATAGCGACGTCGTATTTTGTTGACTTATCTTTTTCCATAATTTAAGTATAGCATCGGAATTTAAAAAAGCCACTCAACTTAACAATTATCAAAAAACCTCCGTAAGGAGGCTTCTTGATATTCGGCTTATTTTTTCTTCCTCTTAGCCGCCTTCTCCTCAAGCATCAAGCGCTTTATTTCCAATCTCTTTTTGGTTTTAGGAGAATGAGACTTTTTGTGTTTGCCGACACCGGTTGATCTTTTTGCCATATGAATATTTAATAAATAATATTAACTTTAACCCGTTATTAAAATAAAATCAATATTTTATGATTGATATTGTGTATTATAACATTTTTATCTGTTAATGTATATCTAAATTATTAACTTCACGCGCTTTCTAAATATTTAGGTAAGCCCCCCCTGCTCTTTAAAAAAATCATCTCCGCGAACGAAGATGATTATTTTTTTAGAAAGAATAAGATAATGAATTGTAGGCTTTTGGAAATTTTAGTCTTTCCCCAATCTCATCCTTTATATCTGATGTCGCCGCAGCTTCGTGGTAAGCGGCGATTATTTCGTCATAACGGAGTGTTTCTTTAAAACCCTCCGTTAAAAATGGCCAAACCGAGGCAATGGCCGCTTGTCGGCTTATCCCTTTTTTTTCCATTTCGGCTCGGATTACCTCCTCGCCAATTCTTGTTTCGTTTTCCATCTCTTTCTCTCCTATTGGCTTAGTTAATATTGTCAATGTAACAAACAATAATATCACAATACCTTCGTATTTGTCAATATCTGAGCCTTTTCAATTTCCAGATCAACCAGAACATTCAAATCAAAACTTTCTCTTTCTTTTATGCATTCAATACTTTTTTCTTCCGGATAATTCATACATTGCGGATATCGAGCCAAAAAATTAACTAGATAAACTTTATCGCCAATAACTGTGCTATAAGAATATTGCGTGTAAACCGATCCGGCCGCGCCCTCACTCGAAGCGGCTATACAATATTTTTTACCGTTTATTTCCTGCTTACTAATGCGAATAGGCAAGCTTGACTCCGCCGGGGTCTCGGTGCATTCTATCTCGCCGTTTTCTACCCAAGATTCCAAACGAGGATATATGGCAGCGTCAAAAATTCCCATATCATAATTTTGAAAAGAAATATAATTCGCTTTAAAGCTCTCGGGCAAACCAGCCACGGCTTCATTTTCATTAGTCTCTAAATATTTTATCGAATCTACCCCAATAGTTCCCTTAATTTTATAAACATCATCGTTCTCATTAAAAAACTCGCCGACGATTTCTATCTTTTGTCCTATTTTTATTTTATTAGCTACATTATTCTTATCATCGCTTATTGATTGCAGACGATAATAATCATCACCGGTATCTTTTAATCCCAGTACGCATAAATCGTTATGAGGAAGATTACTGTCTTTTATCGGCAGACAAACTACCGTTCCGGAAACAGTAATTAATGATTTTTCTGTTTTTTCCGTGTCTTTATCAACATAATCAGACAACGATACTAAAGACTTTGAGTTATTGTCATCTTTTTTAAACCCGCCGGCGGCCATAAAGGACGCGATAGCCAAGACGATAACTAAAAGCATTAAAACAAAAAGCCAAAATTTCTTGTTTATTTTCATAACGATTATATCAAATTATTTTTACTCGTTTACCGAAGCGGACGATATGGCAGCCGATTTTTTCTTGCCGAAAATAAAAATATATAAAATCTCCAAGATGCCAACGGTATTAAGGACGAGCAGAAAAACAAACCAAAGTTTGCTGTTATTTTTAACCGCTTTCCATAAAGCAACCGCCTTCCAAGGCAGAACCCATAAAATAACCAAGGCTATAATCCAAGGATTGTTAATTAAAATTTGTTCTAAGTTCATACATTTTTTGTTAATTTATTTTTATTTATTTAAGATAATTTTACCATTTTACCTTTTTTCTCGTCAATAAAAAATCATAAAGTTTTTTATATAAAAAAACCACCAAGTCTTAAAAAGAGTTATAATCTACAATATTGTTTCCAAACATTAGATTAACTCTTAATAAAACTTGGTGGCTCGTTAGCTTTTTTGAAATCCGATTAGCGTTGATTTCGAAGCTAACCATACTGTTAAGGCATCGGTCTTAAACACCAAAATGTTGTTGGCTCGGGGACAAGGATTTGAACCTCGGTTACCAGGGCCAGAACCTGGTGTCCTACCGCTAGACGATCCCCGAATACTATTTAATTTTTTATTTTTTTCTTTTTTACTTTAATCTTTTTCTTTGGAATTTTCAAGTTTCGGTTTCATGAGCGGAAATAAGGTTGTTTCTCTTATCGGTTTATCAACTAAAAAGGCGAACAATCTTTCGCCAAAACCAAAACCGCAAGTCGGCGGCATCCCGTGTTCAAGCATTTCGACAAATTCCCAATCCGGCATCATCGCTTCTTTATCGCCCCTATCAATAAGCTCCTGCTGTAATTCAAATCTCTTTTGTTGGTCGACCGGATCGTTTAACTCCGAAAATCCGTTGCCGATTTCGGCGCCGGCGATAATAATCTGAAATCTTTCGGTTAACTCCGTATTCTCCGGTTTGGCTTTCGCGAGCGGACTGACCAGCTTCGGATGATTAATGAGAAAAGCCGGGCCGGCGATATTCTTGCGGCAATATTTCCAAAGCGTATCGGTTAAACGTTCGCGGTTATCGCCCTCGTATTTTACTTTAAGCTCTTCCAGTTTCTTTTTCATTTCTTCTTCGCTCGTCTTTAAAACATCAACTCCGGTTTGTTTTAAAACTTCTTCGCGGTAATCGATTCTCGGCCATTCCCCGGCTAAATCATATTCGAATTCTCTGGTCTTAAATTTTGTCTTGCCAAAAACTTTAAACGCGATTTCCTGATAAAGTTCTTGAGCCAGTTTCATACCCATCTCGTAATCGGCATATGCCCAATAGAATTCCATATTAGTGAATTCTTGGAGATGGTTCGGGCTTGAGCCTTCGTTTCGATAGGCGCGTCCGATTTCAAAAACTTTTTCATAACCGGCGGCCATCAATCTTTTTTGCCATAATTCGCCGATAGAAATACGCAGATATACCGGGATGTCGAAATCGTCGTGATGAGTTTTAAAAGGGTTAGCTTCCGCGCCTCCGGTAGTCACTTCAAGGGTCGGAGTTTCTACCTCAAAAAACCCATGGCGTTTCATAAAATCGCGGGTCACTTCCCAAAATAAAGCTTTTTTATAGAATAAATCTCTTAAATCTTTATCCAACAACAAGCCGAGGTAGCGTTTGCGCAAAAGTTCATCTTCGTCTTTAAGGCCATACCAAGAGTCCGGTATCGGGCGCAAAGCCTTGGTAAGCAATTTCCATTCTTTAACCATCACGCTCTTTTCGCCTTTATGAGTTAAAAAAGCCACCCCTTTAATTTCAATAAAGTCGGCGATGTCGATAAACTTTAGAAATGATTTATAAGCTTCCGGTCCGATATCTTTTTTAGAGAAAGCAAGTTGGATATTACCGCTCGCGTCTTCAAGATTGGCAAAAGCGAGATTGCCGTGCTCTCTTTTTGAGCGCAGGCGGCCGACGATGTAAAATTCTTTCTGACTATCCGCCAAAGATTCAAAATCATTTAAAACAGAGTTGATTTCGAAATCGCGCTTAACCTTAGCCGGATATGGATTTATTCCCTCTTTTATAAGCTCGTTCATTTTTTTTAAGCGATCGTCGCGTTCGTTTGCTGTCGCGATCGGCTCGATCTCTGTTTCTTTTTTGGCAGACATAAAATTGATTATTATTCAATCTTTAATATTTTATATTTTACCGCTCCTCTCGGAGTTTCAACCTCGACGGAATCGCCCTTCTTCTTATTTAAGAAGGCGACGCCCAGAGGCGACTCGTTAGAAATTTTCCCTTCTAAAGGGTCGGCTTCGTTAAAACTGACGATAGTATATTGTTTCTCTTTATTGTCGGTCTTAACCGTCACCTTCGAACCCATCAAGACTTGGTCTTTCGAATCTTCGCGGTGGACGACGGTGACATTTTTTAGAGTATTGGTTAATTCAAGAACTCGTCCCTCGTTCAAAGCTTGCGCGTCTTTTGCTTCGCTATATTCGGCATTTTCGCTTAAATCGCCAAGTTCTTTGGCGTGCTCTATTCTTTCGGCGATTTCCTTGCGTCTAACTGTTGTTAAAAAAGTTAATTCGTCTTTTAACTTATCGTAGCCTTCTTGGGAAATGATTTGTTCATTCATAATTTTATTTTATTTGAAGATTATTTGCTTCTTAATATACTCTATCTTTTTGAATAAGACAAGCCCCGATTATTAAAATTCCTATTCCCAAAGGATGGTTTAAATAGGGGGTGAAGAAATTCGTCAAAGCCAAAAAAATTAGGCCCGCGCCGATTCCGGGTAAAATCAAATCGCTATTTTTAAAATCGGCGCTTAGCGAATCTCTTACCAAGAAAAAAATCAGCAAGAGATAAACGGCTAGTCCGAAAAATCCGATCTTTAGCCAAAGATCCAAATACCCCCACTCAAAAGCGTAGGTTGTGTATTCTCCGGTCGGATTATTTTGCAAAACCCGCGGATCTTGAGAAAAATAAGTGACAGTCGCGCCGAATCCCTGCCCTAAAAACGGTTCCTTTTTTATTTCCTTAACCAACACCGGCAAGAGCGACCAGCGCGAAGCGAGCGCCGGTTCATTTTTATCTCCGCTCACGCGTTCAATAAAATCGGCGTTAAATTCGCCTTTGCTCGGATATGGAATAATAGAAACGGAGTAAATAATAGAAAAACCGACCAGCGCGCTAATTAGAAGCCAAAACATCGATATAACTGCCTTCTTAAACGAATAACCGCGCCAAATAGCAATAAAACTAAAAAAAACGGCGCCGGCTATACCGGCCCAAAAACTGCGCGAGAAACTGATAAGTATCGAGCTGATAAACAGGGCGGTTAAAGCGATATATCCGATGCTTTTTCCGTATTCTTCTTTTTTTATTTTTAAGCTTTGCCAGAAGACTAGGAACATAGCCACCCCGGAAAATATCTGGCCCTGGATAAAGACGCGCGGCCAACCGGATAGCGTCGGGGTCATTTCCCCAACCAAAGTTTTTCTTAACCAAGTATATATTTCAGAGGAAAAACTTATATTGTGAGTGAAAATATAAATTAAAAATAATGTCTTTAAACTTAAAAAAATCGCGCCGGAAAAGAAAATTATTTTTAAATTATCGAAGATTTTTTTATCTCTCTCTTCCGCTTTGCCGCGACTATAAACCACTATGGCCGGAAAGAGCAAAAGCCAATAAAGCCAAGAGTTAAAATCATTAAAAATAAGACCGAAGGCGTGCCCGCGCAAAAAAGCGTTAATTAAACCGATAACGGCGGCAAACGCGAGCAGAATAAAATATTTCAGGAGAGAAAAATCTTTTATCTTTTTTAGATATCGGCTTTCCTTTCCCTTTTTTATCAATTGCCAAACGAAACTAACGGAAAAAACAGCCATCACAACTCCCCAGAGCGCCATTCGAATCGGCAAGTTATAACCGCCAAGCGAAAAAACAAACATATGGCCCATCGAGCCGATTATAAGCTCCGCCAGAACCATTAAAAGACCATACTCTAAACGATAAATGCTTATAAGAAAACAGGCCAAAGTTAAAATAATAAAAATTACTTTATTTAAACCAGAAGATAAAAGCGCTAAATAAGAAAGAACATCGATGGCGATAAAAGCGGCGATAAAAAGAATGATGCGACGATTGATTTTTAATTTCAACATAACTATTCGTTTATTTTAATTATATCGCCGGCGACAACGCCGTTCTTCCGGCAAAAACCGGCCGGCAGTTCCAAAACATAATTGGCGGCGGCGGCGCTAGTATAAACATTAACCGGATTGGCGCCTTCCGGCGGCAAATCGGAAGCGATATTTATAATTTTATTATTATCGATAAAAACAATATCTAACGGGAACTTCATATTACGCATAACAAATTCTCTTTTTTGCCTGTCGGGAAAAATAAACAGCATCCCGCAACCGGCGCACAAATTTTCCCGGTTGCTTAGACCGCGATACCAACCGTCCGGATTGGAAACGGTTTCGCCGATAATATTCATGCCGCCTATTTCAATATTTTTATATTCCGCCCTGTCTCCATCCCCGGTTTCTTTTATTACTTTTGTTATCTTTAAAAAAGAAAAAACAATAATAAAAACTAAAATTAAAATCGAAGCGGCCGAAAACAAATATACTATTTTTCGTTTATGCCAAATCATGTTTGTCTTTTATTATTTTCATCGCTTTATTATATTTTTTAACGGCCGGCAAAAACGGGAAAAGCTTATAAGAAAAAGACGGCAGCCACGAACTGATTGTTCCGCCGGGAGCGATAGTGAATAAAACTTCAGGAATAAAAACGCCGATTTTTCCCGCCTCCAGCATCGTCAGCCATAAATCCCAATCTTGGAATTTTTTTATACTTTCATCCCAGCCGGCAGCCGGATAATCCGCTCTTTTAATAAGCGACATCGTATGGATATAGGGCTGGCGTTTTAATTTTTCCGGATCAAAATCGGTTAATTTAAAAAGCTTTTTCCCCCACATAAAGGAGGAATAGGCATAGCTGGCGCTCGGATTGGCGTTAAGATAGGCAATCATATATTCCAAGGCCTGGGGATGTAAAATCGCGTCCGCGTCGCAAAAAAATAAATACTCGCCTTTAGACTCCCTAAAACCGCGATTGCGGGCGGCCGGGGCTCCTTGATTCGACTGATTGAAAAAAAGATAATGATTATTTGTTTCCAAATTCTTAAGATATTCGGCGCAGACAGCTTCGACGTTATCGCTAGAACCGTCATTGACGATTATAACTTCATAATCTTGATAACTCTGTCGAGCGATGCTCTCCAATGTTTTTTTTATTTTTTCCGCTTGGTTGTAAACCGGTATTATTATTGAAATCATAGAAATTTATTTAATGAATTGCCAGATGTCTCCGACTTTCGTTTCCCAATCGAAATCTTCAATAGCGCGCTTTTGCCCTTGTTCGCCCAGTTTATGCCTTAATTCCGGGTCTTTAAGCAGGCGGACTATAGCCGCTTTAATATCGTCGACTTTTTCCGGATCAACCATTAAACCGGTAACGCCATCGACAACCGCGTCTTTAACGCCGCCAGAATTGCCGGCAATAACCGGCTTGCCGCAAAGATTGGCTTCAAGATAAACAATGCCGAAACCTTCAAAGTCGCCGGCAATATCTCGAGAAGGCATAATAAATATATCGCACAGTCTAAGCCAAGCCCATTTTTCATCTTCCGACAATTTGCCCAAGAAGATTATTTTTCTGGCAAAACGCAACGGCACTAATTTTTTTAAATATTCTTCCCGCGGTCCGGAGCCGGCAATGAAATAAATCAAATTTTGACTTTCTTCTTCAGGGATGCGCGTCAAAGCTTCAATTGTCCTATCAACGCCTTTCCTCTTCACCAGCCGCCCCAAACTTAGCATGATTGTTTTACCCTCGAGGTCATAAGAATTCTTTATCGTCCGCACATCATAAGGATCAGCCTCGGGCGCGCCGCCCTCGATTCCGGGATTTACGACCTTAACCTTAGCTTCCAGTTGCGGCCAATTTTCAAGCAATTTTTCTCTGACATAACTATTTGCGCAAATTATCTTATCGGCGCGATTAAGTATCAGCTTGCTTAAAAATCTCTTCCGACCGAATTTTAAAGCGAAAGCCAAATCCATGCCATGTAGAAAAACTGTATATTTTATCGGATGGAATAGCGAAGCAATATAAGCCGCCGTGCCCAAAGGCAATATCTGTCCGACGATAAGGCGGTCGAAATTGCTGGTATCCAGTTTTCTCTTCAATAGCGGAATAGCCGTGAGCCAAGAAAACGGTTTATGATTCGGCATCAGTTCGCCGCGGTTATTGTTAAGCACTATCAATTTCTCGTCGATCGGCCAATATTTAGCCAAATTGCCGTAATAGCTCGCGACCCCGCCGCGAAAAGGCGGATATTCTAAAGTGATTAGCAAAGTCTTCATAATATATTTCTAAAATTAATATATCAAAATCAAATTAACGTTTGAATGATTTTATTATGCTGGCAAAATCTTCTTTCTTAAAACCGCCCAGAATCATTAAAAAGAAAAAATAAATACCGGCGCCGATAACCGTCGCCACAAAAACATTCAAATATCTTTTTCCGAAAAAAACAATCGCGCCCATAACCAGAGAGGCGAGCAATACTTTGGCAAATATCTTCAAATTTTTTCCGGAGCGATAAGGAATTATCTTTTTAACCCAATACATCCCGAGAATAAACATCAAGAAATTGGTGGCCAGAACGGTTAGGCTTGCCCCCACCGCCTTAAAATGCGGGATAAGCAAAAGGTTGAGCGCGATGCTTAAAACCGTCACAATTCCCATATTCAAGGTGTTCTTCCCTTGCTTATCGCAGGCGTTAAGCAATGAGCCTATCGGAAAATTTATAAAGATAAAAAACAGCGAAATAATCGATATTTGCAAAGGCAGCAGCGCGCCGGCATAACCCTTAGAAAATAGGAGAATAATTTTATCCGCCAAAACGATTGTGCCGATAATTATCGGCAAGGAAATAATAATTAAATAATTCATCGCTCGTTCAAAAGAAATAAGGAGCTGCTCCCTGTTGCTTTGCCAATAGGCGCTCATGGCCGGATATAGAGAAGCGGTAAAAGCCATCGGCAAAAATTGCAAAGCAAATATTATCTTAAAAGCGACTTGATATAAACCGACCTCGATATCGCCGGCTAAAACAGACAGGAGGACGGAATCAAGGTAAGTATACAAGCGTTGAAAAATCGCATAGACGGCAAACGGCCAACTAATCTTTAATATTTCCTTTGTTAAAACTTTATCATAAATAAACTTTAATGAAATTTTGATTTTTCTCTTTAAAACAACTAGTGAATAAGTAAAATTAAACGCGCTGGCCAAAACGAGAGCAAACATGGCCGGAACCAGCCCGCCGCCGGCAAGCAAAGCGCCGTAGCCGAAAACAAGAACAATAAGCTGAAAGATAACCGACGAGATGCTCTCATATTTTAAATTATGGAAACCGCGCACAACCGCGAAGAAAGTCGCGGTAAAGGAATCAAGGACCATGCACAGGCTCGAGATATAAACCAGATTCTTTGTGGTCGAATCGTAATCAAGGACATTTATCAGCCCAAAAACTATCGCTAAAGCCAGAACCGCCAGCGGAATCTTCAGCGCTAAAATATTAGAAAACCATTTTTGGGCGCGTTCGGAATCCTTGGCCACTTCTCTAATTAAAACGTTAGCAAAGCCCAAATCGATAAAAATAGCAAAAATCGTCGTAAAAGAAATGGCAAAATAATACTTTCCGAGGTTTGCCGGACCGACATAACGGGCTAAAAGCGTAAAATAAGTAAAAGAAATCACTTTCTGCAGTATCAGAGCTGATGTTAAATATGATGTATTTCTAGCGATATTATTTATCTTGTCCATAAATATTCCGACTTCGGCGGCAATTTGCCCGGTAAAGCTTCTAAGAAGGGGGCTCTTGATTAAATCTAAGAGTTATGATAACATAATACTAACATAATTTAAAGATATTCAATAGCTAAAATTTTATTAAATATCAATAAAATTTTTTTATTTTTTATGAAGAAAGAAATCCACCCAAAATATTACCCGAACTGCAAGGTTACCTGCGTTTGCGGCAACACTTTTACAACCGGCTCGACTGAACCGGAGATTAAGGTTGAACTTTGTTCCGCCTGCCATCCTTTCTATACCGGTAAGCAAAAATTAGTTGATACCGCTCGCCGTGTTGAGAAATTTGAAGCGAAAGTTAAGGCTAAAGGCGACGCTAAAGCCGTTAAAGGCAAGAAGGTAAAGCGTATTGCTCGTGCTGAAGCTCGCGCCAAGAAAGAAGTTACGGTAAAAACTAAAGACATCAAAAAAATCGCTCAAGTTAAATTAAACTCGAAATAGCTTCTCTTAAAAAGCAACTGGCTTTAATTTTGTGGTATTTCCGTGCTACAATATGACTGTCAGTTGTTTTTTGTTAGAGAATTTATTAAAAAATCGAGTTGATTAAATAAATATGTACGAAGAAATAAAGAAAAAATTTACCGAAAGCGAGAAAAAATTAATGGACCCCGAGCTTCTAAAAGACGCTAAGGCGATGGTTAAAGCTTCTCAGGAACATGCCAGCTTAAAAAAGGCGATGGACCTCATTTTGGAATTAGAAAAAACTAATAAAGATATCGCCCAGAATACGGAAATAATAAATTCCGAAAACGACGAGGAGCTAAAGTCAATGGCCGAAGAAGAGTTATCCTTTTTGAATAAAAATGCCGCCAGACTGGTTGACGAAATCGAAGAAGAAATTAATCCGTCCAGTCCGAATGACAAGAAAAACGCGATTATTGAAATAAGAGCCGGCGCCGGCGGAGATGAAGCGGCTTTATTTGCCGGCGATTTATTTCGGATGTATTCCCGTTTTTGCGAGCGTCGAAATTGGAATCTAAGTTTAATAGATTCTTCGGTAATCGGTATTGGCGGTTATAAAGAAATAATTTTTACCGTTAAGGGCGAAGGCGCATATGGCCTTTTGAAGTTTGAAGCGGGCACGCACCGCGTCCAGCGCGTTCCAGAGACGGAAAAGCAAGGTCGCGTTCATACTTCGACAGCGACCGTTGTTGTCTTGCCGGAAGCGGAAGAGGTTGATATTGAAATTAAGCCGAACGACATCAGAATCGACACTTTTTGTTCAAGCGGTCCGGGCGGGCAATGCGTTAATACTACCTACTCCGCTATCCGCATCGTCCATATTCCGACCGGCATAACCGTTTCTTGCCAAGACCAAAAATCACAACATCAAAATAAAGAAAAAGCCATGCAAGTTCTCCGTTCTCGCCTGCTCGCCAAACAGGAAGAAGAACGCCTCGCGGCCGATTCCAGCGCTCGTAAAACACAAATCGGCGATGGCGACCGTTCCGATAAAATTAGAACCTATAATTTTCCGCAAGACCGGGTAACCGATCATCGCATTAATATGTCCTGGCACAGCATCCCGCGCGTTATGGACGGAGAAATAGAAGAGCTGGTTATGGAACTTAAAAAGGCCGATCGGGAAAGTCGAAAATAAATAAATCAAAGATGACTGTTTTTAACTTGCAAAAAGAATCTTCCCTGCCATCAGGAGAAATAGAAATCTTGATGGCTTTTTTGTTGGGTAAAGACAGAGAATTTATTTTAACCCACCCGGAATTTATTATTTCTAAAAATGTTTATAAAAAATTTAAAGCATTAGAAAAGAAAAGACTGTCCGGCTGGTCGATAGCAGTTTTAATCGGACACAAAGAATTTTACGGTCTTGATTTTCATGTTAATAAAAACGTTTTGGTGCCGCGTCCGGAAACGGAAATGATGGTTGATAAAGTTATAAACCTTATCGGCGGTCAAGAACCTGGCAACAAAGACAAGGAGATAACCACCAATAAAACGATGGTTATCGATTTGGGAACCGGAACGGGCGCGATTATTATCTCTTCCGCTCATGAAATAAAGAGAATCTCGCCCAACCTCTATAAAAAAACAATTTTTCGCGCAGTCGATATTTCCGCGGCGGCGTTAAATATCGCGAAAAAGAACGCCATTCTAAACAAACAAGCAAAAAAAATAAAATTTCGACACGGAAATTTGCTTGAACCGATGATTAATAAAAAAGACTTTAAAGAATTCACCGGACAAAAACTTATAATCGCGGCCAATCTCCCCTATCTAACGCCGAGTCAAATAAAAAATTCCCCCAGTATTAAGAAGGAGCCGCGAATTGCTTTAGAGGCCGGGAAAGACGGTCTAAAATATTACCGTGAACTTTTCCGACAAATAAAATCTTTAAAAAAGATATTCGGCCTTGATAGATGGTCCGCGCGCCCGATAATTATTCTCTGTGAAATCGATTCCAGTCAAGCAAGGAAAATAAAACTGACGGCCAAAAAATATTTTCCCGCGGCGGCCGTGGAAATAAAGAAAGATTTGGCCGGAAAAAATCGCCTGGCCATAATAAAAATCCCCGATTAAACCGGGGATTTTATTTATTCTATCTTTAAATTCTATTTTTTATCTTCTTCTTTCTTGGCTTCAGGAGCAGCGGCCGGAGTTTCTTCCGCCGGTTTTACTTCCTCGACTTCTTGAGCTTTAGGTTCGACAACTTTCGCGACAACATCTTCGGCATTATTATGCTTTAACTCAAAACCTTTCGGTAAAATTAAATCGCCGACGGTAATAACATCATCAAAAGTGGTTAGAACGGAAATATCGACATCGATATGATCGACCAAATCGCTCGGCAAACATTCAATCTCGATACCGTCCATTTCTTTCATCAACATGCCGCCCAATTCCTTAACCGCTTTAGCTTCACCGATAAAACTGAACGGGATTTCGGTAGAAACTTTCTCTTTCATATTAACTTGATAAAAATCAACATGGGTAAAGGTGTATTTTAAGACATCGCGTTGCGTGTCTTTCACTAAAACCTTCACTGCCCCGGAACCAAAATCTAAATCAATAAGATTTGATTCGCCGGCCGTTTCATAAGCTTTTTCAAAATCGACTTTTTTTAATTTTAAGCTTTGGCTTTCAATTCCGTTACCATATAAGACTGCCGGTATATAATCGGCTGCCAATTTTTCATTTTTTTCTCTCTTTTCTGCTTTTAGTTTAAATTCCATAGATTTAATAGCTAATTTTTGATTTAATTATTATATTTTCGATTACCCCCACTAAAATCAGCAAGGATAACAAGGAACTGCCGCCATAACTGACAAAAGGCAGGGGCAGACCCACTACCGGCATAATTCCTATGTTCATACCAATATTAATAAACATTTGGATAAAAATCAAGCCTGCCGCTCCGATAATAAAATAAATGCCGAAATCATTATTGATATTTTTAAGCGCGGCGAGGCATCTAAAGAAAAAAAGCGAATAAAACCCTAAAATCAGAAGAACGCCCAACAACCCCAATTCCTCGGCGATGACCGCAAAGATAAAGTCGCTTTGCGCTTCCGGAAGGAATTTTAACTGCGATTGCGAACCGAAACCGACGCCTTTGCCGGTCAAGCCGCCGGAACCGACGGCAATCATCGCTTGAGAAATATTATAGCCGGATTCAAGAGAATCGGCTGTCGGATCAAGGAATGTCATGACACGATCTTTTTGGTACGGTTTAAACAAAAAAAGCCAGGAAACCGCAAAAATCGCCACGGCCGCCAAGCTGATAATAATAAAATATTTTTTGGAAAAACCGGCGGCGATAATCATTATCAGCCAAATAGCTCCAAGGATAAGCGCCGAACCGAAATCCGGTTGCAAGAGGACTAAAAATATCAGAAAAAAAGCGCTGGCGGCGGAAACAAAAAAATGCTTGGAGGTTTTTATCTTCGTCGCCAAACCGGAAAAATATTTGGCGAGAAACAAAATTAAAATAAACTTTACAAATTCGACAGGTTGCAATCCGAATCCGAGAATGTTAAACCATCCCTTTGTTCCTTTGGTCACCGATCCGAATATTAAAACCGCCACCAAAATAACCACCCCGAAAAGATAAAAATAGAAACTTAAACTTTTTAGAGAATAGGCGTCGATAAAAGAAAACAAAAAAAGCAAAATTATCCCGATACCGGCAAAAAATAATTGCTTCTGGAAATTAAGCAGGCTAAATTTTTCCTGCCCGAGAGCGACGCTATATATTTCCACCAAGCTGAAAGCGATTAAGAGAACAACGGCGGCAAATATCAGCCAATCGAAATTTTTCAAATACAACCTGATGCGGCTTAACATACGCGAAATAGTTAATAGTTATTGAAGGCCTTGATACTTTTGGTAGACGCTGTCGTCTAAAATATTCAAATTAGGGCGGATTTCGACCCTGGTTGCCTTAGAGATATTGCTCAGCCAGGTCAAAGAGACTTCCCTTTCCTCGCCGGCCAAAAAATTATTGACCATAAAAGCATTAACACCGACCAAATCAGAACCGTTATACAAGGCGATGTTAAGAGGGACATTATAATAACCGTAATTTGTCAGATTGGTGATATTAAATTCCAACGAACTTAGGTTATTTTTGCCGGAAACATTTGACCCGGAAGGCGTAAATTTTACATCCTTCAAACCGAAATTTACATGATCGTTATAAAAAGTATTCCAATCGGGTATATCGTGGGCGTTAATTCTCTTCCAGGAGATATTTTTTATTTCAAAAGTCGCGGTCGGAGACTCGGAGTCCAATTTGCGCCCCAGAGCCAAGACATATTTTTCTTCGCTCGGCAAAATATAGCCGTCGCCGCAACCGACATCTTCTTTATTCACGACGAAACAATATTGAAAAGCAGCGGAAAACTTTTCGTTAGGATTTGTGACATCGGCGACTAAATCGTAACTTCCGTCATTTTTAAATATCTGCGGAGCTTTAACAAATAAGTCGACGGCTACATTGCGCTGGGACACGACGCTTGAAACCGCATTATTTTCGTCATCCGGAGCATTAAAAAAATAAACTATATAGCTATAGAAAGAATAGATAAAGAAGAAAGCGGATAGGGCTATTAAAAAAACAATGATAATTTTTGTTATCTTTTTGCGATTTTCCGACAACCAGAGCCCGAAGTTCATCTCCTTAACGCTTACACCGGCCGAATCCTCGTATTTGCTCAAATCGATTCCGTTATTATTTTTATCTTTTGGCATAATTATGTTATAATTATTCTGATGATTTTAGCATAACATATTTTTTTAAATTTATAAACATTTAATATGCCTGAAATAAAAATACCTTTAAGCGTTCCGGCTTCAAAAAAATCGGAATATAAAAGCAATTATAAGCTGGCTACCGCCGGTACCGGCCGCCTGCTGTTAATAGCCGGCGATCAAAAAGTCGAACATTTAAACAATGACTTCTTCGGCCGCGGCATCGCCCCGGAGGACGCTTCGCCGGAGCATCTATTTAAAATTGCCGCCGGCGTAAAAGGCGGCCTTCTCGCCACTCATCTCGGGCTTATTTCTCAATATGGTTGCGATTATCGCAAAGTTCCCTACCTCGTAAAGATTAACGGCAAATCGAATTTGGGTCCCAATGAAGAAAAAGATTCCAGCGCTTGTTGGTGGAAAACAGCCGATATCGTAAATTTTAAAAAACAATCAGGACTTAATATCGTTGGCATCGGCTATACCCTTTATTTGGGCGGGAAATACGAAGCGCGAATGTTAAGGCGCGCGGCGGAGGAAATAAACGCCGCCCACCAAAACGGGTTAATTGCAATTCTTTGGATTTATCCTCGCGGAAAGAATGTAAAAGAGGAGGACATCCATACTATCGCTGGCGGCGCCGGTATCGCCGCTTGCCTCGACGCCGATTTCGCTAAGGTAAAATATCCTTATGGAGCCAAAGACAATAAACTAACGGCGGAAAAATTTAAAGAAGTTATCTCGGCCGCCGGAAGAACAAAAATAATCTGCGTCGGCGGAGAAAAAAGAATGGCCAAAGAAATGTTAAAGACGACTAAAGAACAGATGACGATTGCCGGCACCAGCGGATTGGCAATCGGCCGCAATCTTCACCAACGCCCCTTAGCCGAAGCCATAAAACTCGCAAATGATCTGAGCGAGTTAATCCATGGTCCAAAAACCAAAAAACATTCGTCTTTTCTCGGTTTATTCTAAGACCCATTGGTTTATTTTAATATCCATTATTTATCTGCCGCTAAAAAATCTCGCGATTGCGAGATTTTTTTATGTTTCGAATATGATTACCGCGGTTAGTTTTAATCAATAACAACCTTTATTCTTTCCGGTAAACGCGGGGCGCGAGTGATAAACGACGGATAAAATTTAAGTTCGAATGTCTTTATTTCCGGGAAAGTCTTGAGATAATTTTCCAGCTGGCTTTGATTAAGATTAACGATTTGTTTCTTATCGATAATTTCCGTATCGCCCTTTAGTATCATCGTGCCGTTAAAATTAACTTTAATCGAGGCGACGCCGGTTTTAGAATTATAATTGTCAAAAACGTAAGAAATATTTTTCTCGTCATAACCAACCAATTCTTTATCATCAGGAACAAGCAAGGATAATTTATTCTCGGCTAATTCCGCCGCCTGTTTTTTCGAATATGTAATCACCACCAATTTTTCTTTCGCTTTTACGGTAAACTCGTCGACCGAATCGCCGACTTTAGCGCTGGCTTCGATACTTGTCGGGACCAACGCTTCATAAATCACTCCGGTGTTTATATCTTCCGATTGGCTTACTTTTACCTTAGCCAGCAAAATATCGTTCATCTCGTTTTTAGCGGCGTCGATATCGCTTGCTTTAACATATTTCTTTACTTTCTGCTGATAGACAAAGGTAGTTGTACTTTTGGCAAAAATTTTATCCTGCAATCCGAGCCATAAGCCGGGAATGGTAAACGTGGTCGGTAAAATAGCCATATCGCTATTAGGCTTGTCGGCATATATTTCCGCTTCCGCTTCCCCATATGCGGGGATATTAACGGCGGTCTTGATTCTAAACAATTTATTGTCCGGGCTAAGCAAGCGCGTGGTAGCGACCAGCTGCTGACTTTTTGCGGAATTGTTGATAAGAACAACCTGGCCGGAAATCTCTTCACCGACAGATTCTTCTCCGCTAGCCGGAAAAATCTTTTCTTCGCTTACTTCCATCTCTCGAACCGTTCCGTCAACCACATCGCGGAAGTCAACCGCCGAAATATCGCTCGCTGTCGACGAGGCGTTTTCGCCTAAAACTCTATCGGGACCGACCTTAATTAAAAGGCTGTCGTTTAGAGCTTCGCCGTTAGGCGTGATATTTATGACTAATTTTGAAAAAGAAAGATACAGGACTACTAAAACAAGCACAACCGTCAACCCGAGAAATTTCCAAACTAAACGGCGATACAGTCCGACGCTCTTTTTAGTTGCCGTCTCTTCTTCGACGTATTCGTCGCCAGTCTCCAATTCCCGATTATTAGCCGCTTTTTCCGAAACGAATTTGGAAAAATATTTTTTTTGCTGATCCAGCTCTTCTATCCGGCCGGAATCTTCGAGCCGTTTCCCCTCTTCGTCTTCTTCGCCCCCTTCAACCGTTTCTTCCATTACCATATCTTCAACAATTGTCTGTGTTTTTAATTCAGGAAAATCCGGAAAAAAATTATCTGATTCATCATCTTCAATAATATCGATTACGACCGGACGAGCTTTCTTCTTTAAAGATTTATCCGAAAGCACAGCGGATTTTTTAGAGGTTTTAACCGCCTGACTTTTGCTTTTTGAAGCCGCTAATTTCTTTTTAGCCGGTTTCTTTGCCGATTCGGCGGCGCTTTTTTTTAAGACTCTTGGCATAATATCAAAAACAAATTAAAAAAATTCAATTAAAAAAAGTTTATAATTCAATTAATTTTATTATAACAGAATTTTATATCGACGGCAATTTATGTTATCCGTTTTTTAAAAGATTAGGAGCTAGACGGCAATCTTTATCAAGTCTTTAAACGCCTCAATAAGTTTTTTGTTCAAAGTTTCGTCGTTTTCAACCCGGAAAGCCGTCTTTACGATTTTTGATTTATCATTTTCCGTTATTTTAAAGTAGACTTCGTCCTCGCCGGGATGGACGGAAAATAATTCTTTCATCTCAAGCAAATTTTTTTCCGAAGGTTCCGCCAAAAAAATAATTTTAAGCGGTTTTTTGGCCGCCTCTTTTTTAGCGGCCTCATCCGTCTTTTTCTTTTCAATGGCCGCTTGAACGTATTTGGCGCGATAATCTTGTTTATCGGCTGTTTCCATCATCAAACGTTTAAAATCATCAATCGATTTCTGCGGAGAAAGCGGATCTAAAACGGCGGCGCGATTAACAAGAAATTTTATCTCCGTATCTTTCTCCGAGACTTTGCCTTCGATAATAACCGTCCGGCCATCAACCCATAAGTCCGGCGTTTCCTTGTATAAGCGCGGGAAAACCAAAAGTTCGACTACACTGGTCGTGTCTTCAATTTTTACAAAAAGCATCGATTCGCCTTTGCGGGTTAATATCTTCTTGGCGGTCGTAATCACGCCGGCTGTGATAACGCGATCCGAACCCTTGGCGCCCGACAGTTTAACCAGAGAAACGGCATATCCGGATAAATAGTCGCGAAAAGCGCTATAGGGATGTTCGCTGACATATAAACCGAGCAATTCTTTCTCCCAAATTAATTTTTCGTTTTGTTCCGCCGGCGCCGCCGGGGTAAGCGATGTTTTCGGCAATCCGACGTCCGAAGGCAAATCGGCAAACAGGCTAGTCTGCCTGCTCTCGCGAATTTTATTTAACTCTTTATTATAATTCAATAACTTTTCCAAGTTCGCCAAAAGCAATCCGCGTTCGCCGAAGCCTTCCATCGCCCCGCTTTTTATCAAACTCTCCAATGACTTTTTATTTAAATCTTTATCGGTCACTCTCTCCAGTAAATCAAAAATGTCTTTATAAAGACCGTTTTTCTTTCTTTCGCTTATAATAATTTCAACGATATGCTCGCCGACATTTTTAATCGCCTTAAGACCGAAGCGGATAGTATCGACTTTTTCCCCTTCTCTGACCGGACGATTTTCTTTCGTGCCGGCGGTGACAGCCGTAAAGGTCCCAAACGATTCATTTATATCCGGAGCCATTATTTTAATCCCCATATTCCGGCATTCTTCAATTTCAATCGCCACTCTGTCCGAGTCGCCGTAATCGGAAGTTAAAAGAGCGGCCATAAATTCCACCGGCCAATGCGCTTTAAGATAGGCGGTTTGATAGCCGATAAGCGCGTAGCAAGCCGCGTGCGACCGGTTAAAACCATAACCGGCGAACGGCTCGATAAATGAAAAAACTTTCTCGCCTAATTCTTTATAAACGCCATTTTTAACACACCCCTCGATAAACTTTTCTTTTTGCTCGGCGAGCAAGGAAGCGATTTTTTTACCCATCGCTTTGCGCAAGACATCGGCTTCTCCGGGGGTAAAGCCGGCGAGAGCGCGGGAAATCTGCATAACCTGTTCTTGATAAATCGCTACGCCATAAGTCTTTTCAAGAATCGGAGCCAATTTAGGATGGAGGTAAGAAACTTTTTTCGTCTTATGCTTGCCGGCGATATAATCCGGAATCCATTCCATCGGCCCCGGACGATATAAAGCGACCATGGCGATAATATCTTCAAACTCCGTCGGTTTAAGCTCGCGCAAATAACGCTTCATGCCGGAAGATTCAAACTGAAAGACACCGGTTGTTTCTCCGTCTTGAAATAATTTATAAGTCGCCGGATCGTCCAAGGGAATTTTTTCGATATCGATATCCAGCCCGCGGGTATTTTTAATAATCTTTAAAGCCGACTCGATAATAGTTAAGTTTTTCAAACCTAAAAAGTCCATCTTCAACAGGCCCAAATCCTCAACCGGATGCAAGGAATATTGAGAAATAATACTTTTATCGGAAGATGAAGCGTATTGAATCGGCACATAATCGGTTAGCGGCTTATTGGTAATTAAAACGCCGCAAGCGTGAGTCGAGGAATGGCGCGCCACTCCTTCGAGGCGAAGCGCGTAATCCAAGACACGTTTGGCGGCCGGATCGCTGCTATACATTTCTTTAACCTCCGGAACGGTTTTTAACGCCTCATCAAGACTGGTGAACATCGGAATGCTTTTCGAAATCTTGTCGCAAAAATCATAAGGCTCATCAAGCACGCGTCCGACATCGCGAACCGCCATTCTCGCCGCCATCGTTCCGAAAGTAATAATCTGCGCAACATGGTCGCGGCCATATTTTCTCGCTACATAATCAATAACATCGCCGCGGCGGGTATCGGCAAAATCCATATCGATATCCGGCATGGAAATACGATCCGGATTCAAGAAGCGTTCGAAGAGCAATTCATATTTCAAAGGATCAAGGCTGGTAATCCCCGTTAAATAGCAAACAATTGAACCGGCGGCGCTGCCGCGTCCCGGACCGACGACAATTTTATTTTCTCGCGACCAATTAACGAAGTCCGCTACGATTAAAAAGTATGCCGGCCAACCCATTTTAGCGATAACCGATAATTCATAATCCAGTCTTTCGCGGACCGGTTTTAATTCATCTTCGGTCGCTTCAGAATATTTTTTTAATATGCCCTTTTCGCAAAGTTCCCTTAAATAGGAATTGCCGTCATAGCCTTCCGGCACCTCGAAATGCGGCAATTGGATGTTGCCGAGTTCGATTTCCAAATTGCACATATCGGCAATTTTCAGAGTATTTTCAATCGCTTCCGGAACATCGCGAAAAGCGGCGATCATATCGGCGTTAGAACGCATCGAATAATCGCCATGACCAATCATGGTCATTCTGTCGGTATCGGTAATTTTCTTTTTATTTTGCAAGCATAAAAGAATATCCTGAGCTTCAGCATCTTCTTTTTTAAAATAGTGGATATCATTAGTCGCGACTACCGGGACGCCCAGTTCTTTGGAAAACTTTAATAATTGCGCGTTAACTTTCGGCATCTCTTCAAGCTCGGGGTGATCCATCAGCTCCAAATAAAAATTTCCCTGCCCAAAAAGATTATTGTATTCCTTGATGCGCTTTTTTGCTTCATCAATCTTATCGCCGGTTATCAAACGCGGTATCTCTCCGGCTAAACAGGCAGTCGAAGCGATAAGCCCTTCGTGATGTTTTTCCAAAAGTTCCCAGTCTATTCGCGGCTTATAGTAAAAGCCTTCGATATGCGCCGCCGAAACAAGTTTAATAAGATTTTCATAACCGGTCTTATTCTTCGCCAAAAGCAAAAGATGGTACCCGCGACCGTCTTCACGCGTATTCTTGTCAAAACGAGAACCGTGGGCTAAATATGTCTCAACTCCGATAATCGGCTTAATACCGGCCTTTTTGGCCTTCTGATAGAATTCTATCACGCCATACATCGAACCATGATCGGTTAAAGCGACCGCTGGCGATCCCTGCTCTTTGGCAAAATCAATCATCTCGTCGAGCTTCGTCAGGCCGTCGAGCAAAGAATAATGGCTATGATTATGGAGGTGGACAAAAGACATGAATTATGTGTTTATTTAAAAAATAATAAAAAATTTAATTTCTCTTTATTATTTTAGTATAAGCAATCTTATAAGGCAAATATGGTTAAGAATAATAAATACTGGCTATATAAAAGGCGGCTGAATTTAAAATCAGCCGCCAAAAATATCTTCTAATTGGTACTGTCGAGAGTCTCCTTGTCTTTAAATTTATTACTTTTTGTTAACAAAAATGCTAAATCAAAAAATAAAAAAATTATGAAAAGAATACTAAGAGCTAAATCCTTCAGAAAAGACAAGAAAGATGGGGCTCCTTCTATTACCAACATAGCAACAAAAAAAACAATACCAAAAAAAATTGAGATTTTAGCAATCCGATCAATTTTTTTGTCTCTAGGAAAAATACAGAGTTTCTTTTTCATAAGAAAAAATTTAAAGGATTAATATTAATTTTATTACTTTATTTCAACGAACGAAAACCAATTATCTGATTTTCTTTAACATTTCATTTAACTCCTCTTCCGAGTAAAAGTCAATAATTAACTTTCCACCCTTTCCCTGGCGTTTTATTTCAACTT
>CAZMKG010000001.1:12442-15172 GCA_964567015.1 uncultured Gammaproteobacteria bacterium | reverse complement strand
GAGTAAAAGTCAATAATTAACTTTCCACCCTTTCCCTGGCGTTTTATTTCAACTTTAGTCGCTAAAAATTCTCCGAGCTCCTCCTCGCGGGCGCGGTCGAAATAATCTTTCGGTTTAGCCGCTTTAGTGCCGCCCAAGCGCTTTATTTCTTTATCGGTTTCAGCCACGGTCATATTCTGGCGCAATATCTTCTTTAACATGTTCACTTGTTTTGCTTCCCCTTCAAGGCCCAATAAATATTTGGCGTGCGCTTCGGTAATCTTTCCTTCCGCCAAAGCGTCTTGAATAGGCATCGGTAAAGCCAAAAGACGCAAAGCATTGGCGACGCTTGAACGGGCTTTGCCGACTTTCTTGGCCGCTTCTTCTTGAGTAATATTAAACTCGTCCATTAATCTCTGATAAGCGCGCGCCGTTTCGAGCGGATTTAAATTCTCGCGTTGCAGATTTTCAATCAAAGCGATTTCCAGTTTCTTCTGCTCTTTTTCTTCACGAACAATAACCGGAACCTCCTTTAAACCGATTAATTTAGCGCTACGCAAACGGCGCTCGCCGGCAATTAACTCAAAATCATCGCCTTTTCTTGTAACTATTAAAGGAGAAATAATGCCGTGTTGACGGATAGATTCGGCTAAATCATTTAAGGCGGCTTCGGCGAAATGGGTTCGCGGCTGTTGCGGATTAATCGATATTCGGTTCGGGCTCACCTTTAAAATACGGTCATCGTCGCGGAGAACAACCGTTTCTTCTTCACTAACCTCGGACTTAAACGGATTTTGTCCGTAAGTCATTGTCTTTTTTGGAATTAATGAGCCGAGTCCTCGGCCTAAACCTTGTGGCATATTATTTGATTAAGGGATAGTTCTTTAAATGGTAATTTAACCAGGTAAAATCATCGTCAGCTTTAATATAATTAATATAGATTCTCTTTTTGAACGATCCGTTTTTTTTATTTTTCTGAATTTGAATTTTTTTCAAATCTTTGGCATTACAACCTAATGCCATTAATAAATTATCAACAATTTCTTGGACATCACTTAATTCGTTAAGTATATCTTCTTTCTTTTTAGCATCGACCATTTCCGCCACTTCTTCAATTAATTTTTTCTTTAATTCGATAAGATAATTCTTTTCATTTAATATTTTCTGATTAACCTTAGCGCCATTTTTTTCTATTAATTCCGGAATATTATCACGAACCAATTTATCGTATTTGAATTTATAAGTTTTCATATTATTTTTCCAAGCTTAAAACTTCCCTGGCTAAATTTTCATAGGCTTTGCCGCCGCGCGATTTCGGATCATAATGTAAAATTGAACGGCCATAGCTCGGAGCTTCCGCTAAACGGACGCTGCGCGGAATAACGGAACGGAAAATTCGATTAGGAAAGAATTTATATAATTCTTCCATAACCGCGCCGGATAATTTATTGCGATTATCATACATCGTAATAACCGCGCCCATGATTCCTAAAGCTGGCTTTAAATTATTTTGGACAAGACTGATAGTCTCGAGCAGTTGGCTCAATCCTTCAAGCGCGTAATATTCGCTTTGAATAGGAATCAAGACTTCATCGGCGGCGACTAAGCTATTAACTGTTAAAAGTCCAAGAGATGGCGGTCCGTCGACAATAATAAAATCAAAATCCTTTCGCACTTCTTCCAAGATATTAGACAAGCGAAATTCGCGATTATCAAGAGATACTAAATCCACTCCGGCGCCGGCTAAAGCCAGAGTGGCCGGAGCGATTTTCAAGCCATTTTGCATCGTTCTCTTTATTACTTCATGGACCGGCTTATCGCTTACCAAAGATTCATAAATGCCGGCTTCCAGGTTACGGTGATCAAGGCCAAGGCCGCTAGTGGCGTTCGCTTGGGGGTCTAAATCAACCAAAAGAACCTGTTTGCCGAGATGAGCTAAATAGGCGCTTAAATTTACGGCCGTCGTCGTTTTGCCGACACCGCCTTTTTGGTTAACAATCGCAATTATTTTTCCCATAGGATTTATTGATATACTCATTATATCTTAAAGAAAAACCTTTGACAATTAAAAGTATATTTATTATACTAAATTTCGTAATAAGAAAGCCGCGATGATGGAACTGGTAGACATGCACGACTCAAAATCGTGTGGTAGCGATACCATGAGGGTTCAAGTCCCTCTCGCGGTACACAAAAAACGAGCCAAATTAATGGTTCGTTTTTTTATTTGTTTTTTTAATCTATTCTTTTATTGAAAAATATTCTTTAACCGATCTTCTTAAACCTGACCGTAAATACCGGTTCGTATTCAACCTTATTTTCGTCGATTATTTTGACCGGCTCTCCGCTAGTCAGTTGCGCCATCGCCAAATCGCTCAGTAATTGATTATCGCCGGCGATATTTAATTTCAGTCCTTCAAGCTTATCAAATTCCTCTTTAAAATCGGCTTGAACGGCTATTTGGATTTTTTTCTTTTTTACTTTTAGGGCTTCAAGCTCTTCCAGCACCTGCTGATACTCACCATTTACCGCCAAAGCGTCGCGGTAAATTGTTTTTAGATCTCGCTGTTCCCTTTTCTTTTCTTGGATTCTTTTAAAAACGTCCGGTAATTGTTGCGCCATAATATTATTTGTAAATTAATTTTAAATACAAAAATTATTATAGCACAGAAATTAAGCCGCCGCCCAATACTTGTTTTTTATCATAAAAAACGATGCTTTGTCCGGGAGTAACGGCGCGCTGAGGCTTAT
>CAZMKG010000001.1:0-12342 GCA_964567015.1 uncultured Gammaproteobacteria bacterium | reverse complement strand
TCCGCTTTATGGGCGACTTTTAAATCAAATTTTTCCGCTAATTTTCTGACTTGCGGTTTAATATAGCCGCCGAGCGGAAATAATAAATGTTTTAATTCCTCCGGCCCGAAAGTATAGAGAAAATAAGTTTGATCTTTATTTACGTCTTTCGCTTTAAACAACTTATATTCGCGGCCGACTTTTTTTATATTTAAATAATGCCCGGTAGCTAAATAATCATAGCCCAAAGCGCGGGCGTGTTTTAACAATAAACCGATTTTTATTTTTCGATTGCAGACAACGCAGGGATTCGGCGTCCGGCCGGCGGCATATTCGCTTAAAAAATTATCGACAACCGCTTTTTTAAACGGCTCGGAAAAATTAAAAGTATATAAAGGAATGCCGATTTTAGCGGCCACCTCTTTGGCATCCAGCATCGACTCGAGCGAACAACAGCGATTTTCCGCTTTTGGACCGGCTGAATCATCCTTCCAAAAATGCAAAAAGACACCGGCAACATCATAGCCCTGGTTCTTTAATAATTGCGCCGCGACGCTGGAATCAACGCCGCCGGACATAGCAACCAGTACTCGGCCTTTTGTTTTTTTTGCCGGCTTATTATTTTCTTTTATTATTTTTTTCTTTTGATTATTTGTCATGCAATTCTTTAAAAGTTTTTAAATATTCTTGCGCCGTTTTTTCCCAGGTAAATATTTTCGCGCGCTCATAACCCTTTTTAACAAATGACTGGCGCAAGACCTCATCGCTTAAAATCATCTCCATAGCCTCGGTAATTTCTTTTATTTCAAACGGATTAATTATTAACGCCGCATCACTAACAACTTCCGGCAAACTGGAAATATTCGAACAAATCACCGGCAAACCGTAAGTCATCGCTTCAAGCGGCGGAAAACCGAAACCTTCATAATATGATGGATAGACAAAAACAGCCGCAGAATTATATAAAATTTCTTTCTCTTTTTGACTAATATAACCTAAAAATACAATATCATTCTTATAGGGCGACTTTCTCCATTCAGTATAAATTTTTTTATTTTTCCAACCGCTCGCGCCGGCTAAAACTAATTTTAAATCGCTAAATTTATTGGCGCCGGACTTTATATCTTTATCTCTTAACTCATTATAAGCGGCAATCAGGCCGGAAATATTTTTTCTCGGCTCGATTGTTCCCAGATATAAAACCAAACGTCCGGTTAAATTATTCTTTGCTAGAAATTCCGCCGCTTCATTATTAAAAATATTTTTTTCATCTTCAGTCAGGTCTTTTTTAGAAACATTATTGCCGGAATAGATAACTTTTATTTTTTCCGGCGCGATGCCGACAAGCTCAATAATATCTTGTTTAGTGTTTTCCGAAACCGCGATTATTAAATCGGCTTTTTTAATAATTTTTTTAACACCGAGCGCTCGATGCCAAATATTTTTCCGTACGCTAAAAAATTCCGGATAACGCAAAAACGATAAATCATGGACGGTAATTATCCTTTTTGTATCTTTGCTAAGCTCGGTAAAATTAAAATGGGGCGACCAGAAAACATCGACGCCGCCGAGTTCCTTGTCTATCTTCGGATAGGAAAAAATCTTTTGTCCGAGATAATTAAAAATTTTGTTCGGAATATGGCTGGCGATAACCCGGGAGTTTGCCCGGTTCCACGGTTTAAAACGCTCGTCGAGATTTTTAGACGAATTATAAAATAATTTATAATCATTCTCGGAATCGAGAGCAAAAATTGCGTTTAATAAATTAGCGGCGTACTCGGACACGCCGCTATAATATTCATCCATTAAAACTCTGGCATCGACTCCGATTTTCATAATATAAAAATTCTTCTATTTTCCTTTTTTATTTTTTTAAATGCGCCGCGATAAAATCATTAATCTGATCTTTAAAATTTTCAGTAGAAAATTGCTCCGCATAGTCCTTGATTTCTTGCGGTTTAAAATTTTTATCCTTAAATTCTTTTATGGCGTCCATCAGTGATTCGGCTTTTTGTTCATTAAAAAAAATGCCCGTCTTCCCCTCGACAACCGTTTCCGTCGCTCCGCCGCGGCGATAAGCGATTACCGGACGACCGGCCGCCATCGACTCGATGACGGTAATGCCGAAATCTTCTTCTTGGGGATTAATGAAGGCTTGGGCGCTCTCAAATAATTTAACTTTCTCCTCTTCGCTTACCTGTCCTAAAAATTCGATATTTTTAGCTTCACCGGCAATTTCTTTTAGCCTGTTCAAATCAACTCCGTCGCCGAATATTTTTACGCGGTATTCGTCGCCCAATTTCTTAAAAGCTTCAACCACTAAATCAATCCGCTTATACGGCGCCAAACGGCAACCGGCCAAAAAATATTTTTCTTCCGATTTTTGACCGCTCAAATCGCGGACAGTATATTTTTTCGTTTCTACCGGCGGATAAATAACCATCGAGTCGCGGCGATAATATTTCGCGATTCTATTTTTAATGGTCTTGGAATTGGCAATAAAAACATCAACTCTGTCAGCCGCCAGTCTATCCCACGTACGAATCCGGCTTAAAGCCAAAGAAATTATTTTCTTAAACCATTTATTATATTTCAAATCGTTTATATATTGGTGAGTGTCGCTCCACAAATAGCGGGTTGGGGTATGGCAATAGCAGATATGGAGGCAATCGGGCTTGGTAATCACGCCTTTAGCAAAAGCGCTGGCGTCGGATATGACTAAATCGAAAGGAGATAAGTCAAAAAATTCAACGGCGAGCGGCATGAAAGGCAAATACCATTGATAATGTTTTATTCCGCCCGGTAATTTTTGAATAACCGAAGTTTCGATATGGCGATACCTAAAATATTTATCGACTTGTTTTTTTTCGTACAGCAAAGTATAAATCGGCGCCTCGGGGAACATATCGGAAAAGACCTTCAGGACTTTTTCCGCCCCGCCGTCTTGCGCCAAATGATCGTGAATTAAAGCAACTTTCATTTGTTTGAAAAACCGCCGCAGCGATTTTTAATTATTCAGCTTGGCGATGTTTGAAAACCGCCAAAGGCGTTCTTAATAAAATGGAAATATCGAGTAAGAATGACCAATTTTCGATATAGTAAATATCGAGTTTGGCTTCTTCTTCGAACAATAAATCGCTGCGTCCGGAAACTTGCGCCAAACCGGTTATCCCCGGTTTAACCGTCAAAGTTTTGCGATGATAATTTTCATATTTAGCGACTTCTTCCGGCAAGTGCGGACGCGGTCCGACTAAACTCATACGGCCGATAAAAACTAAAAATAATTCCGGCAGTTCATCAATCGACCAGCGGCGAATCAAACGTCCGACACGCGTCACGCGCGGGTCGTCCTTAATCTTAACAAGCGGACCTTCACTGCGTAAGTTCCTGTCGGCTAATTCTTTGTAGCGCATACTGTCGGAATTTGGAATCATGGAACGAAATTTAAAATAACGGAAAGGCGCGCCGCCCTCACCGACGCGATAGACCGGACTGCCGTCATCGCGGCGGGAGAAAAATATCGGTCCGCGCGAATCGAGCGCTATCAACAAAATGGTTAAAATTATCAAAGGCGATAATATTATAATCAAGATGCCGGAACAAACAATATCAAAGATTCTCTTCCAAACTCGGCCCCAGCCTTCAAGGGTTGTTCTTTTAACTTCGACAATCGGCATACCGAATATTTCCGCCACTTCCGTGCGCAGAACTTTAACCCCGAATAAATCGGCGACATACTTAAAGGTAATATGGTTATCATTGGAAAAATCGTAAAGACGAAGCATTTCCGCTTTCGTTAAATTAGGATCGCTTGAAATAATCTCGTCAACTTCGTGGTCTTCGATAAATTCCGCCAATTCTTGAGCGGTTTCAAGAGAAAAATCACGAACGCGTTTTACAACCTCAAAACCGGCTTTTTTATTTGCGGAAAACTCCGACATTAAATTGTCGGTCGTTATCGAATTTCCGACCAGAATAACTTTATGGACGCCGACTCCATATTTATAGAGTTGTTTTTGCAGCCAGCGGATAAAGGCGTGTGCGATAAACAAATATAAGAAAGCAAAAACAACACCAGCCAAAACGATAAAACGGGAATCGAACAAATCTCTCCGGAAAAATATTAAAATCGCAATGGCCGCCAAACCGGCGGCGCAAGCGAAAAAAATCTTATTGATTTCAACCGCCAATTTTTGCGCGCTTCTGACATTATACAGACCGGCTAAAGCCATAATAAAAATCCAGATAACAGCAATAAAAATCAAGGAACGGAAATATTCGGGAAAAGGCAAATCGAAAATTATCGGACGGATGCTTGCCGACCAATCCGAAAATCTTAAGCGGTAAGCGCTAAGACCGGCCAAGACCAACAAGACAAAATCGACCGGAATCATCAGAACAGAAAAAAACGTTTCAATTTTTTTCATATATAAAACAAATAAAGACAATTGTTATTAGGACAGCCGTAAGCCGGATTCTGTTCTAGCAATCATTTATCTAGGCTTATTATTACTAATAAGCTCATGCGAGCTACTTTTTATTCCCTCCGAAAACGGACGGAACTTTGCTCTTGCTCCTGATAGGGTTTACCGCGGCATCTCCGTCGCCGGAGGCCGAAACTGGTAGCTTCTTTTTATGGAACCATCCAGTATCTTTTCACCTTTGATCCTGTCAAAATTTCCAGGATTAGTATTGTCTCTGTGGCACTGTCCCTAAAGCTCTTAATATTATTTAAGAGCTCCGGTGGGCGTTACCCACTATCATTTCGCTTATAAAATAAGCGTGGAGTCCGGACTTTCCTCTCTCTTTTATAATTAAAATTACAAAAAAGAGCGATTGCCCGCTTATCCCAATAACAATTACAGAATACAAGAAAACTAGAAAAAAATCAAGCAAAAAGCCACCCGAAGGTGGCTTTTTTTATTAATTATTAGCTGATATTGCCTTAATTTGTTTCGGACTTAAAGCGCCCTCCCAGATGCCCAAGTCGTCTATTTCGACAACCCCATTCTCGTCAATCATCTCTAGAGCATCAATCAGCGGTCGATCAGCCGGCCAAAGAAGTCCATGATTTTCTGTCTCATTGCCATCGACAAACAGACGTAATAGATAACGATAAGAATCATAAACAACGGCTATATCATGCCATTCCGTGTCTTCCGGAGTCTTCAGACAATTGGTATAACCCATAAAATTATATTTTCCGGCAAACTCATAGCCGGAAATATATTGACCGGGAATAGCCGTTAAAATTCCGCCCGTTTCTTCGTTTCTTAAAACAATGCGATTGCGATCGCCGTTAGAAACATCAGTGCTTCGCCATTTAAAAGTTAGAGAAATATCGGGTGATTCGAGAGCCGGAAAATTGGTTTTTATATTCTTGCCCCATGTATTTACAAAGACGCTATTCTCTAAATTTAAACTGTTCCAGGAATTTTTATCAACCGTCAAATCCGCATCGCCGATTGCATCGCCGGCGATCGTCCCTATTCCCTCGTTAAAATTCCAAAAATGTTTCAAGACGGGTGCTGTTTGGAGGCTGCGGAAAGCAATCGGAGCAAAAGGTTGTTCTATATTGCGCAAAGAATAAACCTCGTTCGGCGGCAAAGCCCTGTCCCAAACGGCGACTTCATCGATAACAAACAGCCCATTACTGCCATCTATCTTTAATTTATCCATCATCGAAAAAAGCTTATATGAATTTATATGCATCTTTTCTTGTCCGTCGACATAAAAAGCCCAATACCCTTCGTTGCGATTAACGACTAAAACCGCTTGTCGCCAAATATTATCGAATGGAAATTCCGTATAATAACGCCAATCAGGGTTAGGCAGGCCGTCAAATTGCATCAGGCCCGACTCCAAGGTCACATTTATATATTCTTCTTCGCTGTTCGATAATGTTAAACTTAAACGCGGATATTCTCCATCCGTTTTAAACCAAAAACTTATGGAAAAATTATTTATGTCTACCGGTTCCGATAAAGCAGTTTCCATCTTTTTAACATTCATTCCGCCTTCCTGGGCGCAGTCAAATTTTCCACCCGCCCAAACACTGTTAAAAACCGAAGATGAAGAACCGATAGAGCTGTTAATCTGATTGCCGGAACATTCGTCAAAATGCCAAAGATACTTTAAGCCGCTTGAATCAATCGGTTCCACTTGTGGAAACAGATCGTAATCGGATGAAGAAAAAGTATATATTCCATTTGAAATCAGTTCCTCGGACGCGCCGCCGGACCAATCGATATTCGGATCATCGGATTTTATCAAATTAAAATCAGACTTATTGTCGCCATCTTCGGCTATCCGATTTAAAACATAATTATCCGCAATTACCGCCGCCGGACCCGCCCCGCGCCAATAACTCGCGTCCGTCCCGAAACCGACCGCTTCGACAATGTCCGGGTCGGTGCTTGAACTGACTGCGTCTTTTCCGAGATAAATCGTATGTCCGGAACCGTCCCAAGTGAAATCTTCTCGAGTGGCAATCGCATCGGCTTTTGATTTATAAAAATCATCGGCTTCATCACGAACGATAAGATAGGCGCTATGGGCTTTTATGACTGTCCCGCCGGGGTAAGAACCGTCTCCGGGGTCGCCGATTCTCATTAAAATATCGGGATACTCTAACGTTTCCGCCTTGCTCAAACGATAACCGGCGGTCTCCAAATTGAAATCGTAATCGGTCGGATTATATAGTTCTATATAGTCATTGTCTCTGGTCGCGTAAATTTTATTTATACGAACTCTTCCGAGCTGAACCGGTTCGGTTGAGGTAGCGATAGGGTCGGTTGAGGTAGCGATAGGGTCGGTTGAGGTAGCGATAGGGTCGGTTGAAGTAGCGATAGGGTCGGTTGAGGTAGCGACCTCCTCGGAAGAAGAAGCCACTTCAGGAGTTGAAGTGGCTATATTATCCGAAGAAGTCGCCGTCGAATCATCGCCATTATTAATTTCAAGAGCCAACCAATCAATTTCCGGATCGTCGGATTTTATCAAATTAAAGTCGGAGTCATTGTTGCAAGTATCGGATGTTCTTTTTAAAACATAATAATCTTTTATTTCTTGAGCCGGTCCATTCCCTTGAAAATATGTAGCGTCGTTTCCGAAACCGATCGCTTCAACAATATCTTCATCGGTGCTCGCGCTCACCGCCGCCGTCGCCAAATATATTGTATGAGCCGAACCCGGCCACGTAAATTCTTTGCGGATAGCAATCGCATCGGCTTTGTTAAGATAATAGTCGCTAGCCGCGCTTTTAACTATTAAATAATAACCCTTGGCCTTAATCACTGTCCCGCCGGGGTAAGAACCGTCGCGAGTATTTCCGATTTCAATCGCGAGATTAGGATCCTTGCTTGTCTTTGCTACTTCAATCCGATAACCGGCGGCGGCCAAATCAAAATCATAATCGGTCGGATTATATAGTTCGACATAATCGTTATCTCCGGTCGCGTAAACCCGGCTGATAGTCGCGATTTTCGGATAATCCGCAACCGGCTGGGAACTCGAGGAACCGGAACTAGACGAAGAACCGCCACCGCTATGGCTACTGCCCCCGGAAACGGTCGAAACAGGCGCGCTGGCAGGGGTATAATAAGATGCGGCCATACTAACCGTCGAAGTCGATTCAGCCTTTTTAGCGGCCTTTTCAGGCTCTAAAACAGCGGCTACTTTCTTATTCTTATCGTCTTTAGCAGCATCTTCAGCGGCCTTATTTTTTTCCGCCGCGGCATTTTCGGCAGCCGATTTAGCTATCAGTTCCGAATTTTTCACAACCTTGGCGGTTAGTTTCTTTGATTTATCGCCGGAGGCCTGATCAATCGCCTTATCCATAGCCGAAACTTTTTCTTTATCCTTGCTCCCGGTATCGCTTTTGGCGGCTTTATTAATAACTGCCCGCGCTTTAACGGCTACCCCTAACTCCGGACTGACCGTTTCGACAATATCGTTGAACACTATATTGTCCGATAAGTCGTCCGAACCGGAACCGAAAACCTTATCCTTCAAACTCGCGAGTAAATTGCCGGTCTTTTGAGCGATTATTTTTATCGAAGAGATCGGATTGTTTATCAAGCTCCATCTTGCAACCAAACCGGCAGCCTTATAAGCGCCGCGGACTTCGCTGCCGGAAAAAGACGAAGATATCTTAATGTCGGTCGGCGTATCAGCTAAAGTCGGCTGCAGAAATTGCGTATAAGGCAAAAATATAAAACGTTCGCCTTCTATTTCCAAACCGACATCATATCCGATAAGCTCCGGCGCCGGCAACAATAAATTTTTCCGGCGCGCGATTTTAGAAAATTCATAATCAGTCGAAAAACAATCGCCATCGGAATTAATAACACTATAATCATCAAAACCGTCGGCGGTTATATCAACAGCATAATAACCATAGTCATATTCCAAAGAATCGAGATTGTTGGGATTTGATATATCGGCGCTTTCATATATTTTTTCCGCCAGGCCGACACAAGTCCATTCTCCCGAGTCCGGTCCTTTTTGCGTTTTATAATCGAAATCATACGCCAGATTTTTTCCGGCCAGGCTCCGCGCGATTTTTACGACTTTCGCCTGTTGAGCAGCCGTCAAATCTTTCGGAATTTTGGCGCCCAAATATTTTTCCCCTTCAGCCTCATTAACAAACTTATCGGCCGGCGTCATCACGATTCCGTCAGTCAGAGCTTCAACGATATAGTCGACGCCGTCTTCTTTGCCGATATAGATTCCGACATGGCCGGGATAGATATCTTTCATTATTCCCTTTTCCGAATAGATAAGCGGATCGCCGCTATAACCATACATCTTCCCGCCGGCGGAAGTGCGGTAAACCAGCGCTCCAGGCGTCAACGCCCGGCAAACTTTAGGCAAGGAGAAATTGACGCCCAATAATAAACAGAAAAAGGCCAAACAAATTTTTACGGATATTTTTTTCATATTTTTTATTGATTATAATAATCAGCCCATTCCTCCGGACTGATCGCGGGCAATTCTAACTTTGCCTCTGCGAGATGATTTAAATTATCAGCGGAAAAAAGACGGCTAATACTGTCTAAAGATTTGTCTTTATAAATTTTCCGCCAAACCGCTTCGCTTTCATCGGGGTAAATCAAATAATAGTCGCCTAACAATAAAACCAAATCCTGCCGCAGTTTTTTATCCGTTTCCGGCGCCAAGATTAAAGATTCGATAAGCGAAATCTGATCTAAGGTAAAATATTTAGACTTTTCCAGAATATTACTGATACTTATAACCGCCTGTTTCTTTACCTCTATTTCTTCTTCGCTCTTTAAAAGCAAAAAATAACGGTCAATTTCGCTGCCGCCGGCGACCTTGCCTAAAGTCTTTATCGCCTCGATCTTTTCGGTTGTTTCGGTCGCGCCATTTATCTTATTATCCAAATTAACCAACAGACCGGCGCTAGCGGCTGCTTCTATATTAAACACGGATAGAATTTCCCGAATTAATCTCGAATCGGCATCCGGATCGCTTAAATAGTCATTAATATAAGCGGGCGGATTATTCTTTCCATAAACCGCCACCGGCAACCGAACCAGTTCTTTCTTAAATTCGAGATTGCCTTCGGGATCGCGCCAATAAGAAACGATTCGTTTTTCCAATCGAGCGTCCCCTTCTTTTAATTTCACTTCGATAATTCCCTCTTTCTCCTGGCGGCGCAAATAACACTCTTCGTGGCAGATAGCTTCATTCTTAAACGATTCGGCCAGTTCGGCCAAGGCGACTTCCCCGTCGCTTACGCTTAAAAGAGAAATAACCAAGCAGGCGAGCAAAACCGCCGCGAGTGCTATCCCGCCAAAAATAATTTTCCGCCGCGGCGTATCTAACCGCAATCTTTTCATAAAAGACCCGCCAAGCGCGGTTAACCGGCGCCACCCTTTTTTGATTTCCATAATTTTAAATATTAATTCTTAGCTCTTTCAATATAGCAAAACCGCCCTGATAGAATTTTAAAGATAAGATAAAATATTTCTTATTGTTTCCGTAAAAAATCGCCCGAAAAAATCGCTTATTTGCCAATAACAAAAATCAGACCTTTTAGTCTGATTTTATGTTTTAACTCTTTATTTATTTTTTATCTTTTTAAGGCGCATCTTAAAAGCGCCGCCCATTCTATTTATCGGCGCGATTGGCGTCGACAAACAACTTAAATTCCGACCAACTGCCGGCTAAAGACTGATCAAGAGCCAATGCTTTTTGGAAAGACGCTTCCGCTTCCGCCTCTTTCTTGATTACATAATAAAGCTTCGCTTGATTATACCAAACTTCCGGATCCGGTTCGGAAATCTCCGCCAAACGTTCCAATAAAATAGCGGCGCGATTATAATCTTTTATCTCATTATCGGAATAATAATTTATTCCCAATTTCAAAAAATTAGCCGAACTGATACCGGAAGCTCCGCCTTTATCAACGCAGTTATTTATCGTCTCTCCGATTTCATTGTCGTATTTATTGTCTTTTATGACAAAATATATCTGCGCCAAACGGCAATATCCCTCGGAATAATTAGTGTTTAAAGCAATTGCCTGTTTCATGGTTGAAACCGCTTCATCGTTTTCGTTTCTAAACAGCTGCATTTGCACTTTAACGAAATAAGTAGTAGCTCTTTTCGGACTGGTTTCAATCGAAGCTTCAATCGCTTGCATCGCCTGAGTCGAATAAAAATTAAATCTCTCGAGATTCTTATAACTGTATCTGGCGGCCGCGTCCAAAACCTGAGCCAGCTGCATCTGCATCATGCTATCATCGGGATTTTCCGAAACGTTCATCTGCGCCAAAGAAATCGTATAATCAAGAATATCCAAGGCTTTTTCAGAACTCAAACCGCTTAGCATCGACGGATTGGCGGAGACGAGATTAATTAAAGTAACGCGAGCGTCGCGCTCCATCGGCCGGCCGACTAAACTCTGCTTATAAATATCCACTCCTTTTTCGATATTACCGGAAGCGATTTGCGTATAACCATCAATCGCTCCTTTAAACATTTTCCAAGTCTTTATATTATAGTAATTGGCAAAAAGGAAAGCGGCTAAAAGAAATCCGAGCAGGCATAATAACTCCGCCCCCTCTTTTTTTATAATAAAGCGCGGTTCGCGTTCGCCGGTTTCTTCGCTCCCGCGGCGAAAATCAAGCCAATAAATAAAGCCGAGAGTTATCATTAACCCCATCAAAGTCGTAAAGGAATCGAAAATAGCTAAATTCTGGATAAAGTAGGCGGTAATTAAAGAAACAATAACAATAATCTCGACATTATTAAGACCGGCGGCGTCGCTGCCGGTTCTTTTTCCGTTTAACTTAAATTCTTTCCATAAATAAACCAAAGCGGCCAAGAAAATGCTTAAATAAGTTATTAGCCCGATTACGCCGGTCGTTGAGGTAATATCAATAAGATTGTTATGGGCGCGGTCAAAATAGGTATCGGTGTTCGCGTAATCATAAAATTTAGAATCAAAATTCCTGTCAAAAATTATCGCGTAGTTGCCGAAACCGGTGCCGAGCCAAGGATGATATTTAAAATCGGCGGCCGCCCCTTTCCAAGAAATCAAACGGGTTTGGAAAGTGGCTTTTTGAAAAGTCAGATTTTTTAAGAAACTGTTTTGAAACCAAGCAGAATTTATCTGGGAAAAAAGACCGACAAGAGCAACCACAGCTACGATAAAAGCGATTAATGAGCCAACTCTCACTTTTTTACCAGTATGCGACAGGCCGAGCAATAGAAACATCAAAAGAATGCTTGCGCCCAACCCGATAATCGCGCCGGAAGTATGCATGTTCTTAAATTCAATCAACATGATTAAAAGTGGGAGAATATAAAACCAGCGCGCGCCCCTATTGTTTGAACGGAAGAACAGTAAAACCGTAAAATAAATACCGAAAATAAGATAACCGCTGACATAAGCCGTGTTGCCGATCGTGCTATACGGATTAACGCCGAATAAACCGATTAAACTAACTAAGGTCGCGACTGATATCAAAGAAAGCAAAAGAGCTTTCCATTCTTTCCAAGAACGGAACGCGGTAATGATAATAAAGTAGAAAATTAAGAAATGAGCCAAGTGGAAGAACCCCAACATCCGTTCCGCATCCCCCCAAACACTTAAGTTGAAATCGACGCTGAAAAAACATGATAATAAAATGGCGGCAAAATACGCGATTAAACCAATAGAAATCCAGTTCTTTTTTGGACGATACTCCGGATAGCGCATTATAAACACCAGCCAGAGAGCAAAAAGCAGTTCCATAATAATATTGAACGGCAACTGCTTCGAGGTTATATAAGGAAAAAGCAAGCTCTTAAAGACAAAAAGCATGATTAAAAGCGAAGCGATTATTCCTCCTTTTAA